>DIHU01000194.1:0-5466 GCA_002420315.1 Akkermansiaceae bacterium UBA5688
CGAGATCCCCATGGCCTGGAAAATGGTGGCGTGCAAATCCTCAATTGTGAGCGGGTTCTCAACCGCCACAAACGGTCGTTCATCCGCAGTCTTACCAAATTGAAACCCCTTCTTCACCCCGCCACCGAACATCAAAACGCTAGTCCCTCCAGTGAAGTGTCTATGTTGACCATAGTGTTTCAATTCTGAGATAACATCCACCTTGTGAGTCGTCTGATCACGCGCATTTGATCCCGGCACCCCCTCAATCATCATATCGCGACTGAACTCGCTCGCAATTACGACCAAGGTCCGATCCAGCATTCCTCGCTCCTCTAAATCACGAATCAACTGGGCGATTGGCTGATCAATCTCAGACTTTAATCGCTTTAAAGTAGTATGTCCTTTTTCGTGAGTATCCCAGTGTTTGAAGGGCTGATATTCGGTAGTGACCTCGATAAATCTGGCACCCGATTCCACAAGTCGCCTCGCTAACAAACAACCCTTACCAAAGCGGGTCGTACCATATTCTTTTGCAGACTTCTCATCTTCCTTTGTAAGGTCGAAGGCCGCTGCCTCCTTCGAACTTAGTAAACGGTGAGCTTTCTCCATCGATTGTAGCATCGATTCTTGTTGGAACTCACTTCCAATTTTTCCAACCAGACCTTCTGAAATCAATTTTTTATAATGTTTATATCGATTGGAAAATCGACTTGGGGTCATTCCCGTAGGCGGTTGGACTGCCCCAGTCGCCTGATCAGGATATGGCAGCAGGAAGGGGCCAAATTCACTCCCAAAAAAACCACCGGTGTGGAAAGCTTTCAGTTCTTCTTTCTCGCCCACTCCCTCGAGTCGCTGACCAATATCAATAAAAGCAGGCATCGACTGATTTCGCTGCCCCAACACTTTGGCCATCCACGCCCCAATATGCGGTGCTGCCACCGTTTGCGGCGGAACGTATCCGGTATGCCAATGATATTGGTGTCGGGAATGCAGAATATGTCCAAGGTCAGGTTGCACCGCCGAGCGAATCAACGTTCCTTTATCCATCACCTTCGCAACTTCCTCAAAGCCTTCCGTGAAATTGATTCCACTTACCGAGGTTGGGATCGCAGGAAAAGTGCTACCAACATCCGACACTTTAAGGCCCTTTCGAAACGGTTCGTAGTGCTTCGGATCAAAAGTATCAGGTGCTGCCATGCCTCCACCCATCCATAGCAGAATACAAGAATCAGCCTTTGCCTCAGGCTGTTCAATTTCATCCCCAAACGAGCGAGGGGCGCCCATTGCCAAAGTCGCCGCGGAGGCAGTTCCGAGCTTCTTAAGAAAGTCGCGCCGATTTTCAAATTCAAGTGGTTTTGACATAGTTTGCTCTTAGTTAATAAATTGAAATTCAGGCAGCATAAGAATTGTCCACAAAAGGTCCGCCGTAGATTCTGGGGTAACTCCCTCCCCTAAAATCTTAAGGGCCACTTGCTTTTCAAGTGAACTTGGGAGGCGAGACAGGGCTTCAAGATAGAGGCTTTCGACCATCTCTTTCTCAGCGAAAAGTTTGGTAGCACCTCGGTTTAAATAATTAACAAATTCCTTCCCGTTATTGAGTTCAAGTGCTTGCAAGGTAGTTAATTCAGCGGGCCGGGTCGTGACAACTTGCTCACGATTAGGACGCCCAAGGGCACGCATCAAGAGAGTCGACTTCACCAACGAGGCCCTAACACTCCGCGCTACCTCACTTCCTCTATCAACCTTCGCATCAATCTTATCAGGCGCAGTCTCAGTGATTTCCCAAACCGCATCCATGAATTGCTCAGCCGTCATCCGCTTGGCACTGGGACCTTCAAAAACAAAATCCTCGCCACTCTTCGCCGCAATCACCGTGGCGCTTTGATACGTTCGGGAGCTCACAATGATGGAGAGGGTCCTCTTGAGATCGTAAGCATTCTGAGAAAGATCCCACGCGAGGTAATTGAGCATATCCTCGCTCCATGGACGATTGCTCATGATATCTACAGGCTCAACCAGCCCCCGACCCATCAAACGAGCCCAAAGACGATTTACGATGGTCCGAGCCAAGCGACCATTACCTGGCGCTGTCGCAAGCTCCGCAACCCTTTTCAATCTATCGTTACGAGATGATGTCTTATCGATGCTCCCTAGTTCATCAAAAAGAAACTTTGCATCCATTTTTTTACCAGTCGGTTTATCGCAACGATACATCTCAAGTGGCTTTCCCGCAATAATCGCTGCCATTCCATAAGCATCTTCCAGCTTCCAGTTATTAATGAAGCTATCGTGACACGAAGCACACTTCATATTCTCACCAAAGAAGAGCTGTGAGACATTCTGGGCGAACTGAATCTCTGGAACCTGCGAAGCATTAACGTTACCACGCCACTTTATGCCCTTGATAAAGCCTTCCGACTCAGCGGTTGGATTCAATAACTCTCTTACAAATTGATCATAAGGTTTATTCTCTTTAAGCGAGAGGTATAGCCACCCTGTGATTTGACGACGTCCTCCGTCAATAAAACCAGTCCCTGCGTAGTCATTCCGCAAGAGATCATTCCAAAACGTCATCCAATGATCGGCATAGTCGAGATCGCGTGTCAGGATTTGCTTAATTTTCGCCTCCCGCTTTGCGCCTAAATCCGAAGCCACAAACGTTTCCAATTCACTTTTTGAAGGGAGGAGTCCTACCAGATCCAGACTTACTCTTCTCAAGAACCGGGCATCCGAAATTGCCGCAGGCGATTGGATCCGATTCCTCTTGAAATAGTCTGCTGCTATTCGGTCGATTGGGTTTCCGCCTTCCGGTCCAGGCAGTTCAACTCTTTGATGCCCCAAAGGAGCCTTCCATGTCCTATTTTTAAAAGTAAACCCTTTCTCCCAAGCCAGCCCCTCATTCACCCACCTTGCTAAAATCGCAATATCCCCCTTTAGCAGAGGCTCAGCATCTTGTGGCATTCGATCTTCTTCATCATGCGCCGTCAGCACCTTTATAAAAAGACTGTTTTGGGAATCGCCAAGCTCAATCACATCGGACTCTAACAAGGCCTCGCGTGTATCGAGCGAAAGCCCTCCCTTATACTTACCGTTCGTGTGGCACTTTGCGCAATTCTCTTTCAGAATTGGCAACACCTCATGTGCAAAATCAACCTTAGCCGAAACAAATGAAGTCACAGCTATCAGCAGAGGAATTTGAGTTTTTAGAATCATAGTGCGATAATAAGATTCGGGAGTTACCCGGTTCACCGTAGGATCTTGATCTCAGCGTAGGTTGTTAAGAGTTACCATTGAAACGAGCCAATTGGCTCTCTTTTCCTACGCAGGATGATAGATTATTTTATCTTTGTGGCACATTTAATTCCCATCTATCTACTCCAGACCATAGTTTAAAAAATAAGCGACACCGCACATCTCCATGAAAAAAACAACACGATTCTGGTCTTTCGCTATTTTCTTGTTCCAAATTCTTTTTCAAACTCGAGCGGAGATTCGTGACGAAGGGGAAACTCTCGAGATTAGTGCAGTTATCATTAATGAATTCATGGCATCGAACGATGGCGGCCAAACAAATAATTCCAACGATTGGTATCCAATTACCAATCAAATTAATGGCACCACTGACGATTGGATCGAAATCCTCAATAACAGTTCTTCCCCCCTCGACCTCAGTGGTTGGCACCTTACAGACGACTCTTCGGCACCAGAAAAATGGACCTTCCCCGCACCAACAAACATTCCCGCAGGAGGATTTCTCATCGTCTACGCTTCAGGATCAGGTGTGCCCGATGCAAACGGGAATCTAAACACCAACTTCAAGCTTTCATCTGACGGAGAATACATTGCGCTTATCGATTCATCAGGCACAATTAAGAGTGAATTTTGCCCAATCGGTATCAAATATCCAAAACAAGACGAGGACATTTCTTATGGCCTAGACCCTGAAAACGGAGACCCAGTTTATTTCTCATCTCCTACCCCAGGCTTTGCCAACAATACTTCCGGAATTGCCAAAGTGCTTGATACTAATTTTAGTCCAGATCGTGGCTATTACGACCAAGCCCTCAGTGTCACGATAACGAGCGATACGCCGGGAGCGACCATCTACTTTACTACGGATGGCACTCGCCCAATCAATCAGATGGGAAACCCAACAGCCAATGCTTCTATTTACTCTGGCCCAATTTCAGTCAACAAAACCACGACACTCAAAGCATCCGCGATCAAAGCCGGGTTCACCCCTACAAATATTGACTGCCAAACCTACCTCTTGTTTGACATTGAAAATGCGCGTCCTGATGGAACCGATCCCGCAGGATTAAATACCGCTTTTCTGGAGCAAAATCAGCCCCCTGGTTGGGGAAATCTCTCTTCGGGAGATTACAGAATGGACCCGCGCGTCTCTAAATCAACAAACCTTGCCAGTGGTCATCAGGATACAATTGCCCAAACGATGCTAAAAGGGCTGCGAGATATTCCGACCATCTCCATCGCTATGGATCGTGCCGACTTCAGTGGTGGAAGTGGAATTTACACAAACTCAACAAATGGGGGGCTTGAGTATGAATGCTCCGCCGAATATATCCCATCCTCCACCGACACTCGCGATGACTGGCAAATCAATTGCGGAATCAAAGTTCAGGGCGGAGCGAGCCGCAATCCAGGATCCAGTCCAAAACACTCTATGAATTTCCGGTTCCGCGCTCAATACGGTTCCGGACGACTGCGCGAAAAACTCTTTCCGAATTCAGAAGTCGAAGCATTCAATTCCATCACCCTACGCGCCGGATATAACAATTCTTGGATCCATCGTGACAGTGGTCAGCGAAGCCGCGGCTCCATGATTCGTGATCAATGGATGCGCGAATCTATGCTCGATATGGGGAATCCCGCTGCCGGTCACGGATTCATGGTTCACGTTTTTGTGAACGGTCTTTATTGGGGAGTCCACAATCTCTGTGAACGCCCAGAGGCTTCCCACTACGCCGCTTACAACGGGGGTGATGACAGCATCCTTGATGCCCGCAATGGCTCTTCTATCGTAGATGGTTCGGGGACTGCTTGGAATGCTATTCCAGGTGTGGTTTCAAGCGGTAATTGGGATCGGATTAAGCAGATCATTGATATCGATCAATATATCGACTACCAAATTATCAATCGTTATGGCGGCAATTCAGACCTCAAGGCAGGTGGCAATTGGCGGGCTGCAGGAGGCGGGCCGTTTACGACCGGCCAGCCTGAGAAAATGGCACCTTGGCAACTCTATTCATGGGATGGTGAGCGTTCCCTCGAGAGTCCTTCTCTTAACAACTCTCCACGTGATCCCATGGGCGTGCGAAGCCAACTCGAGGCGCTATCGGAATATCGGATTCGTTTTGCTGATAGACTAAAAAAACACTTTGGCCCAGAAGGCGCTCTCACTGCCGAAGCCACTGCCGCTCGCTGGATGAAATTCGCCGACAATCTCGATCGGGCGATCATCGC
>DIHU01000194.1:5781-10406 GCA_002420315.1 Akkermansiaceae bacterium UBA5688
GGGCGATCATCGCGGCACTCTTTACACTCGTGACAATCAATGGCTAACCGAACAAAATCGAATCATCAATAACTACTTCCCGGCCCGGAGCAATGTCGTTCAAGCTAACTACAGATCTCTTGTTCCATCGGTGAACGCTCCAGATTTTCTAGTGAGTGATTCTTTTCAAAGCGAAGGGGTAATTCCTATCGGAGGCAATCTCAAGATCACATCTACCACTGGTACTATCTACTACACTACTGATGGTAATGATCCCCGCCTTTCAGGAGGCGGAATCAACCCTAATTCAACTTCAATCGGAGGAGGGAGTAATCAGACAAACTTCATTCAACTTGAAGAAAATGGCTGGAAATTTCTCGATAACGGTGTCCCACAAAGTGATAGCGAACTTGTAGTCGGAAATACCGCTTACAATAGCAGCGACTGGAAACATCCTTTCTTCAATGACACTAGCTGGAAAACAGGACAAGCCCTGTTAGGATACGGAACGATCAACGGGCGAACGATAAACACCGATCTGAACTTCCAAACTCCCCGCCATCCAACAATTTACTTTCGTAAATCTTTTACCGTCACCAATGCCGCCAGCTTTACTCAACTGAACCTTAATTTGGTGCGCGATGATGGAGCCATTATTTACCTCAACGGCAAAGAAATCGGACGAAGTAATATGAATGGTGGAAATCAACAGTATGAGGATTACGCCATCAGTGCTACCTCCGATGAAGGAGGCCTCATTAACCTTGGAACTCTCACCGCTGGCGACCTCCTCGAGGGAACTAACGTTCTTGCCATCGAAGTCCACCAAAACAGCGCCAGCAGCAGTGACACCGGTCTTGATGTCCGACTCTCTGGCATCGCTCCGGTAGGCGGTGACGTTGGTAGTAACATCGTTCCACTAACAGGTGGTGCTAAAGTGTGTGCACGGGCCTTTGAAAATGGAGAATGGTCAGCGCTTACTACCGGAGATTTTCTTGTTGCTCCAATTGCTGATGCTTCAAATATTGTGATTTCTGAAATCATGTATAACCCACTTGGAACATCTGAAGACGGAGAATGGGTCGAGCTCATGAACATCTCAGCCGCGACCACTGACCTTTCCAACCTTACCTTTGCTGGCATCGATTACACTTTCCCTCTTGGATTCACACTCGCTCCGGATGCTCGGGTTGTTGTGGTCAAGAACCAGACCGAGTTTGCATCAATCTACAACACCCTAGGAGTCAATATAGCCCCCGGCGATTTCTCAACCTCCAGCTTGAGAAATTCCGGAGAGCAAATTGCTCTTATCGACGCTATCGGAGTCGACGCCCGCAGATTCAAATATAATGATAACGACCCTTGGCCGACTTCACCCGACGGTGACGGTTATTCAATCGTCCTAATCTCGCCGGAAACTATCCCCGATCATTCTTTACCCATTAACTGGAGGGCTAGCACAATTTTGGGAGGTCGCCCAGGAAAGGGAGACAATACTATCTTTACTGGAGATCCAAACGCCGATAGCGATGGCGATGGTCTCACCGCACTTCTAGAATACGCTCTCGGCTCGATTCAGGGCGATGCTGGATTCAGTCCAGAATCTTTTCCTAAATCCGGAACCGGTCGCTTCGACGATGGTCTAGGAAACTTCAAAGAATATCTCACATTAACTCACCGTCGAAACCTCGCCGCCGATAACATTCTATTCGAAGTCCAAATTAGTTCGGACCTTATTAGCTGGGGCCCACTCAGAACGACCGCTGTCTCTGCCACTTCCAATGAGGACGGAACAGAAACCGTAATCTGGCGAAGCCTGACTCCGGTTGAAGCGCAGGAGCGTAACTTTATTCGTCTTAGGGTCACTCAAAAACCGTAAAACCAGCAAAAACATTACTAAAATAAAGCGTAGCCCATGGCTCTCCTAAACTAACGAAGCTTAAAAATAATAGCCAAGTCTCTAGCTACAGCGCAGAATGAAGGCTATCAACAGGGGAATCCTCATTTCCCCAAGTAAACCATGAAATTCTTTATTCTCATTTCCCTTCTGATTACCTCCGCCTCCGCGCGCAAACCCAATATAGTCTTAATCTACATGGATGACATGGGCTATTCAGACATTGGTTGCTTTGGCTCCACAAAGAACCGGACGCCCGTCCTGGACCAAATGGCTCAGGAAGGCATGCGATTCACTGACTTTTATGTCACCAGCGGAGTCTGCACCCCTTCTCGATCCAGTTTGCTCACCGGCTGTTATCCTCGTCGCTTGAACATGCATATTGATCAGAACAACAAGTGGGTCCTCTTCCCAAATGCCCGAAAAGGACTCAATCCAGATGAAACAACTATCGCTGAAATTCTTAAGGAGCAAGGCTACGCAACCGCCTGCATCGGGAAATGGCACCTCGGAGATCAACCCGATTTCCTACCAACCCGCCATGGCTTCGATTCCTACTTTGGAATCCCTTACTCCAACGATATGGGCCGAAAAAACATTCCCCTCCCGCTTCTCCGAGATGAGCAAGTTATTGAAGCGCCAGTGGCCCAATCACCGATCACTCGGCGTTATACAGAGGAAGCGTTAAAATTTATCCAAACCAACCGTGAAAAGCCTTTCTTCCTCTACCTCCCACACACCTCTGTCCATCTCCCACTCTTCCCGGGCGAAAAATTTCAAGGTAAGTCCAGTAACGGAAAATACGGCGATTGGATCGAAGAGGTCGATACCTGTACCGGAATCATTTTGGAAACCCTCAAGAAAGAAAAAATCGATCAAAACACCCTCGTTATCTTCACCTCAGACAATGGCTCTAACTCCCGGAACGGTGGTAGTAACGCGCCTCTGAAAGGCTCTAAAGGATCCACTCACGAAGGCGGGATGCGCGTGGCTTGCCTGATGCGCTGGCCTGGAAAAATCCCTGCCAAATCAAGCTGCTCTGAAGTCGCCTCCACTCTCGACCTCCTCCCCACCTTCACAGCCCTTACTGCAGGAAAACTTCCAGAAAAAAAGATAGATGGCCACGACATCAGCGATCTTCTTTTTGGCATGCGTGATGCTAAATCGCCACACAAAGCTTTCTATTATTATCATACTAAACAACTTCAAGCTGTCCGCAGCGGAAAATGGAAACTTGTCCTCCCACAGACCGAAAAACTCGAAGGCTGGAGCGACAAAAAGAGAAACTCCCCCATCCAGCTTTTCAATCTCTCAGTCGACCCCGCTGAATCAAATAACCTTGCAGAGAAAAATCCAAACATCGTTACGCGACTCATCCGATTAGTCAAAGTAGCACAGGAAGACCTAGGAGACGGCGACAACAAAGGTAAAGGCCAACGGCCGGCCGGCTGGGTTGATGAAGCCAAGCCGCTCCTGCTCCAAAAATAATTGTGAAATACTTCCTTCCCGCTCTCTTTTCGTCTTTCCCTCTCTTGGCTGGAGAGCCGTGGGAGCGTCACACCATTGATAAAAGCTCAAAGGGGGCCGATGGCGTCCGTCTTGCTGACGTTAACAGCGATGGCCTAATGGACATCGCCACTGGGTGGGAAGAAGGAGGCGTCGTTCGTGCCTATCTCCACCCTGGACACATCAAAACGAAACAAGAATGGCCCACCGTTACCGTAGGTGAGGTCAAGTCGGCAGAAGATGCGGTATTCGCAGATTTCGATGGCGACGGAAACATAGACGTGGTGAGCTCCTGCGAAGGAGGAACCAAAAGTATGTTCGTTCACTGGGCTCCGAAATCCTCCGCTGCCTTTCTCGATTCATCGAAATGGAAAACCGAGGCCATTCCTGTCACTGCGGGAAAACAATCGTGGATGTATGCTCTCCCTAAGTCGATCGACAGAAAGAATGGCATCGATCTTATTGTAAGCTCCAAAGGTAAGAACGGCAGCGTGGGCTGGCTTGAGATCCCCAAAAACGCCCGGAATGTTTCCTCGTGGAAGCATCACAAACTTCAGGATGCCGGCTGGATCATGTCGCTCATCTCTATCGACATGAATAAAGATGGCCGCAAGGACATCCTCATCAGTGATCGACGTGGTCCGAAACGCGGCGTTTATTGGTTAGAGTATCCGGGACCCGAGGCTGCGATTGATCCCTTGCAATGGAAACGTCATGACATCGGCGGAAACAATCGTGAAATTAAATTCATCTCACACGGCGATCTCGACAAGGATGGTCGTCTCGATGTAATCGCGATTGATAAAACCTCCATCGTATGGTTTCGCTCCACCGAATCCGAGTGGAAGGAACATGTCATCCCACTTCCAGATGGAGTCGGGGGAGGTAAGAGCGCCGTGACTTTCGATGTAAACCAAGATGGCAAAAATGACCTCGTCTTCAGCTGCGAAAGTGCCAAGGCACCATTGTCGGGAACCCAATGGCTTTCTTATCGAGATACGCCCTTTGAGCAGCTCTGGCAGAACCACGAAATCGCCGGAAAGTCGGGGATCAAATATGACCGTATCGTCCCCTCCGACGTCGATGGTGACGGAGATCTCGACATTCTTTGCTGCGAAGAACGCGACCAACTCGGTGTTTTTTGGTATGAAAACCCTTATGGCCAATAGATTATTTAGCCCTTGGAATTCTCGCCATCAAAAAACGGGTCTCTACCTATCGGAGCGCTACGACCTCTTTGCAT
>DIHU01000030.1 GCA_002420315.1 Akkermansiaceae bacterium UBA5688
ATGAAAAAAATCGAAGCTATCATCAAGCCGTTCAAACTCGAAGAAGTCAAGGAAGCCTTGGCAGAAGTTGATGTACAAGGAATGACCGTGACCGAGGTCAAAGGTTTCGGTCGCCAGAAAGGCCACACCGAGATTTACCGGGGATCTGAATATACTGTTGATTTCCTTCCAAAAGTAAAAATAGAGATTGTCGTGAACGAGGAGGACTCCCAAAAGGTTGCCGAAGCAATAGTAAAGAGTTCAAACACCGGCAAGATTGGCGACGGCAAAGTCTTTATTTCCCCAGTAGAGGAGGCCATCCGTATTCGAACTGGCGAAACTGGGGCTGAAGCCGTCAACGTCAGCTAGCTTTAGAACTCCCCCTCTCAAAGATCGCTGGCCGCCCTCCGCTAGGATGGGCGGCTCTTTTTTTGGGGTATTCCTCCCGAAAAGATAATGAATTAGTAAACCGATAAATCTAATCGACAGAGTTTTTTACTCTAATTCACTAAATCCTTGTGCAAAGCCCCCGAAAATCACCTCCAACGAAATGGTCGATTTTTTCAACCTCATTTGGGCAAGGATACCCTTAGCTTAAGTCTTCGGCTGTGACACTTCGCTGTTCCCTCGTCCCAAGCTCAACGGCTTGATCGACAACCCTAGATGGATCGGAGTCAAATCGGTATCCATGACAATTAGGACAGATTACAACCTCGGTTGTAACGATTGAATCACACCCCTCACAGACCTTGTAAGCAACAGGATTGTTAGCTATCTCTCTCGCCTTTGCGAGACGATCTTGCTGGGCCGGTTCGGACATGGATTAAAGAAAGGCTAAAAAAGAAGAGGCCACGAGGAAAAATCCTCATGGCCTACAAAAATCTATTGAACCAAGATATTGCTTAGGCAGGCTTAATTGCCTTATTGGCTCGGCTTTTGAGGTTCGCAGCCTTGTTTTTCTGGAAAATATTAATTTTAGCCGCCTTATCAACGGCTTTTGCAAATTCGCTAAAAGTCTTGAGCGCCTCCTCTGATTTGCCTTCGCTGGCGGCACTGACAGCCTTCTTCTGAAGGGTTTTAATGCGGCTCTTGACAGCACGGTTTCTCTCAGTTCGCTTTGCAATTTGACGAACTCTTTTTTCTGCAGACTTAGTATTGGCCATAGGAAGATCCCGGTTGGGAGAGGCGGAAAAGTATTGATTCCATGTCAGGTGTCAAGTTTCAGTATAAGGAAATTTCAATAGCACCCGTCCTTTTCCTATGGGAGACTCTATCCATGCAGATGATCCTCCTCGCGGTCTCTGGCTTTTGTGCATTAGTTGCATCGGCCCAAGACAAACCCAAAATCCCCGATGATTTAGTAGATTCAGAGCATTTCCGAAGCGATAGTGCGCTTAATGAATTTACAGTCCCTTCAATTTCCAAGGTTTTCAACGAGCTAGAGAAGGTCTCACCACTTTCCTACGATCCTCAACATTATAAAAACTACGGACGAACTCCTATCGACAGATCCCGAATCGCGTTACGGCTAGGAACCCTGATTGCGAATGGTTTCATCGCAGTTCAGACTGGAAATTCGGAAGATGTCCCAAAAATAGCAGCACACATCTCACGATATTCAAAAGCACTTGGTGCAGGGGACAGAATAAAGGTCCACGCCGCTGAACTCCTCGAACACGCCAAAGCGAAGAATCTCCCGAAATTGAAACGAGCTCTCGCCTCAACCCAGCGAGATGTCGAGCTTGAACTTGCCGAGCTACGGGACCCGGATCTCTCACACTTAATTTCTCTCGGTGGTTGGTTGGAAGCCCTAGATTCAGCTGCAACCGCCGTTAATAAAAAATACACTCCCGAGCGCGCACTAACACTCTTTCGCGAAGACGTCGCAGACTACTATGCAGAATCTATAGGCTCTCTCCATCCTAACATCAGCCGGCGCCCGCATTTAATCAAAATGAGGGAGCTTCTTCAGGGACTTCGTAACGCAATGGTTTTAGAGGAAAACTCCAGACCATCAGCTGTTCAGGTTAAAGAAGTTACGACCGTTTCCACCCAGCTTGTTGCAATAGCTCGACGTTAAATATTACCATTATGACTCTCCTCCTAGGACTTGGAATTATCGGTTCCCGTAGCGCCGATCAACTCATCGCTGCCGGGTATTCTATAGAAACCTGGAACCGCACAAAAAAGGATCGACCCGAATCGACCACAGACCTTGCCGAAGCAGCTTCGCGGGCCGAGGTTATCTTATGTTATCTTCGCGATGATCAAGCGGTTCGAGAAGTTTTCTCACAAATCAGAGATCAACTCAACGAAGGCAAGACCTTCATTAATCACGCCACCATTGATCCCGAAACCACCATGTGGCTCGATCAACGTTGCAGAGCAACAGGCGCCAAATTCCTAGATGCCCCATTCACTGGATCACGTGATGCCGCTGCCTCTGGAAACCTTGTTTATTATGTCGCTGGAGATCGTGACTTACTTGAAGAGCATCGTTCATTACTCGATGTCACTTCGCGTGAGACCATTTATCTCGGTCAACCACCCGCTGCAACAGTTGTGAAAATCACAACCAACCTTGCCACCGCGTCCGCTGTCCAAGCTCTCACTGAAGCTCTAGAAATTTCACGACGTTATGGGGTCGACCCACGAGCGTGGCATGAGGCAGCCAAGCTTAATGGATGCTATGCTCCAGTCATGGGCATGAAAATACCATCCCTCCTTGAAAATGATTTCACTCCTCACTTCTCGACCGAAAACATGGCAAAGGACACCAACTATGCCATCCAACTCGCCGACTCGACTGGTATCACCGCCGATCTCAATCACCTTACTTGGGCACGTCTTTTCGAAGCCGAAATGCGAGACGCCTCAGAAGATTTTTCCGCCACTGTTCGGCAGCATCAAAGCACTGATCTAGAACTTGAGGAAGATGTTGAAATCTCCTGTAGCCGCATACGGGTGAGAGGTCCTGATGCCGAACGATATCTCAATGGACAAGTCACAAATGACGTCCGACTCGCTGAAGATGGTCGCGTCATCGACGCCTGCATTTTAGATGCAAAAGGAAAGCTTCAATTCTATATTCATATTCATCGCGAAGAAGAGGACTTTATTGTTCAAGGCCCTATCAATCTAGCGAGAGAAATTCATACCCGCCTCGATAAATATATTATCGCAGATGACGTTCAACTTATTGACGAAAGCCAAGATGAAACTGCTTATTTAAGCGTTATCAATGAGACTCAGCGTATTATTGATGGGATTCCTCGTTGGCCTAACGAACTTTTCGCTGGCATCCTTCCGCTCGAAGCTGGAGTCGAAGAAAGATCTATTTCATACACCAAGGGCTGTTACACAGGGCAGGAAGTAATTTCTCGGATGAAGCGTGCCGGAAAAACCAACCGTCACCTCGTAAAACTCGCACTCGACAAACCGCTCATTCCAACAAAAGCAAAACTTCTTCTAGAAAGTGAAGAAGCTGGATTCATTACCTCCGTTGCATCACATGTCCGAATGGGGGACCTTGCTCTCGGTTATCGCTATCGTAAGTTCTCCGAAGCAGATGAATTCGATATCGCTTCACCCTCCTCCGGCGATATAATTGGAAGAGCCTATACTCGGTAAATCGGCTACCTACATCCGAAATAAGCCACCTCTCTTGCCCCCGAGAATAACGGCTCCGATAATGGAAATTCCAAGGAAAATCATTGCCCAAACACCAAGCGCAGAGGCCAACTCATAGCCATTTCCTAGCATTCCCAGAAGCGAGTAAATTGCCTTGGTAATCGGAAAATGCTCAGACTGTTGGGCTAAAATCAAGCTGTCACTCACCTCTAACATCGCAAAGGCAAAAGCAAGGATTCCTCCTGCTATCAAATTAGCACTTAATAACGGCAGCGAGACTCGTCGTAGAGTTCTTGCAGGTGTAGCTCCTAGCGATCGCGCCGCCTCTTCAAGCGCAAGATTACTTTGCTGTAATCCTGCAACGGCTGAACGCACCACATAGGGTAGTCTTCTAACGGCATAAGCCACCACCAAAAGCCAGGTAGGATTTTGGGCCGCGCCTTGGACCAAAAAATAGAAAGTTTCTCCTTTTTGGGAAAGTGCTAAGTAACCAAAAGCCAGGACAAGGCCTGGAACAGCGAGCGGAAGCATCACCAACGCATCAAGAAACGCTCGGCCGCGAATTGTGCTCCTTACAATTACCCAAGCAATAGCCACGCCCAAGATCAAATCAACTAGAGTCGCTGCCGACGCGTAAAAAAGACTATTTTGAATTGAAGGCACGACAAGCGGATGACCCAGAGCCTCCCGATAATGCGCAGTCGTCCAAATCTCCGGCAGAATGGAGGCATACCAATCGTGCGCCAAAGAAAGCACCACCACGCCAGCGTGTGGAAGAGAGGCCACAAAAAACACCAAAAAAAAGAACAAAGTGCAAAGCCAAGCTCTCCCTCTTTTGAGACGAACTTCTACATTTTTACCCTTTGGCCTAGGAGCAGTCCCCAGTTTTGAGCGGCCGAGCACGGCTTTAGAGACGATGAACACAAGAGTAGAAACCACCAACATAATCGCCACAAGAGCATAAGGAAACGGATTGTCGCCAAGATCTTTAATACCATCGTAAACCTGCACCGGAGCGACTCGGGTAAAATCAAAGACCAAGGGCACACCGAGTTCAGTGAAGGACCAAATAAAGACAATTGCACCCCCAGCAAAGATGCCAGGAGTCGTCAGCGGAAGAGTGATCCGCATCAGACGCCGCCAAGGAGGACACCCAAGATTTTGAGCGGCTTGTTCCATAGCTGGATCAATATTCGACAAGGATGCCGCAATATTCATGTAAAGAATTGGATAAAGATGGAGGGCATTCATAATGACGACCCCCCAGAATCGCCCATCGCCCAACCAGTCAATCGGCATATTTGGATCCATAAGGCCAAGCTTTACAAAAAAGGCATTGAGTGCGCCTTGAATCCCGAGGATCTGCTTCACTCCTACCGCTCCCACAAACGGAGGGAGAACGAGAGGAATCAGAACCAAGGCCGATAATGATTTTTTAAACGGGAAGAAATAGCGATGGCCAATCAGGGCGAGAGGAAATGCAATGAATAGAGAAGCTAGTGTACTCGAAATCCCCAGAGCAAACGCATTCCAAAGACCCTCAGTGTATACTGGATTCTTAAAAACCTCTCCTACAAAAGAGAACGTAAAACCATCATCGGAAGAATAAAATGCCTCCTTTAATACAACCACCGCTGGGTAGAGGAAAAACACCGTGAAGAAAATTGTCACGCATGCGGTTAGACCGTAAGCAGCACGCTTATTCACTTGGCATCTCCTTTCCCAACCATAAGCGCCATGCGCTCTGCCTCGCGATAGTTTTCACGAAAGTAGGTTCCTAAATCATTCATCATTCGCACGACCGCAATTTTATCCCCCAATTTTAAAATCACTTTAATATCGGACAACGTAGCCTCATAGCCAACCGGTGAGACCTCGTAGAATTTCGCAGTCGCCTCAGGGGGAAACCCCGCATCAATCAAGGCGGCCCAAGCCGCTTTCATTTCCTCATGGGAGTCAATACACATCGCACGGATAATGTTTCGTAAAGGCGTAAAATGCCGACCCGTTAAATCATAATCGTAGATAAATTCGCTCGCAACTTCATAGGGCATGACAGCGGCATCAACCATGTCTGCAAGAAAGGGTTCCTGATAGAGATCCTTTCGAATAGGCAACCGTCGTAAACCGCGGATTTTCGGCCCCATCTTTGTGCCGGGTCCAGCATTCCAAAGCATTTGCCCTTCCTTGGTGAAGAGAAAGTTTACAAATTCCTGCGCAACCTTGAGATTGGGAGCTCCTCTGAAGATTGCAACTGGATCTACGCTGTAGGACGTCCCGCCAACCGGAGAAATAAACTTCAACCGCGAAGTTCCATTTTCTTTCTTAAGCGCCTCGTTATATGAGCGACCAAAAAAGTCGATACACATCCCTGCAATGGCATTTCCTTGAGCCACATCATGGGGAACCTTGGAAGCTCCATCAGTAAAGTAACGAGCATTGGCACCGATTCGCTGAATCAGATTAAGACCTTTCACCCATCCCCCCGCGCAAGCTTCTCTGCGAGGAAGATTATCAGCAAGCTGTTCGTGAATTTTTTGCTGCACCAGCATCTCAAAAGCTTTTGCTACCGACCCACTCTTAGTCGGATCGGCAAGAGCAATTCCCTTTTGAAATCCTGGGCGACCAAGGTCATCCCAGGTTGTCGGGGCTGGGAGACCTAATCGATTCAAACTGTCGAGATTGTAGCAGATCCCGAAAGACGATAAGCAAGTCCCTAGCCAATCATGTTCTTTAGGGTAGTAGCTTTCCCCACTCTGAATTTTGGGGATGATTCCCCGCTCAAACAACCCGGCTTCGTTCTCAAAAATATTTAGTTTTTGAAACCGGCCAGCTTTGGCCTGACCTTTAAAATCATAAACTCCACCACCAAAGAAAAGGTCAAGGCCAATCCCCTCACTTCCATTCTTCTCGGCAGCTTTAAAACCGCTGTCCAACACTCTCTTAATCTCACTCGTTCCTCCGGGAGTTCGCCAATTCACATATACGCTTTCTCCATGTTTCTTTTTATACCAACGCGAAAATGCCTCACCAAATTCCCGACGGATAAGCTCGTTGTGTGGCGTAATGACTTCGAGACGGATTTCAGCTTGGTTCATAGCAGCAGCGTCGTCGTCCCGAAGGAGGATTGGCGCAGCAATGACAGCTGCCATCGGGAGGAAAACTCCAAGGTATTTTTTCCAAGCCCCTTTCATCGCTCTAAAAGTGTCACGTCTTGACGGGAAAACTGCAGCCCCACAAGTTCCTCCCCCGGAGAACGTATAATTTTCGGATTTTGCTCCGTCACCTGCATCACCGAACCATCCCCTAATTCGACAGCATACTGAATGATACTCCCCAAATAAATCCGCTCGATAATTTTACCCCCCAAGCCCGCTTGAGTGGAATCAACAATTTTTACTGCTTCGGGCCTAATCGAAAGGGTAACCTCAGTTCCAGGGGCGGGAGTCCAATCCGTCACACTCGGAGTTGCGGCCAAAGTTGCCGTTGCGGTATCTACCAAATTATTTTCATTTGCCATTCCCTTCAGAAGATTAGTCTCACCAATAAATCCAGCGACATAGCTGGAAATTGGTTGTCTATAGATTTCTTCAGGCGGCCCCACCTGAACTACAACACCTCGATCCATCACAGCCATTCGGTCGGCCATCGAAAGCGCCTCAGCTTGATCGTGTGTGACATAAACTCCAGTGAGATCATTTTCTTTGACTATGCGGCGAATTTCAGAACGCATTTCCAACCTTAACTGCGCATCAAGATTTGAGAGCGGTTCGTCAAGAAGAAGACACTTTGGGCGAACGACGAGAGCTCGGGCCAGAGAAACTCTTTGTTGCTGACCTCCGGACATTTGATCAATTCCCCGCTTTTCAAACCCCTCAAGCTTCACCATCGCAAGTGCCTCCTCCACTCGACACTGAATCTCTTTTTTTGCGACCTTTCGTTCCTCAAGGCCAAAGGCAATATTTTGCCCCACTGTCATATGGGGCCAAAGCGCGTAGGATTGAAAAACCATCGCAGCTTCTCGTTTATGAGTTGGTGATGCTGTAACGTCTCGCTCTCCAAAAAAGATTTTTCCTTTAGTCGGAGTCTCGAGCCCGGCGATACAGCGAAGCAGGGTCGTTTTCCCACATCCACTTCCTCCCAGGAGAAAAAACAGCTCTCCAGGGGCAATTTCGAGCGAAACATTATTGAGTGCAGTAACATCGCCAAATTGCTTAGTTATCCCAGCAGCGCGGATTTCTTCCATAGATAGACATGCTTTAATTTCTCCCAAAAAAGGCAAGTCCAACCCAGCGTAGTTTTCTTATCGCCAACCGCCAACTGGTGTGGTCAAGTTTCATTAACAATCTCTAAGAAATATGCCTCGCGTCGCAATCACCATTTCCGGAAAGAGTCCCCAGCCCTATCGTTTCGAACTTAGCACTAAAAAAGTCTCGATTGGCCGAAGCGAGGATAATGATATCACAATTGCTTGTCCCTCTGTCTCATCTCTGCACTGTACGATGGAAAGGGTCGATGGCGGATATATTCTCCGTGACCGCCATTCGACGAACGGAATTAGCCTTCGTGACGAAGATATGGCTGTAATTGACCTACGTAATGACAGCGAAATTAAAGTCGGAGACGTCAAATTCGAATATACTCTCAGTGACGAGGAACTTGATGAAATCGACGATGAAGACTTTGTCCCTCACGCCAAAACTATCGAGGAAGCATCTGAAGACTCCGAAGAAAAATCTACGCCAACTAAAAAAGCTCAGACAAACGTGGTCACTGCACCTCGCCAGCCAGCTACGCCATTCCCTCCTACGGTTCTCGCCTCAACCAATCAGGGCAGCGGAGGCTTGTATAGCATTGCCTTATTCGTCTGCGGAGTCGCCGCATTCTATGCCGGACTAGATCACAGCTATTCCGGGAAACAACGCGATGCCGGACGAAAGGGCGATTTCTCACTTCTTTCCGATATCAGTAAAGGACGACCTGCTCTTCCATCCGAGGAGGAGTCAAAAGAAAAAGGAGCTGAGTAATTTCTCTTCATCCGAGCTGGCTCAGCATTTTTTCTTAGGTCATCCGACAGCGGCACTTATTCGCCGATCGTAGGACGAAGTAAAGGTAGGGCCAACAAACTGACACTCAACTGGCCCAAGCTCCCTCGTTCATCGAACTTTCCGAAGACGAGTTCTTCGTAACCGAGTGCTCCGCTTAGTCGAGGATCACTTTTGAAAACACAGGCTATGCTTAGGGTCCCTCCATTTTATCCTTAAACATTTCCATCTCTATTTCTCCTTTTATCTAAAAGGTATTTCCCCCATCGTTCGAAAATTTTTGGCGCGGTATTCTGTCATCAATCGGCTGACTCAGCGCGCCATTTTGTCGCATCGTAGCCCATATCAAGGGCCGTTATTGACTCAATAATGTTCCTAACAAAACAGTTTCACATTGGGCTCACCTTGAAAAGCCAGAGAAATCCCAATCTTTCCGAAAAGATTGGCGTCCTTTACTACATCTCCGCAAGTTGGCATACTTCTAGCATATTATCTTGCACTTATGACAGGCGCGGGAACAGATAGCAGCATCTTAGTCTACATGAAGGAGATCGCAAAGACCAAGCTTCTAACTCCCGAGGAGGAGATCGAACTTGCTGCGCGAATTGCGAAAGGCGACGAACGAGCACGTGCCCGAATGATTGAATCCAACCTTCGTCTCGTTGTTAAAATCGCAAAAGACTACGCTAATTATGGTGTCCCTCTTGTTGATCTCATCTCAGAGGGTAATATCGGTTTGATTCGCGCAGTTGAAAAATTCGACCCTAACAAAGGGGGAAAACTCAGCACCTACGCGGCCTGGTGGATTAAACAATCGATTAAGCGGGCCCTCGCCAACCAAGGTAAGACAGTCCGTCTTCCAATACATCTTGTCGATAAGCTCGCAAGAGTCCGCCGAATTTCAGCCCTCATGGCCGAAGATCTGGGCCGGGAACCAACAGATTCTGAGCTCTCAGAAGAACTAGGGATTCCCCGAGAAAAGCTCGCCTTGCTCCTTCAAGCATCCAAACAAAACCGATCGATGGATGAGACCACACATGATAATAGTATCGTGAGCTTCGGCGAGGTGATTGCTGACGATCGTGCGATCGACCCCCTGGAAGCGCTGAGCCAAAAAAATGGACTCGATGAGCTCGATTTAGTCCTTGATACCCTTAACGAGAGGGAGACTGAAATAATTGGCGCTCGTTTTGGGCTAAATGGGAAAAGAATTCTAACCCTTGAAGAAATTGGAAGAGATTTCGAAGTCAGTCGGGAACGCATCCGACAGATTCAAAATGTCGCGCTCAACAAGATGCAAAAAGCTCTCACAAAAAAGAACGCAATCCCTCCCCCCAAGCTTCGGAAGTCCGCAACCTAGCTAATCTTTCTAAATCTGGCCGTCGAGGAGCCCTTTTAGTTCAGCCTGGAAGCTCACCAAGTCTGCTTCAGAAGGCTGGTAACCTGGCTGATCTGGATCAATCGATGGCCGTCCCATTTCGTCGATGAGCCATAAAGCCTTCATTCCATCACTAAAAGTGACCGTCCCACTTACCATTGCGCCTGGGCGGGCAACTTGATCAAGCGTAACTGTGACAGTTTCTCCATCTTGCACTAATGGTTCAAGGTCTACTTCCTCGTGAGCCTCTGGATTTTCGATGTCATTGGGTCCTTCAGACTCTTCTTCATCGACTTGAAAATTAAGCGCAAGATCTAGAGAAAGAAAACGCGTGTCCATATAAGTTACGTTAAACCCGAAATCATCCTTCAACCGTTTTTGAAGATCCGCCATCTGAGCACCCTCAGCGACCCACTCCTTAACCATCTCAACTTGTTCGCTGCTCAAATCGCTAACGCTAACCATGCCTTAGAGCTAAGCGCCCAGAGTAAAAAACCCAAGACTCAATTCACGCACGCTGCCACTTCTTAACGAAGTTTAGCATTTTATCCTCTTGATCTTCGATTGATTTCACCAAAGCGAGCTGAGTTTTGCATCGATCTAAATTATGACTATCGCGATGTATCCTGAAATATTTATCCCCTTCCAAATAGTCGGTTAAAAAACGGATCCCCGTCTCTAAGGAAATTAATTTAGCCGAAAAAGGAAGCAGATCGATCTCCAAAGGAGTAAGAAAACTCGCGGCGGTCTCGAGATAGCCTTCAACAATTGCCTCAAACATAGGGAGTCGCATCTCAACTTTAGAAGTATCAGGTTCATCTTCGGCGACAGGACTCGTCGCACCCCTAATCAAATCCCCAAAATCGTAAAGAGCGAGTCCCGGCATGACAGTGTCCAAATCAATTACACAAACAGCTTCATCAGTCTGCTCATCGATCATGACATTATTAAGTTTTGTGTCATTATGCGTTACCCTCTCGATTAAACGTCCGGCCGCAAGATGATCCAAAAGCACTCCGACAATTGACTCTCTTGAGGTAATAAAATCGATCTCTTTCTGAACATCCTTAACTCGATCGCAGGCATCACTTTTCATTGCCGCAATCAGACGGGCATATCGTCTAGGTGTATCATGAAAACCTGGAATGGTAACTTCCACTTTTTCGATCGGAAGATCACTCACAAGATCCTGAAATGCCCCGAATGCTTTGGCTGCCTGATAGGCTTGTCGGGTATTTTCCACAACATCGTAAGTTCTGCACCCTTCAATATAATTGTAACACCGCCAGATTCCTCCAAAAACGCCGACAATGCAGTTTCTCCCATCTTTCCCAGGATAAAGATTGAGAGTCTGGCCACCAAAATCCCGTTTTTTCCGAAATACCTTTCGATTAATATGATTGGTTACCCGCTCAATGTTCTTCATCACCACTAAAGGCTCACTAAAGACATTTTCGTTGATTCGCTGAAAAATATATCGACGAATTTCCCCATCCTCATTCCGATAAGTTGCTAAATAAGTCGTGTTAATATGGCCACTCTGAACCTCCTCACCCTCAACAAAGATTCCATTGATTGCGAATTGGCTGCCAATTCCGGCAATATCATCTTTGCGAATGCTCATAAGCTCCCGCTTTTTTACTTAAGTTCTGTTAACAATTCAAGCCATAAATTTGATTCTCTCTCCCGGGAAAATAATGGGAGCCGATTGGCTGACAGGCGAATCCACTCTTGAAGATCTACCCGCTGATCCATTATCGCTTGTAACGCTTCATCCATTTGCCCTTCTTCGAAATAGCCTGGGTAATCATCGCCCAAAAGCCCAACATTACCCTCTATCCTGCTAGCCAAAACCGGAACACCCATTGTCATCGCCTCCAAAACAGCATTTGCCCCTCCTTCTAGGATCGAACTATTAATGGTTAGTGAACTTTTGGCACAAAGAGCCAAAGACTCCCTTCTTGGCAATCCCCCAAACCACCGATATCTTTCATAATCTTTAGCCCAGACCTCTGCTTTTTTGCGCATCTCCTCATCTAAAGCCTGCCCGATTTGCCAAACTTCAATATCGGACCATTCCGGGCGCTTAGCTAGAGTTTCAATCGTCAAAAATGATCGTTTTACGGGCCGAAGATGTCCCACCACCGAGATCACAAACGGCGATCGGCTCGGCGAGGCCTTAATCGCAATCGAATCGAGGCTTGAGCGAATCACTACCGTCTTACCTCGCACTTCCTCGGGAAGCTTTAGAATCGCCGCCTCTTGTGGGACAACGATTCGATCCGCCTCCTCGAGGGCGTCTTCCCCAATTTGAGACCCCTCCGGGAGCGCTTGATAAATATCGGTGCCAGTCATTAAAATTATGACCTTTCCTTTTGGCTGCTTCTTCTTGAATTCAAAAATCGCCGGGGCACCTTTGACAGCATGGAGTGAGATCAGAATATCAGCGGGATCACCATCACAACCATGCGAGCCTCTTGCCTCAATGCCTCTTTCATTTAGCATCTTCCTAATTCGGTCGGCACTAACCGAGTTTCCCTTTAACTCAGAAAGCGGATAAGGTGATGCTACGCAAACCTTCATAAAGGAAGAACCTCGTAACCGTCGCGACCGTCCTTCACCATCCAACCTTTCTCAGCTAACTCGTCACGATAACGATCTGAAGCAGCCCAGTCCTTACTCTGACGCGCTTTCCATCGACACTCAGCGAGCTTGGCGATCTTTTCTGGGACCTTGACCCCCTCAGGTTCGGGTAAGATGAGACCAAGAGCAGAAAGGACCGTAAAGAACCCGCGCCAATCTTCAAGAGATCTCGCTTTTTTTAAATTTGCAAAAAGTTCGCCCAAAGCTGCTGCCGTATTTAAATCCTCGTTCAATCGCTTGAAGGCACCGTCGAAAACACCAAGGTCCCCCCCTTTTAATAGCTCACGATATCCCGGGACGCTTTCGCCTCCTGCAGCTTTTGCCAACCTTCCGAGAGCCTCGCGAGCAGCGTGAAGGGACTCCATCGTAAAGTTCAATTGTTTCCGATAATTCGCCCCAATCAAGACATACCGAACCTCCATTGGCGACCAACCTTCATCGGCTAAATCACTCAAGGTAAAAAGAGTCCCACTGGATTTAGACATTTTCTTACCATTCACCAGCAGATGAGTGGAATGAAACCAATGCCGAGCGAATTCCCCACCGAACGAGCATTTAGATTGAGCTACCTCATTCTCATGGTGCGGAAAAACCAGATCTTCTCCTCCACCATGTAGGTCGAAGGTCATACCCAGATATTTGAAAATCATCGCCGAGCACTCAAGATGCCAGCCAGGCCGACCTTCTCCCCAAGGACTATCCCAATAGTTGTCACCATCCTCATCACGACGATTTTTCCAAAGAACAAAATCAGCAATGTTATCTTTTTCGTATTCATCTGAATTAGCTCGCTCGTTTTGGGTTTTCCCCAAATCAAGCTCACGTTTATCGAGACGCGATAGTTTTCCATATTCAGAAAATGAAGTGATTCTAAAATACACCGAACCATCGTCTGACACATAAGCGTGACCCTTTTCCAACAAATCTTCTATCGTCGCAACCTGCTCGGGGATATGTTCCACCGCACTTGGTTCGATATGTGGTTTAAGGCAATTAAGAGCCTCGCAATCAGCATGGAACCTGTCGCGCCATTGAGACGTAAAATCAGCCAATTCCATACCTGCGTTTACTGAATCGCGGATCGTCTTATCGTCCACGTCCGTTATGTTCCGGACATGCTTAGTTTTCATTCCACCTAGTTCGAGAACCCTCCGCATCACGTCTTGTATTACGAAAGTTCGAAAATTACCGATATGAGCTGGGCCGTAAACTGTAGGGCCACAGCAATAAAATCTAAATACCCTATCATCTACGGGTTTCAAGAGAACGACTTCGCGCGTTAGAGTGTCAAATAACCTCACGGGGTGAGCATTAACAGTCCTACTGTTTCGGGCAATCGAATTTCCCAAGATTGCGTCTCTTCATTTTTCTGTCAAACTTCCCCCATGAGCAAACGCTCCCGGATAATTTTAACTGGTTTTATTACAATCTTGTCTGTCTCGGCGACAATTCTCGGAATTGGTCTCGGTGGACGCCTTCCCGGTCTTCCGGGAGAAATTTTCCGCAAGATCACGGGGTTTATGTTTACCCCTGTCTTCCTAGAGCTCACCTTTGCTTTTCTTGGGCTTCTGGCAGTATTCTTAATCAATAACCTTCGCCTCCAAAAACAAGGTGATGAATATGTCTCACTCGAAATTGAAGAGGACCAGAAACCATGAATCTTGCAAACCTCCGTGAAGACTACACCAAAGGGGGCATAAGCCGGTCTAGTATCAAGAGTGACCCTTTCGCACAATTTGAAGAGTGGCTCGAAGTCGCTCATGAGCAGAATATTCCAGACGCCAATGCCATGACCGTCGCGACCGCCGGAAAAGATGGCGTGGTGACTTCTCGCACACTACTCCTCAAAGGAATTGTCGCTGGCAATCTGCAATTCTTCACCAACTACCGCTCTAAGAAGGCTCAGGACCTCGCTGAGAATCCTAATGCCTCGATCACGATCCTCTGGAAGGAATTGGAACGCCAAATCTGTGTTCGAGGGAAAGTGGAAAAAACCTCGCGGCAGACATCTGAAGATTATTTCAAAGTCCGCCCCTACGATTCTCAAATCGGTGCTTGGGTTTCCGAACGTCAATCCGAACCTATTGAAAACCGCACAACAATCGCGAGCCGTCAAAAACAGCTAGAGGAAGAATTCCCTCAAGGCAGTGAGGTACCCTGCCCAGAATTTTGGGGTGGTTACAACCTTATGCCAAACTACATTGAATTCTGGCAAGGCCGACAAGGGCGCCTGCACGATCGCCTTTGTTTTTTTAGGTCTGCCAAAGATTGGGTGCTGGAGCGACTCAGCCCCTAGTTGGAAGCCTTGGCCTTTAAGGCCCTTTTGATCTTCCCCGGGAAATCTGTAGTCACCGATCGGGTCCCCCGATCCACGAACCATTGGGCGATTTTGGGCTCATTGACTGTCCAAACATGATGCTCGAATCCAGCGTTCTGTAATCTAGCAATGAATTCATCATCAATCCCGGACCTACTTGAGCCCATCCCATCTGCCTTCACTTTTCGCAAAGTGGTTAGAGCGTCTTCGAATGAAGGTTTAAACGTGCCATCTTTGTTCTGTTTCAAATCGGCAAGCCAGTAGGCCTTAAAATCAGGAGCCTTCATCTTCACTTCCGCAATAACTTTGGCGTCAAAACAAATAAAAACGACCTGCTCCTTTTCGAGTTGGAACTTAGAAACCTCCTTTAACAGCTGTGGAATAATTTCAAGCCCACACTTGATTTCAATATAGATCTTTTTTTTTTCCGGAATCGTCTCAAACACCTCTCCAATTGTTGGGATTGAAGTGCCCTCAAACGCAGGCCCCTTCTTTATACCAACATCTAATTTTTTGAGTTCTGCTAGAGTCGTATTCTTAACCACTAAGTTTTTCCCTGCCGCTTTTATGGTATTCGCGTCATGGATACACACAACCTGCCCATCTTTAGTGAGATGAAAATCGCCTTCGATTGCGTCGGCCCCTTGCTGCCATGCCAAATTGAATGCCGGAATAGTATTTTCAGGAGCCTCACCCGACGCGCCCCGATGCGCTACCACCATCGGCTTCCCTACCAAGGTAAATTGACCGAAAAGACCGAAAAGCAAGATGTAACAAAAGGTTCTCACTGGACGAAAGATTTCCTATCGCACTAGAAAGAAAAAGGGAAATTCAAAAGACCCCCATGAGGGTCAGCTTCCAATCGAAGTCTTCCCCTGAAGAGTCGCACCTTCCTCCATACTTAGAGTCTTAGTTTTGATATCTCCCTTGAGTAAAGACTTCTCCTTTAGCTCGCAACGATCAGATGTAATCGTACCTTCAACTTTTCCGTAAAGTTTAACCTCGCCGGCCTTAACATCACCCTTGATAGCAGCATTTTCAGCGATCGTCACTTTACCTTTGTCTGAAATGATCTCTCCATCGATTTTTCCATCAACGATCATATCATTTGAAAATTTGATTGATCCGTTAATTTCGAGCCCCTGAGTAAGGATGTTGGTTGCATTTGCCATAATCTTGGAGAGAGTCCACCAGCTTTAGGCATTCCTGGCAATGCCATTCTTAGGAAAGCTTTTGACAAAAAGGTCTGCAAAGAGGACGACTTCAGCGTGAGCTTCTCCAGTCAGTTCAAGCCCCTCATGGAGGACCCAACTCCTCTCATGCGGAGGTTTCGTAAATTACTTGATCCCTGCGCTGATCGACAGCTCGAGAGTATGGCACGTCAGAGCCAAACCCTGACCCGCCGCTATTTTGGAAAAACGATGCGTCTCTTCGCTCCTCTCTACCTGTCAAACGAGTGCGTAAATAACTGCCAATATTGCGGATTTTCTCGTAACAATCCTATCCTTCGAACCACTCTTACAGTTCCTCAAGTTGTCGCTGAGGCCAAATATCTTCACGATTTGGGCTTCCGAAACATTCTTCTCGTGGCGGGCGAGCACCCCAAATTTGTTTCAGATGGCTACCTTCAGGAGTGCGTCAATGCTCTGAGATCCTTAATTCCAACTATCGGAATCGAGGTAGGCCCGATGGAAGACCATCAATATAGCGAGTTGGTCGATTACGGTGCTGAAGGCCTCATCGTGTATCAAGAAACCTATCACCAAGAAACTTACGAAGTTCTCCACACCGCTGGCCCTAAAAAGAATTTTCATTGGAGGCTCGATTGCCCTGAGCGCGCTTACGCTGGAGGCTTTCGTCGAATCGGAATAGGCGCTCTTTTCGGCCTTGCCAACTGGCGCTATGAAGCGATCGCACTGGCAACCCACCTCGACTATCTACTCCGTCATTGTTGGAAGGCCAACTTTACTATCGCTTTCCCTCGCATGAGACCACATGCCGGAAACTACCAGTATACTCCCGATCCAGAGTTATCCCTAGACGAACGGAGTCTGGTGCAATTACTCACTGCATTTCGCATTTGCTTCCCTCAAGTGGGAATTGTGCTTTCAACCCGGGAACCTGCCGAACTTCGGGATTCACTCTTCCCTCTTGGCGTCACTCATATCTCGGCTGGCTCTCAAACCGATCCCGGCGGCTATACTGGTGCAGGAACGGAAGATTTGCATTTAACGCTAAAAGGACTTCGGGTTGAACTCGAACAAGAACAAGCTCATGACCGGGCCACCGGACAATTCGAAATCGATGACAAGAGACCTGTCGATGAAATCGCACGTATTCTTAAAACACAGGGATTTGATCCAGTATGGAAAGACTGGGATCCCGTAATTCTTACGCATTTATGAACCTCACAATCAACGGAGAGACTCGCAAATTTAACAGCGGCCTCAATATACAGACTCTCCTAGTAGAGATAGGCCTCGCTGACAGACCAGTAGTAGTCGAACTCAACCAAAAAGCACTCGCACCATCTGAGTTTGAGTCCCAGAATCTCAGTGATAATGATCAGCTAGAGATTATCACAATTGCTGCTGGGGGTTAGCCTAGTTCGTCCTTTTATTTTCGGAACCTGGCTTGGGCTCAATTCGCTCGATAGACTGAGAGGGCGTCCCCTCCTTTTTCTTCATTATTACGGTGAAGACGAGGACACCAATAACTGCCATTAAGCAACCTAAGAAAATATAATGCATAGTTGCCATATTCCGCTGAAGCCGAACCATTGTCTCGCTGGCCTTTTTCTCAGTATCTTGGACATCTTTAAAAAAGCTCTCCATTCGGATATCAGAATCCATCATCCGTTCCTGAACTCGGTCAAATGTCCTCATCGTTTCCTTACTGGTTTCATCCATACACCTTAACGTGTCATTGAACCCATCCATTGAACCCGCTAAACGACTATCTCTCTCATTACTGAACTTCAATTGTGTGTGGATTTCACCCAAAGTTTTGCCCACTACGAGTTGAGATTTACCGAACTGCTCAATTCCTTGATCGAGCCCCTTGATAACCTGAGGCAGATGGACTAAGGATTCCCTCAGGATCATATTATTTTCACTTTGGGAATCTAGTTGACCACGAATCGAACGAACGAGATCGACCATCTCTAGATACCCTTCCGAGATTCGCGCAAGCTGTTGGTCACGCTTGGATGGGCGCCTCCAAAAGGCCCATTTACTCAGCTTATTTTCTGGCACAGATAGTTCTTCGTCCTTAGCTCGCTCGGGCTCCAGCACCTCAATTTGCTCTGGAGACTTCACTTTCTTTCTAACTAGTTCTGCCACTCTATCCGGGTCAGGAAGAATTGGCTGAGCATCATCGTCTATCTTTCCCTCAATCGATTCTTCAAACTCATTAATATCGAGGTTCAAACCACCTCCCTCGTTTAAAGTCAGCTCAATATCATCAAAGTCTGATTCTACTGCTGAATAAACTTTTTCCCAATCAAGAGCGGCCGGCTTTATCGATGGATATCGTGGCTTGACCCCAATACTTTTATTCGATGACAGAGCTTCCTCACCACTTAAATGAGACTCATCCAAAAATTCCTCAGAAATCGGAGTTGGAATATCCGGCGGGAAGGTGAATCTCACTTCTTCCTTCTTTCTGAAAATCTTCCCTGGATCTAGGTAAACTACTTTACCAACAGGCTTTCTCACCGAATAGTTCCCGCTTCTAGGCTTTAAAACTGAAGTCCCAGAATCATTAGGAGTTTTAACGCTACCAATTCTTTCGGAGTTAATCGCCGGCTTTACAGAAGAGGGAAAGGTCGCTGGAACTTTAGGTCGAGTAGTTGGCACAAACTCTACATCAAGGCCAACCTTCCCTTTTTGCCGGTTCTTTAAATCTCCAGATGCTTTAGTCGATTTTTTTTCGAATTCACTCATCAACGCTTCTTTGACTCATTCACTAAAGCGTCTCCAATAAAAACTGCAATCATTCCTCAAAAAAAGAATGAGAAAATTCAATTTCTTACCTTCCATCGGAAAGTCCATCCAGCTCGCTGAATCTTTCACCGCGACAACTCTTGCCCTCTGCTATATCTAAAACTCGTTAACTTCTTTATGTCCGCCCCTCAAAAAGCCCTCAGGAAATACTTCGGACACGATTCTTTCCGAGATGGCCAAGAAGAGGTCATCGCTTCCATTTTATCGAACAGATCTGCCCTCGCTGTCTTTCCAACCGGAGGCGGGAAATCACTTTGCTACCAACTTCCCGCATTACTACTTAATGAGCTAACTCTCGTTGTCTCTCCGCTAATCGCCCTGATGAAAGATCAGGTTGACTCGCTCGTCGCCAAAGGAATCCCAGCTGCCCGACTTGACTCAACTCTCTCGGCGGACGAAACAAGTAAACTCTATCGAAGACTTGAGAAAAATAAAATAAGCCTCCTTTACGTGGCTCCCGAGCGCCTCGCGAACGAAAATTTTCGAACACGTCTTGCCAAAACTCCACCCGCTCTACTTGCAATCGATGAGGCCCATTGCATTTCAGAATGGGGACATAATTTCCGTCCTGACTATCTCAAGTTAACTCGTTTTGCCAACGAACTCAAAATTCCACGTGTCCTTTGTCTCACTGCGACAGCCACCCCGCAGGTTGCAAAGGATATTTGCAGACACTTTCAAATTCAACCGCAGGACCACCATCAACTGACCTTCTATCGAGCAAATCTCGATCTTGTAATCACTCCTATCGCCACACACGCTCGCCGTGAATACATCCTCAAGCAGATCCAGAAATCTCCCACTCAACCAACCATCATTTACACTACGCTGCAGCATGGGGCGGAATCCCTCGCCTCCTTTCTCAAAAGCAAGGGCCTTTCCGTCCGCCCTTATCACGCCGGACTAAGATCCGAGGCCCGCTCTGAAATTCAAGAAGCCTTCATGTCCGGTGAAGTTCCTATTATCTGCGCCACCATCGCCTTCGGAATGGGAATCGATAAATCAGACATCCGAGCGATTTATCATTATAACCTCCCAAAATCGCTCGAAAACTACACCCAGGAGATCGGTCGAGCCGGACGGGATGGAAAACAAGCACACTGCGAACTTTTGGCCTGCGAAGACGATCTCCGAACCCTCGCGAACTTTACTTATGGCGACACTCCTCAGCCGCACGCACTCCGTTCCATTCTCCGTATTTTGTTAGACCAACCGGGGGAATTCGATATCTCAACCTACGAACTTTCGCGCTCCCACGACATTCGCCCGCTAGTCATCAACACCCTATTAACTTACCTCGAACTGGAAGGATTTCTCAGGGCTACTTCTCCGTTCTACTCTACTTATAAGATTTCGCTTACACGAGATCTTGAGCATCTTCTAAACGGCTTCGATTCAAATCGTCAGTCTTTCCTTCGTAAACTTTTTGAGACCGCCAAACCGGGCTATAAGTGGCTCGAACTCAACCCGGAGGACGCAGCTGGCGAGATCGGTGAAAGCAAAGAAAAAATTATAGAAGCAATTGGCTATCTTGAAGATCTTGAGGACATCATAGTCAAACCCTCTAGAGTTCGCCAGGGGTATCGACTTCTTAAGAAGCCCGATGATCTTCTCGCTCTCACTCAGCGAGTGATCGACCTTTTCCAACGACGCGAAAAATCGGATATCGAGCGCCTTCAGGCGGTAGTTGCACATTCGCTAAACCCGTTTTGCCTCTATGCATCGCTCCTCGATCATTTTGGCGAAAAAATGGAATCTTGTGGTCATTGCTCGCGTTGTAACGGCGACGCTCCACCACTAACTCTCCCTTCCTCAGCCCCTCCCAAAATCACCGATGAGGACCTCAGCTTAATTCAAAACCTAATCAACCTTAAACAACCCGGTCTTCGAACGCCCAGGGCTCTTGCTCGTTTTCTTTGCGGAATGACGTCTCCCGCAACCACCTACTCTTGGTATCTTCCACATGGAGCTAGCCGAAAACAGCGTCTAATTTCACACGATGCCTACTCTCTTCTCGAACTTCACCCTTTCGAATCAATCCTCGAAATCTGTGAGACCCAAATTATCCACTGATTCACCTTATGAAAAAACTCCTCTTCTTCGCCACAGTCCTTCCTGGATTTGCTCAAGAACCAATCACTCGAATTGCTTGTGGTTCCTGTTACAAGCCGGAACGTGATAATGGAATTTTTAGAGCTATCGCAGCAGACAAGCCAAAGGCCTTCTTATTCATGGGTGATAATATTTACGCAGACACCGATGACCCGAAGATAATGAAGGAAAAATACCGCCACCTTAATATCCAGCCAGACTATGCGGCTTTGGCAAAAACCGTCCCCATTATTCCAATTTGGGATGATCATGATTATGGGCTCAATGATGCTGGACGGGAATACAAGATGAAGGAAGAGTCTGCACAACTTTTCTTCGAAGCCTTCAACTTTCCTAAACATCACGAAGCCAAAAAAACTCCCGGTGTCTATCACTCGCGGATCGTGGGACCTAATGGAAAGCGTGTTCAATTCATCATGCTTGATACCCGCTACTTTCGGAGTCCATTGAAGAAAATTAAGGAGGGGAAACGAAAAGTTTATCAAATTGAAAAAGGTCCCGATGCCACCATCCTCGGCAGGATTCAATGGCAATGGCTCGAAGCTCAGCTAAAAAAGGCAGCTGAATTACGCATAATAGTTAGCTCCATTCAGATCATTAACACCGAGCACCGTTTTGAAAAATGGAGTAACATTCCACAGGAACGCACGAAGCTCTTGAAGCTACTGAAAGACTCCAGCCCCGGACCCACTATTATTCTTAGCGGTGATCGCCATTTTGCCGAGGTCTGCCGGATACGAGCCAATGGAAAAGAAAACCTTCCTTTTGACCTCTACGAAATGATCTGTAGTGGAATGACTCATGCCGGAGCCCCTAATGACCCATCTCACCTAAGAGTCCCTGGCACCTATTCGAGAGAAGTGAATTATGGTCTAATCGATATCAACTGGGGCGAAAAGAAACCAAAGGTAACCCTATCGGTAAAAACCCCAAAAGCTGTTAAGAATACTCTAAGTATCACCAGTCTCGATTTCAATAAGTATCCAACACTCAAATAATCTAGCGAAAGGGTTAAAGAAGGTCCAACTGGTGCTCCTCCCCCTCGAACTTCACCCCTACCCCAAGGAGCCTTACCGACTTACCTTCTCTGCGGCTCCAAGCCAAACTAAGAAGTTCCCTGTAAGCTAATTCATCCATTTGTTTCCCCGCCTTCTCAGCAGTAGTTTGGGTGAAATCCTCAAACTTCAACTTCACCACCCTTGATTTAATTTCCTGACTAGATTTGTGCTTCACGGCTTCCTCAACTTCAGATCGCAACTTGCGCAGAACGTTCATGAGCCAGTCGATATCATCAATATTTTCCCGAAAAGTTCGCTCTTTCGAAAGTGACTTTCTTGATCGGCTGACTGAAACCTCCCTATCATCATTACCACGACATCTATCGTAGAGTTCAAGCCCCCAACGCCCAAGCTTCTCAGCGGCCTCGAGCTTACTCAATTGCTGAAAATCACCACAAGTTTCGATACCCAAACGCGCCAAGGTTTCCTGCCCCTTTTCCCCCACTCCTTGGAGTTTCGCTACCCGTAGGCCCCTCATAAAACCATCAACATCTTTAACCCTTACCTCAAGCTGGCCGTCAGGTTTATTCCAATCACTTGCCACCTTTGCAATCATCTTATTCGGCGCGATTCCAGCCGAAGCAGTAAGACCAGTCTCCAAATAAATAGCACGACGGATTTCCAGTGCCAGTGCCGCCCCAGATTCAGCGCGATGACTAACATCAAGATATGCTTCATCCAAAGAAAGAGGCTGAATGAGATCAGTGTAGCGACCAAAAATAGCTCGAATTCTTGAGGACTCTTCACGATAAACATCAAAACGAACTGGAGTCAGGATAATCTCTGGGCAGAGCTGCCTAGCCTTAAAAACCGGCATTGCGGAGTGACACCCAAATTGACGAGCCTCGTAATTTGCCGTTGTCAAAACCCCCCGTCCCGTACTACCACCCACTCCGACAGGCTTACCATTTAACGAAGGATTATCACGCACCTCAATGGCGGCATAAAAGCAATCCATGTCAATGTGGATGATCTTCCGAATCATAAGAGTAATCTAGAAGCGCTAAATCACTGGAACAATCGACGATTTAAATATCAAAGAAATCGTCACCAAAGGCTCCAGATTTTTGTAAATAGTAATCGTAACCACCCGAATACTTTTTCACCTCACCATCGGCGATATGCCAGGTGTGCTCAGCAAGCGAGCGAATAAAATGCACGTCGTGAGAAATGAAAACCAGAGTCCCTTCATATTGCTTCAGAGCAGAGACAAGCGCTTCGATCGAAGTTAAATCAAGATGAGTAGTCGGCTCGTCCATCAAAAGAAGATTTGGAGGATCAACGAGGAATTTAACGAGTGAGAGACGGGATTTCTCACCTCCGGAGAGAATCTTAACCCGCTTTGAAACGTCATCCTTTTTGAAGAGAAAGGAACCGAGGATAGCGCGTGCTTCATTTTCACGCATACCACCACCTGCCTCAATCACTTCCTCTAGCACCGAATTATTTTCATTCAAGGTCATAGCTCGATGCTGAGAGAAGTATCCGATCTTTGTGGTGGTCCCAACATTCCGGCGACCAGCGTCACCTTTTTCAATACCCGCAATCATTTTCATGAGCGTCGATTTTCCTGCACCGTTGGGGCCTACCAAAACAATACGGTCTCCCCGTTCGATGTGAACGTCGAGATTCTTGTAGAGCACGTTATCACCATAGGCCTTATCCACATTTTCAAGGGAAATCACTCTTTGGGTTGAGCGTGGTGGCTGGGGAAAATGAAAATGGAAGAGCTTTCGTGGCTTTCGTGGCTTGGGCAGACGAACCATCTTCTCAATCATCTTAACACGACTTTGGACCTGTGATGCCTTCGATCCAACCGAGCGAAATTTATCAATAAATTCCTGAATCCGGGCGATTTCCTTTTTCTGATTCTGGAAGGCCTTCATTTGCTGGTCGTAGCGCTCATCCTTGAGCTGCAAATACTTGGTATAGTTTCCGGTGTAATTAATGAATTTTTGTTCATCAATTTCGTAAACTTTCTCGACTACACCATCCATAAACGAACGGTCGTGCGAAATGATGAGGAGCGCACCAGGGTATTGCTGGAGATATTTTTGGAACCACATCAGCGAATTCAAATCCAGATGGTTCGTTGGCTCATCGAGCATAAGAAGATCAGGCTCTTCGACAAGTAAGCGAGCCAAATGAGCACGCATGATCCAACCTCCTGAAAACATATCAGCAGGCCGGTCAAAATCTTCCTGTGAATATCCCAAACCAGAAAGAATTTTCTTAGCCTTGGGCTCAAGTTGATAACCATTCAATTCCTCCCACCGATCTTGGGATTTTCCAAATTCTTCGGAATCCTCCGCCATTGTCCGCATCGTCTCAAGCACCTCGCGATGCTCTGCAGTGATCCCCATCGCAATTTCCATGATGCTGGCATTCCCGGGATTTCCAGCTTCCTGCGCGAGATAGCCCACCATACCGTATTCATCAAGATCAACAGTTCCTTGGTCGGAATCTTCTTCCTTCAAAATAATCTTGAAGAGAGTCGATTTACCCGCGCCGTTTGGTCCAACCAACGCGACTCGCTCGCCCCAATTGATAATCATTTCCGAGTTTTCGAACAGCACACGACCACCGAGGGCCTTAGTCATTTTCTTGATCGTCAACATGGCGAGGAGGATGTCAGGGCTGTTTGCTCGAGAGTCAAGAAGTTTGCGGTTATGCGATCAAAGCACCAAAAGATCGAAGAAGCCTACCTTTTTACTGCTTCAATCCTGCCTTCAAGTAATTTAGCAGCCTGTGTTTTTTCCATTTTTTTCAAAACCCGGTGAAATCCCTCTAAGGTCGCGAGATGATTTGGACGCAAAGCAAGACCTTCACGAAAGGCATCCTCAGCCTTTTCGAGTTTCCCTTCCTGAAGGTGAAATAACCCGAGCCGCCACATCATTGGATAATCTACCGAAGGAGGGAGTAGATTAGAAGGACTTCCTTGCCGGTCAGAGGCAGAGCGGAACCAAGTCGCAGCCGCCAGGCGAATTGCCCCAACTTCATTCTGAGCAATTAAGCCTCGAAGCTCAGGGACCATCATCAGCAGGGTATTCATCGCCCGCGCCCAATCAGAATAACTGCTAGTCTTAGAGGCAAGCTTCTGTGTCTTACCTAAGGCATCAACCCTGAGTAAGAATTGGTCGAAGAGAGCTTTACTACTCTTAATATCTTTATCCGCAATAGCCATTCGGACAGCTAAGTAGATTGCAATACAATTTCGGTAAGGCAAAGCGAATGATTTATCCTTGAACCATTGTTCTTCTGGCAATGTCTCAAGAAGTTTTTGCCCCTTCTTAAATGAAGCAATATCGCTTCGGCCCATCATAATGCGTGCACCTACATTACGACCTTCCCAGAGCAGTAATCCCGCACCACGCGAGAAAAGGCGCTCCTCGTTGACTTTAATTTGAGCGAGTTCCTTTCCAACCTGTTCAGCTTTTATTTTTTCCCCTTTCATTTCATAAAGGGCGGCAAGGTAGACCTTGGCACGAATCCATCCGTCACAATCATAAAGATCTACTTTTTCTTCGTCCATGTAGGCTTGGTAAAAGTTAGCAGCATCATTCGCAGCTTGAATCGCAAGAGCTGCGTTACCACACCGAGCTTCAACATGAGCCAACATCAGGTGATATGGGGGATATTCTGGAAGCAGCTTCACTAATTTTCGAGCCACTGGTAAAACCTCTTCTCGAAGCATTAAAACATTCCAAGGAGTCTCGGCCTGACTACTAACCCAAAACGCCATGACCGAAAGATGTTCCGGGTATTGTTCTAGGATCTTCTTGATTCCCTCATTCGCTTTTTTCTGACCGATCAATGGCTTACCTCCGCTATCAAACCCATCCCTTTGGAGAAATAAAGAAAATAGACGAGCCTGGATATCGCCTGGATACTTTTCCGAGAGTGAATTAAAGGCCAGGCCCGCGGACCTGACACCGCTGGTCAACAAGTAGCCGGCTGCTTGAGCATATCGCTTCTCAAGATCGGACCAGCGAATCTTCTTTGCCGCGATCTCGGATTCCAGCAAGTCGAGCATTCGATCAACCGCAACCTTCCTTTCAGAGAAAAATTCATGTTGGCTTCCAGCCAAACTCATTGCGATTCCCCAATAGGCCATCAAGCAATCTGGATCGGCCTTCACTGCCTCACAAAAATGCCTATAAGCTTCAAAATCCCATGATGCATTCATTCGGCCAAGTCCTTGCGCAACGTGGCTAGCCGCTATTTCTGAGCTAGAGGAAATCGCCATATGCCCTTCACCCAGCGCTGCTATGACCTTTGGCTTCCCAAGTTTTAGAACAACCGGGTGGATGACATCTTCCACCTTAAAGTCGTTGGCACACAACTCACCCCAGAGCACAAAGTGAAATATCAAAAGTAAAGTCCTTATCACACCGCAGTTCTCTGTTAATCAGACTCAATTGGCAAACAATCAATCAACAACAAAGACCCCGGACTCGACAGCGCCCCTCAATCTAGTCAAAGCTGAAGCATGACCATCGGCCTCATTGGATGTGGAAAAATGGGATCCGCCCTAACATTGGGTGCGATCAAGAAAGGAGTATTCGAGTCCCACCAAGTTTTGGCCTACGACCCTGTCCCAAAGACCATCGCAGCGCTTGGAGACGGAATTTCAGCTGCTGAATCTCTGGAAGAAGCAATTCAAGGAAGTAATATCCTCCTCCTGTGTGTCAAGCCCTACCAAGTCTCTGAAATTCTCGCCAAAATCCCTAAGCTTGTTGAATCACCTGCAAAACTACTCGTCATCTCTATCGCAGCTGGGGTCAAGATTGAGACTATGGAGCGGAGTTGTAATCATGAAGCGCGGATCGTAAGGACGATGCCCAATACTCCAGCTCTCGTTGGCGAGGGCGCTGCAGCCTTTACGCTAGGCAAAAACGCCACAGGTGCCGACGCCGATTTTACCGCAAAGCTTCTGGGCTCAATCGGAATCGTATATGAGGTGAAAGAATCACTGCTAGACACAGTCACTGGACTATCGGGTAGCGGACCTGCCTATGTTTACACCTTTATCGAAGCCCTAGCCGACGGAGCCCTTCTCGAAGGTTTACCCCGCGACCAAGCGCTTGCATTAGCAACCCAGACCGTTCTTGGTGCGGCACGGATGGTAGCGAATTCCGGCGAACACCCCAGTGTTCTGCGTGACCGGGTGACTTCGCCCGGCGGAACCACCATCGCAGGACTCGCGGCACTTGAAGAAGGTGCCTTCAGATCTTCAGCGATTAACGCCGTCAAGGCAGCCACCGAAAAGGCCCGCGACCTAGGACGCTAGGTTTCAATCCCAAAAACTGCCTTTTTCCTTTCTCTTCGCATCGCCCCAAGTCAGCTTCTCTTCAGACTCTTTTAATGAACATTATAGCCATTGCTAACCAGAAAGGAGGAGTGGGAAAAAGCACCACTGCAATCAACCTTTCCGGTGCCTTGGCTCAAAAGGGTAAAAAAATCCTCCTGATCGATCTTGACCCGCAAGCTAATACGACCAGTGGAATCGGTGAAGAAGCAAGCTCGACTGGCTGTCTCTATTTACCCCTCATCGGCCAAGCTCAAATTGAAGATAAAATTATTCCCACCCGAATTAAAAATTTGTCTCTAATCCCAGGTGATATGGACCTCGCCGGGGTTGAAATCGAACTCGCACAAATGCCCGATTACTTGTCCCGCCTGCGCGATTTACTGGAAAAACTAGGCAAAAAACAGGATTACGACTTTATCATTCTAGATACACCGCCTTCACTCGGAATCCTTATGACTTCCGCGCTAGCTGCTGCTGATGAGGTCATCATTCCCTTACAGTGCGAATGGTTTGGATTAGAAGGATTGGCAAAAATCGTCCATATCATCGACCAAATTCGAGATTCAGGATCGGGAGCCTCGGTGCAGCTGGAGGGCATTCTAATGACCATGTATGACAGCCGCACTAATCTTTCGAAAGAGGTTGTGGCTCAGGTTAAAAGTTTCCTCCCAAAACAACTCTACAAGACCCTCATTCCCCGCTCCATCCGTATCGGGGAAGCTCCCAGCTATGGTCTCACTATCTTTGAACACGACCCAAATGGAGCCGGCGCGAAGGCTTATGAAAAGCTCGCTAAGGAGTTTTTAGCGAGAAGAAAGTAAGGACCAAGTGATATTTTGTAATAGCAAAATAAATAAGCGACAAGGATGCTGCTTGACCATTCTAGGCTCTCTCTCCATCTTCTCGCTTCCAAGCGAGAGTGACCTTTTGTAGCTCTCCAACCCCTTTCACCCAAACAACCTTTTTCCCAACCTAACTCCTTTTATGTCAGTGTTTGCACGACTTTTTGGCCTCCTGTCGAACGATATAGGAATTGATCTCGGCACAGCCAACACCCTTGTCAACGTCAAGGATCACGGAATCGTATTACGGGAGCCTTCTGTGGTTGCCGTAAAAGCCGGCACCAATGAAGTCCTCGCCGTTGGAGACGATGCCAAGCGGATGCTCGGCCGAACCCCAGGTAATATCGTAGCTATTCGCCCGCTTAAGGATGGCGTTATCGCAGATTTTGAAGTGACTGAGGCGATGCTTCGCCACTTTATCAAAAAAGTAAGCAGCAAACGACGCAGCCACCCGCGCGTTGTCATCGCAATCCCATCAGGCATCACCGAAGTTGAACGAAGAGCTGTCAAAGAATCTGCCGAACAGGCCGGGGCCCGCGAAGTTTACCTGATTGAAGAGCCCATGGCAGCAGCAATCGGAGTAGGACTGCCTGTTCAGGACCCGTCCGGAAATATGATCGTCGATATTGGCGGTGGAACAACCGAAGTCGCGCTCATTTCCCTCTCTGGCATTGTATACGCTCGCAGCGTCCGCACTGCCGGTGATGACCTCGACGAATCAATCATTTCTTACATGAAACGGGGCTATAACCTGATGATTGGTGAACGCACTGCCGAGGATATCAAAATCCGAATAGGATCAGCCCATACTCTCCCCAAAGAATCCTCCATGGAGGTCAAGGGGCGTGACCTCGTCTCTGGCCTACCGAAAACAATCACGATCACTTCGGAGGAAATTCGTGAAGCCATGGCTGACCCGCTTACCACCATTGTCGATGCAGTTCGCACCACGCTAGAACGTTGCCCACCCGAACTTGCAGCCGACCTTGTTGACCGCGGACTTGTCCTTGCTGGCGGAGGAGCACTCCTCCGTGGACTTGATAAGCGGCTTCGTGAAGAAACCGGACTTCCAGTGCACGTCGCAGAGGATCCCCTTAGCGCGGTTGCCGAAGGAACCGGAAAAGTTCTTCAGGAAATTACTTTCCTGAAACGCGTTACTAATTCTGACAATGAAAAATCCGGATTCCGGAGATGAAGCCTCTCAATTTTCTAGCTCTAATCCTCTTTGTCGCGGGGCTCGTATGGGTTTTTACGCTAAGCGAAAAATCTGTGCGCCATATTCAGCAATCTTACTACTCGGCGATCTCCCCCCTCATATCTAAGGGAAGTGAAACCGAGGCCTTTGCTAATAAATTCTTAGAAGAAGTCGAACACTCCGCAGATCTTGAAAAACGGATCGAGCAAGTGATCGAACAACGTGATCGCTTTAGGCTTATAGCCGGGCGGGTGCGTGAACTTGAGGCTGAAAACAATCAACTCCGGAATGCGCTAGATTTTAAAAAGAAGACTCAATTTGATGTGGTTGCAGCTCGAGTCATTCGAAAACAACCTCAAATGTGGGGAAAAACTATTGAGATCGATCGAGGAACCGATGACGGATTCGAAGCCGATCCTCAATTTGACCTTTGCGTCCTTGCTTCAAACGGCGGCTTAGTGGGGCGCCTCCAACTTTCTGGCGAGCAAATTTCATCAGTACTTCTCATCACCGACGAGATCTCGCAGGTCTCAGCGGAAGTCGACGGTACTAGTGAAGTCGGCATCATTGTGGGCCGACAAACCACCTTTGGCCAGACGCCTCGTTTGCGGCTGCGCTATCTCTCTAAGACCGCCATTCTCAAAAAGGGAATGAAGGTCTACACCGATGGGCGGGGGAAGTTGTTTCCTCCAAACATTCCTATCGGAACTATCGAAGACTTTGAAGTAGGCCCCGTATACGGCGAGGCGGAAATCAAACCAGCGGTTGACTTTACCAACCTGAAAAACGTCTTCGTCATTACCGACTCTCCCGGTGGTTAAGACAAAGACATGCTCCTTTATTCCATAAGTCTAGTTGGCCTCCTTCTCCTGAGCTGTATTATTCAGCAGTTCCTTCCGTCTGTCTCTTCTTGGTATGACGCAAGGATTCTTATTCTTCCCCTGATTGTCCTCTGTGGATCAGTCACCGTCTCAACCGGAATTATGCTAATCCTCGCCTATCTGGGAGGCTTTCTGTGGGATGCTCAACAAATCCTCTCTGTCACTCAAGGCGACCCCATCGTATATCAAAATTCGCCAGATTCCCTTCAATTTGGCTATTCCGTAATACTCTACACTCTGATGGGGTTTTTAATGCAGGGAATTCGACCGATTTTTCGAGAAGGCAAATGGTATCTTTCCGCCATACTCGCCGGAGTTTCTATTTTTCTTTATCTCTTTGTGGAGTACCTTCTTCGCGGTTTTGTTGGTGGTGGATTCCACCAAAATGACGGAATGATCCAACAAATTTGGGCTACCTCGGTTCTGACGATGCTACTCTCTCCTCTTATTTTTTGGATCTTATTCCGCGTTGCCGATCTTTGTGGTCACACTATTCGTTATCAAAAATAGAATTATGGAACCAAAGTATCGCATAAGACTCTATTTGCTCACCGCCCTCATTCTGATGGGTTGTGGTACTCTTCTTTCGCGGCTTTACGAATTTCAGATCGACCGTCGAGCCCAGTTCGTCGGCAAGATCCCAATCACCCATACGGTAGAAATTCGTGAACCGGGAGCTCGTGGTCGTATTGTCGATCGAAACGGCGTAGTTCTCGCCCGCAATCGTAGGTCCTATGAGATCGTCTTTAATCTTGAGGATATTTACGTCGGCTACAAGGAATACAAAAAATCTCTTGCTGATGAAAACGAAGACATCGATCAGGATGAAAAACCACTTCTGGCTGTAGCTAAAAATAAAGCTCTAGACGAAGAAATGATTGTGGAAGCTGTTCGCGAATGGGTAATACCCCAACTCGAATCATTCGGCCTCTCCGGCCAACGATACACAAAAAATATCGGAACTCACTACAAGACCTATCGTGGTCTTGTCCCTTATCGCTACAGGCAAGATCTAACGGCAGAGCAATTTGCAAAAATAGCGGTTCGAAGTCACGAGATTCCTGGCGTAGAAGTACGCGTTATGCCCCGGCGTGTTTATCCATACGGCGCCCTCGCCGGACACATTATCGGCTACGTTAAACAATGGGAGAAAGGCGACATTCCTGACGAATATCGAGGGAGCCAAAACAAGAATAAACACTTTCAAGGAGACGCCAAGGGGCTGACTGGCGTTGAATTTACAACCGATGAATTCTTGAAGGGGAAAGCTGGCAAACGAATCCTTGTTCGTAATGAGAGAAACAAAGTTATTGCAACTGAAGACTATCAACCTGCTCGTGAGGGCGCCGAGGTCCAACTCACCATCGACAGCAGGATCCAACTGATTGTCGCAAACGTTATGCGCCTGATCGGACGCGGCGCTGCCGTGGTAATGGATCCAAACACCGGCGAAGTTCTTGCTATGGTTTCTGTTCCCAACTTTGACCCTAACGACTTCATTCCCGCTATTACAGAGACTCGTTTTTCGGAGTATAACACAAATCGGGCGCGCCCCCTTATAAACCGCGCCATTGGGCGCTACATCCCGGGTTCTACCTTCAAACTCCCCACCGCAATCGCCGCGGCCTGCCACGAGAAGACAAATTCCTGGCACAACTGCCTGGGATTCAGCCAGTTTGGAAAAACAAAGATTCGCTGCTGGAAAACCTATGGGCATGGCTCCCTCAGCCTGACCGATTCCATCCAGCGATCCTGTAATCCCTTTTTTATGTCACTTGCGGGAACTCTAGGCTCTAAAGCTATGATAAGCACCTTTGAACTAGTCGGCTTTGGCAAGAAATCTGGTATCCTACTCCCCTCCGAAGACCCCGGATTTCTCCCAGGAAGCGACACTTGGAGACGTGAATATCCGGGGGCATCAATTACCCGAGCAACTCTTGCCCAGTTTGCAATTGGCCAGAGCCAATCCCTCGCCACCCCGCTTCAAGTCTGTTCCGTTGCAGCTACAATCGCTAACGGAGGAAAATACTACCAACCTCGAATTGTCCGTCGTATTCTTGGTGCAGACTCAAAAGGAGAATTACAAGTTCTCAAAGAAAATATTCCAATTGTTAAAACGAACCTAATGGATGAAGGCGTCAGCAAGGCGGAAATGGACATCATCCGGCTGGGGATGTGGAAAGCGGTCAATGAGCTAGGAGGAACTGCTACTAAGGTTGCGCTAAAGAATGTTTTCGTTGCCGCAAAAACAGGAACAGCTCAGACGGGAAAGACAAACATTGAGCATACCCACAATGCCTGGACCACTTCCTTCGCACCTTTCGAGAATCCTCGCTACTCCATCTGCGTGATGGTTGAGAATGGTAAGAGCGGAGGCGCGGTGGCCGGAGTTCTTTCCCAGAGAATCTATCGCGAAATTTTCAATATGGAGGCTGGACTTAACACGCGAATCACCCGCCTCGGAACCTATGCGGGCAACTTCGACGCCTTCGAGAAAATTGAAATTCCCGAAGGCGAAATCTATTCTTTGACTAATAATGATGAAGGTGAAACCGGCGATGAAATCGACGACGTCCTTCTCCCCGAGGAGCAACCTGCTTTGGTCACTCCAAATCAACCTCTTCTCCCATCAATCGCACCGACTCCTGATCAAGAAGCGGACAGCAACTAACAAACGGAAAACTCAACTTTAAAGAATAATTTAATCATATGATCCAAAAAATCAAAAACGCACTCGGCTTGACCAGTGTTGACCCTCGCGAAGGGCGCACCATCATAGTTAACTCAGAAACACTCGAACGTCGGACCGCTCTCCTCGAGGACGGTGTCCTTGAAGAATACAATGTCGAGCGCAATGGCGACGACAACATCGTCGGAGGAATCTTCAAAGGCCGCGTCAAAAACATCGAACAAGGCCTCAAAGCGATGTTTGTTGATATCGGCCTCGATAAAAATGCCTTCCTTCATTTTTGGGATGCTATCCCAGCCGCTCTCGATGGTGGCCTCGAGGAAATTCGTCGTGAAGGACGAGCGCAAAAAAAACAAAAAAAGATCACTTCTAAGGATATCCCCAGCATCTACCCTGTCGGCTCCGAAATCATGATTCAGGTTTCGAAGGGCGCGATCGGCAACAAGGGACCAAGAGTAACGACTAACATCTCGCTTGCAGGTCGCTATCTCGTTCTAATGCCCTATTCTGATCAATTCGGCATCTCACGACGCATTGACGATCCAAAAGAGCGACAGCGCCTTCGGAAAATCATGCAGCGCCTGAGTGTTCCTGACGGAATGGGTATTATCATGCGCACTGTCGCCACCAGCACCCGCGCCCGTCATTTTGTCCGTGACCTAGCGATGCTCCTAGAACAATGGGAACAGGTCGATGACATTAGAAATAACAAGAGTGCTCCAGCTTGCTGCTTCCGAGAACCTGATCTGGTTGAGGGAACAGCCGCAAATTTCCTGACGGACGAAGTTGATAAGATTATTTGCGATGACGAAAAAACGACTGCGCACATTCGCGAAATTGCTTCAAGGGTTTCCCGACGTGCTAAACGTAAGATTCATTACCTTTACTCCAAACAAACTATCTTCGAACGTTTCGGCATTCAAAAACAGATCGACGAAGCCTTTATGCGCCAAGTCTGGCTCCCCTGTGGTGGCTATATTGTCATTGATGAGACTGAAGCCCTGATTTCAGTCGATGTTAACACGGGTCGAAACCGCGGATCAAAGGACGTTGATAAAGTCCTTCTCCAAACAAATATTGAGGCCGCTGAGGAAGTCGCCCGCCAACTGAGACTTCGTAACATTGGCGGCCTTGTCGTAGTTGATTTTATTGATATGCGACATCGCCGTGACCAACAAGCGGTCTATCGAGCAATGAAGGAGCGGCTCAAGCGTGACAAAGCAAAAACCCAAGTCCTTCAGATTTCATCTGTTGGACTGATGGAAATGACACGCCAACGATTGAACGAGAGCCTTCTCGATTCAACTCTCGAGCCCTGCAGTTATTGTCAGGGACGCGGACGTATTAAGACGACTATGTCAATGAGTATTGAAATTCAACGTAGCCTCAATACCGTAATTCAGCGCCAGAAGGAGAATGACGAAGACGGAGATCTTATTGTTATGGTCAATACCGATGTTTTGAATCGCTTTAAATCTGAGGATTCTAAGATCCTCATGGAGCTAGAACGCTCCCATAGCGGCCGCCTAATTTTCAGAAGCGACGCTAACCTTCACAGGGAGCGTTTCGCGATCATTGATGCGAAATCGGAAAAGCCTATTGTTCAGCATTAATTTTAACTTCACCTCAAAATGACCATCTCAATTCTACGCGGCATATTTGTGGGGATCGGGATCTTAATTTTCATTCCCCTTGCTTCTTGTTCCGCCCAAAACCAAGCGACTAAACAAGCGCAAACAAAGCTGGGTAAAACACATTTCAGTTCCTTTGATGGCTCAAAATTTCCTTATACTAAATGGGCCTCCAAGGAGAATCCCGAACTCGTGATTATTGGAGTCCACGGTATCAGCGGTGCATCGTCGGACTTTCGGCCTCTTGCCAAACATCTACTAAACAAGCATCCTAAAATAGCGCTTTATGGCGCCGAAACACGGGGGCAAGGCAAAGATCCAGTAAAAGAACGACGTGGTCATATTCATGATCGGACAGAATGGTTTAAAGACCTAGCGACCTTCACTAGCTTAATTCGTAAACTACACCCGAAAGCTAAGATTATCTGGTGCGGCGAAAGCATGGGCTCACTCATTGTCCTTCATACCTATGCACAGATGAAGGACTCCGGAGCCCACTGCGACGCAATGATTTTAGCATCACCCATAACCGATATTCGTTCTGATTTTCCACCATGGATAATCTCGGCCGTGAACATTACTGGATTTCTTTTCCCAAAGGCACGGATTTCGCTGGAAAGTTTATCGGGGGAGGATGCAGTCCGGGTGACTAAAAACACAGTCCACCAAGAGCAGGCTGCTACCAATTCATACCATGTCCGCAAACACACTCTGCGACTCCTAACTACTCTGGGTAAGATGATGCAAACTTCGCGAAAGGCTTCTCAACAACTCGATCTCCCGATCTTAGTTCTTCATGGTGGAAAAGACGTTTTTTCGGACCCAAAAGACGTGAAGCGCTTTTTTGATGGACTTCCGGAGAAAGTTTTCGCCACAAGAAAATTCTACCCTGAAAGTTTTCACCTTCTTTTCCACGACCACCAAAGTGAAAAGGTGGTCACTGACATAGCCACTTGGGTCAATAATCTTCCAGAGTAAGATATTTCTTAACCGATTCGTGAAATTTTCTTTTAGAAAAAACCACGGAGTCTGAAAAACAACATCTCGCCCAAAGAAGACTAATGTTTTAGTCTTTCCCTATGGCAGCAGGTGGAAAACGAAGGGTCATCGAGAGCATTACCGTTCAAGAGTTTCTGGAACGGCACGGAGATAATCTCGAATTGAGTACAGAGCATCCCGTGACGGGACTGAATCGTGTAATTGAAGAACCCGCAGTCAACCGCCCTGGCCTCGCTTTGGCAGGTTTTATCGATTACTTTGCCAAAAAGCGTATTCAAGTTCTGGGAAATTCAGAGAATTCCTACCTTGAGAAACTCTCGGACGAACTTCGCCTTGAACGATTTACCATTCTTTGCGAACAAGATATTCCCTGTCTGATCATTGCCCGCGGACATGATCTCTCGCCCATTCTCAAAGAAGTAGCCCGAGAGAAAAACATCGCCATCCTACACACTCCTCGCCCAACCATGTCGTTGCTTAACGCTGCTACAATTAGCCTCGAAAATGATTTTGCACATCGTACCGCTCTGCACGGTTGCATGGTCGACTATCGAGGTATCGGCGTTTTAATAACGGGAGAAAGCGGATCCGGAAAAAGCGAAACCGCAATAGGACTGTTGGAAAAAGGGGCGGCCCTAGTCGCTGATGATTCGGTTCAGCTAAAGCAGATTAGTGGTGAACTTTCAGCAAGCGCAAAAGACTTCGCGAGAGGGTATTTAGAGATGCGAGGCATCGGCATTATCAATGTTGCAAATCTGTATGGTCTATCTGCTATTCGACCAGAAAAACGGCTAGACTTGGTGGTAGAATTAAAATCAGAAAGCGACCTTAATAAGGTCGATCGAATCGGCATATCGCAGAAAAAAATGCGTATTCTTGATGTCGAAATTCCCCTTGTCGAGATTCCAGTAGCTGCCGGAAGAGATACAGCTAGACTGATTGGGGTTGCCGCGCTCGATCTCCAACTCCGAAAAATTGGCTACGATATGGCTGACGAGTTCAATCAAAGGCTTCTTTCTCAAATGAACCTCAATCCAGATGACTAGTGAATCCCTTTGGTCTGTCTATCTGATTCGATGTGGTGATGATTCACTTTACTGCGGTATTTCAAATGATGTGTTACGGCGTCTGACCGAACATAGATCGCAGGGCCCAAAGTGTGCCAAATATTTGCGGGGGCGAAACCCGCTTAATTTAGTTTATGAGAAAGTAGTCGGGACTCGATCAGAGGCATCCAGCGAGGAATACCGGATCAAAAACCTTTCTCGTAAGTCAAAAGAATTTCTTATCGCCGAGAACTATCTCTCGCGATGATCAAAAGACCTTTGCCGAACACAATCTCAATTCGGAGTGCAAACTTGAAAATATACGGTATCTTACAGACTGTATGAATCGTAGAGTAATTTCGCTAATTTGTTCCCTTTGCTTTCTAACCCATTGCTCATCGACAACTTCTCAATCTTCGTTAGAAGCCTCTACTATCCCAATCCTCTCAAGCCCGGCCCGAGCTAACACCTGGGGAATCCCCGAGAAAACTCAAATGAAAGATGGGTATCAGCTTCTCTACACCAATCCCTTCAACAGCAAAGAAAAGCTCATTATCACCGGATCAAATAAACTCATGTTCTTTCTTCTTTACCCGCCTCATATCAGAGGCACCCGTATAATCAATGGACGCGCAATTGAGGTCGACGAAGCACAGCTATGGAAAAAAGCTCTGGTCGCAGACCAAACAGTGAAGTGGTATCATGCTCACCTTCCCTCAGCACACTACGGAAGCATTTTCCGGACCTTAGGAACGGAACTCAAGGACGGTTCAGGAAAAATCGGGCAATATCGAATTGAGGTGGAGGGAACAAAAAACCAGATGCGAAACTGGCTTTCAGAGCTAACCTTCCCTCAACAATGACTGGACCGAAGACTGCCCTTATTACCGGAGCCAATGGAGGCATTGGTTCCGCTCTGTCTCGTAAACTTCACTCGGCTGGAACCCGCCTTGTCCTAGTAGGTAGAAACGAAGAAGCCTTGAAAAATCTCTCGTCCGAATTAGGAGCTAAATCATTGTTTTGTGATCTTACTCATCCCGACGAAGTGGCCTCCTGCATCACAGCTGCAATCGAGGAACTGGGCGAAATTGAGGCGGTCGCTCATTGCATCGGTTCAATCCTCCTCAAACCAGCACATCTAACCTCGATCTCCGATTGGCAATCTGTCATCGATACAAATCTTAACTCTGCCTTTTACCTTCTTCATAATTTAGGAAGGCCCATGAGTAAATCCGGCGGCTCTATTGCTTTTGTCACCTCAGCCGCAGCTGAAAAAGGTCTCTCAAATCACGAGGCAATCGCATCAGCTAAGGCTGGACTTGCGGGCCTCACCCGTTCGGCTGCTGCTACTTACGCTAGGAACCAACTACGA
>DIHU01000068.1:0-241 GCA_002420315.1 Akkermansiaceae bacterium UBA5688
GCAAAAAGGAGACAAGTTGGACCTTCTTCGGCTCCGATATCGAAAGACAAGGTATTATTGATCTAACAAAACAGCACCAAGATTAGCTATCCACTACCCCCCCGACACGAACGCATCGAGAGGGAGCGATCAATCATTATTCCTATTCCCCGTCAGAATCAGGTAAATCTGGCGGTGTTTTTTTCTTAGCAGGTGCCGCCTGTTCAGCAGGTGCTACCTGTTCAGCGGGTGCCGTCTGTTC
>DIHU01000068.1:584-7772 GCA_002420315.1 Akkermansiaceae bacterium UBA5688
TCAGCGGGTGCCGTCTGATCAGCAGGTATCGAGTCTTTAGGGCCATCTGCAAGCTTGCCAAGAAATTCTGGTAATTCTATTCCGACATTCTTCGTCAGTTGGTGCAGTGGTGGGAGTGACCCAACCAATCCAGAGACAAAGCCGGCCGTATCATTCTTACCATCTTTACCTTTTCCTGAATCCCAGACGGTCACTGAATCGATCTTCAGATTAGCGATAGCTTTGACCTGCTCTTCGACGAGAGCCGGAAGCTGTTCGGTCACTAACAGGAGGGTCGCATCATCTGCCGATCCTCCAGAAGCACTCACAATTCTCCCAAATCCTTCTGCCTTGCTCTGAAGAGTCGCTAGCGTTCCCTTAGCTTCAGCCTCCATGACAGATTGGATACCATCAGCCTCACCTTTCTTGAGACGACGAATTTTTTCAGCGTCGGCCTCGGCCAAAGTTTCAATTTTTGCTTTTTCAATTTCAGCAGGAACCACGATATTTGCATATTGGGTCGCTTTTTCACGGAGTGAACGAGCGGTTTCCGCTTTCTGCTCTGAAGCATACGCTTCTTCTAAGGCTTGCGCCGACTTTACTTTTTCAGCGGCGATGGCAAGACGCTCGGCCTCGGCCTCGCGTTCACGACGAGAGGCATCGGATTCGGCAACCTTAATCTTGGCGAGGTTCTCACCCTCTACCGCAATCGCCTGGGCATCGGCAACCTGAACACGCTGCTCTCTTTCGGCGTCGTTCTTTCCAATTTCACCATCTCTTTCTTGCTGAGCGACACTCACCTTCGCTTCATTAATTGCCCTAGCAGCAGCTTCTTTACCCAAGGCTTGAATATAGCCAGACTCATCCGTGATATCTTGAATATTCACGTTAATGAGCCTGAGCCCGACCTTCGTCAATTCCACCTCAACTCCCGCGGTGATCTTTTCAATCAAAAGGTCTCGGTCTGCGTTAATCGACTCAATATCCATGGTGGCGATCACGACACGCATCTGACCAAAGATAATGTCCTGCCCAAGCAATCTGATCTGGTTAAGATCCAAACCTAACATACGTTCTGCGGCATTTTCCATTACGCCCTTATCCGTGGAGACACCCACCGTAAATGTCGAAGGCGTATTAACCCGGATGTTTTGTTTGGAAAGTGCACCCTCAAGCTTGATATCAATAGGAATGGGTGTCAGATCGAGATATTGATACGCTTGAAAAATGGGCCAAACAAAAGCTGCACCTCCATGGATACATTTTGACGATCTCCCATCACCACCGGTTTTACCATAGATCACAAGAATCTTGTCGGATGGACAACGCCGATAACGAGAGAAGAAAAAGACCAGAGTTCCGAGGCCGACGACAAGCAATGAGATCACCAAGACCAAGCTGAAGGGGTTACTAGCGGCAATTATATTTAACGTATTCATAGTTTTGATATCTATTAATTTTTCTTAATTTATTTTAGTTTTTCGACGAGGAGAGTTCGGTCGTCCACAAGTTCCATGACGCGCACAGCGACTCGGTTTTCAAGTCTCTCCGGGTGATCCGAAATGGCCCGAACCGTAGAAATTCGGCTTTGAACCTTTACTTCAATTTGCCCAAGGCCTTCACGATTTGGGGGAATAGGAACGTAGACACTACCAACCTGACCAATCGCATTTTCATAGTTTATGTTCCCCTCTTCACGAAGACTTTGCAGCCAACGCATCATAGAGACGAATCCAAAGAGTACTAACAACCCCACAATAGTTGCAGCCGCTATCGCAAGCGTCATTGATCCTCCACTATCCAGCACTGAAGCACCGGTCCAACCAAATCCCGTAAAAAAGGAACCAATGCCTCGAATTGAAAACATCCCGGTGGCTCCCCCCTCGCCAGTTTCAGCAATATCGAAATCCAAATCTGGAATATCTAGATAACCACCAGCTAACACAATCAACATCTGGATGAATAGGATCGCACTAGAAACAGCACCAATCCCCACAAAGGTTTTCATCCCATCCGGTTCAAGATTTGTCCACCACTCTATCATAGATCATTTACAGCCAAGGTTGTTAGAGTTTATCGGATTTAACATTTTAGACACTATAATTTTGCATGAAATTTATAACGCATAGAAAATTGATCTGAAATATTAAGGGGAAATGGCCTTTTGTATTAATAGCTACGAGCCATTCATCAGTCCTAAAATGATGTCTTAAATAGAGATATCCGGTGACTTTAATTCCTGATTAAGAGAAGAATTACGTTTGGAGGTTCCACTTTTTGTCCAATCGCCTAACTCATTTACCTCCCCGCGAACTATGTTGACCGAATCCATTAAGGGTCACCAAGAAGTGTAATTAGGGCAGTTTTATCGAAGAAAAAACCGATAATAAGATGAACCTCAGAAGAAGCCCTTTCAAATCCACCTCTTGACTCTTATCTACTGCGCGACCGGAATAGCATACTTTCTAACGACCCGACTAAAAGACCGTAGGCTAGGATCAAAATAACGAAGCCCATTTTCTGTCATTTCCGAGTCTTCATCCTGAAAATTGGTCGAAAGATCCGGGCTGGTTTGCAATTGGTAAGAAAACCCGAGCTCTGGCTCGAACAGGATTTCGCTCACTACCCCCACCCTAGAGAGTCCCAATACCTTAAATGACGTTGTCGGAACCGCTCGGACATACCAATCCGCAATCAACAGATAATTATCACCATATCCCAAAGTTACATTGCTGGAGAGATCCCATTGGACCCCGGTGAACCCAAGATCAATCACTTTATTGCCGCTGTGGAAGACGACATTACGTATGATATCGATCCCATCAAGTTGAACGGACCATCGATTGATGGCGAAATCGATCTCGATCGTCAAAAGCTGCAGTTCACCCCGGATAAAATCCAAACTACTATCCCTAATGGTAACTCCATCCGAATACCAAAGACCAAAGTCATCATCGCCATTACGAAATTGGATAGAAGCTAAGAGATCCCCTGAGGAGTTCAAAAAAACAATCGAAAAGGTATCTCGACGTCCATTTGTAGAATCCTCAACTCCCAAAAGAGACTCGAGAGTGACGGTGGGCGTTCCTGCCTTAACTGGGTCAAAGTCATGAGCCTTTACAAGAGTCACAAGTGGCTGGACAGGGCGTTCAAATCCAATGAAAGCTGAATTCTGGAGACCGGAAACTAATTCGTAATCAAGCCCGTAGGAGCCCGTTCCCGGGCTGCTACCGATCCAATCATCCAAGTTTTCCGCACCATCTTCATACTCCTCAAACTCGGTGGCGTAAATCGTCTGCCCTGAACAAAAAGGACTAAAAAGGAAAAACAGAACAAGGACGAATTTCATGGGAAAAAGGGACCAGAAAGAAGGTGGAAGGACCAACAAAAAAGGCTGCCCGGAGCGTTCGCAATCCGGCCAGCCTGAATTAAAAGTAAGGAAACTAGGTCTTCAATATTGAATTATTTCCGGAAGATAGGACGAGGCTTTGGCTCAGGGCGAGGCTTTGGCTCAGGCTTTGGCTTCGGCTCAGGGCGAGTGCCTGGCTCACCAGGCTTTGGCCCAGGCTTGCCGTGTCCACCAGGCTTTGGCCCGGGCTTGCCGTGTCCACCACGATGCGAGCGTCGGATACGATCCAAAAACTCATCCTGATCAACACTTTCGCTTTCATCTTGGTCCATCTTTGCAAAAATCTTTGCCGCAGATTCCGGTCTACGCTCCTCCATCGCGGCTATCGAAGGAATAGCAGAGAATTCTTCCAAAGAAATTCCTCCGTCTCCATCTAAATCAACCTCGTTGAAACGCTCGACTCGTTTTTCTTCGATCTTAGCCTTGGCATCTGCACGGGCCGCCTCTCTCTCTTCCTCATTGAGCTTCCCGTCTTCGTCCGCGTCAAATGTTTCGAGAATTGATGCACGCTTCGCTTCGCGGGCTTCCTTTCGAGCAGCACGAGCTGCCTGACGCTCTTCAGCATCAAGCTCACCATCCTCATTAACATCGTAAGGAACAAGGAATTCTGGGAGAGTGCCATCTCCGAAAGTTTTTTTCTTCTTGTCGGCAGATGCCGCACCAAGCGAGACCAAAATGAGGCTGCTTATGATTAGTTTTAGTTTCATAGTCTTTTTTTGATTTGTAGGGTGGAAGGGGTCCCTTGTCACTCTCTTAGTTGTTCGAAAAGCGGTAATGGTTACATTTATTTTCTGAAAATCACTCGTTAGCGTTATTGAATAGGTTAAAAGCTGATTGCTTCTCTTCCTCCTGTGGTTCAGACGGTTGCAAGGGAAGATCTCCGGCCGAGGCTTGCTCTGCTTCAAGCTCTGCCTCGAAATCCGCTATAAGCTCGCTCCACCACTCACGCTCATCCACCAAATCTTCAATCATGTCGTTTTGTTGAACAGAATTGAGAGTATTCAGCAATTCTTCGTTAACCATATTGGCCGTAACTGGAGGAAAAGCCTGACCATCGATGAGAATATTTGCGCCGTAGAAGGGCGAAGATCTAAGTAAGAGAGGGTAAGCCTTTTGCCTTTGTTCCGGGGTTAAATTAAGCTGTCGTGAAAGTCGATTTAGGCGTTCAGTCGATTCTGCCCGGAGCAGGTCCAGTCTCTCACGCACTTCAGTCGAGGGAGTATTACTACCCATAGATAACGGGAAACGATTGGCAAGCAAAGTGTCGTTCCCCAAGGACTCTTGGATTCTATCATTCGAGTACGGTTGCCGGGAAGATTCCATTAACCTAGATCGAGGGTTTTGCCCAGAGCCCGAAAAGGATTCCCTTTTGCTAACAGTTTTGTCTTCTGAACTAGATTTATAGAAGACAACAACACCGGCAGTCGCGATGAGGGCGCCCGCGAGAGTTACTGAATAAATGAATTTCATCAATTAAGGTGTTATGTGTTTGAGGAGATCATCTTCGGCCAAAATTTTCTGTTGTAGATCATCTTGCTCCTTAAGCAGATTGGAAAATTTCTCTCTAATTTTTTCAGCCAACGCCTCGCTGCTCCTCCGCATAATTTGGCGCTGCTCAGCGTCAAGATGAGGGGCCATCTTCGCGTGAGACTCTAAAAGTCGAAGATGAAATTCAAAAGAAGCCCTTTCGCTAGTCTCTTTGATTCCGACTTGCGTTTCAGCGAGAACCTTGCCGATTTCAACTTCCTGTTCAGGGCGAATCTGAATTTGATCCCGTAGATTAATCATCGCTCGCTCTTCCCATTGATTGAGAGAAACCTGCTGAGGCTCGACCCGAGGAGTTTTGAGAATCTTCGATGCGGCAAACCCAGAGCCAAAGATCACAGCAAAACCCAAAGCAATCAAAACCCAATCACGGATCCGGCGGGTAGGAAATCGATTGATTTTTTTCATGATCCAAGTTCGGGAAGGTTGAGTTCAGGGACAGGTAACACAGTTGGCTCCCCCAGCGAAAAAAAGTAGATTAGAAGAGTGATGCCCAGTGAAATAAAGCCAAGAACAATAAAAATCTGCCGCCAGCGAGCCAAACGGATCTCTCGGTCTTTGGAATGAAGATCGGCAAAGATCGCGGCCGCAAGGCTTCGGGGCGGGGTAGATGGAGGCTCAGGCTCAGGATGAGACCGGGCTGTCTCCAACAACTCGTCCAGAACCAGGTCCAGTGGTTCTTTTTGCTGCTGATTTTGATTCATGGCGGATTGATCGAGGGCTATGGGATTCAAGATTTCGGAGAGCTTTTTTCATTTTCTCCCGGGCACGCATTGCAGTAACTTTTATTTTAGAGGGGCTCCATCCCGTTTCCGTGGCAATTTCAGCGACTGATTTTCCCTCGAGATGGAGAAGGCGGATGACCATTTGATCGCGGGGCTTGAGAGTCGCAAGCAATTTTTGCAGAAGTTCAAAAGAAGACTTGGTAGGTTGGACATCCACCGCATTGGGGTCGAAGGGCTCTGAAATATCTTGGGAATGGTCCATGTCCAATTCCGAAAATTCAAGGAGCGGTCGAGATTTTTGACGCCGAAGTGACTCGTAACAAGTGAGAGTTGCAATACGACTGACCCAGTGTTCAAACGGACTCTCCCCGCGGAACTTTTCAAGATGCGTGAACACCTTGACAAAGATCTCCTGAGTGAGGTCCTCGGCCACCTGATGGCGCGGAAGATTCCGCCGCACGATCCCCACGACCAATGGATACAGGATTTCCACAATTTGTGAGCAGGCTTCTTCATCTCGGTCGACCGCTCGAGCAATAAGCTCTGGATTGACTGGTTGAGGTGAACTGTCATGACTCATTATTTATGATCGCTGGTAAATTAACCCTTCTTACACGTAAGACGCTGATCAAGCGCTCTAGTTACATTTTCCTGATCAAGAAAGATTTTGCGGACCCTGAAGGAAAGAACATGAATGCAACATGAAGAATTGGGGCAAATGCCATGATTAAACCAGCCGATTGGCAACCAAATATTGCCCCCTAGCCTAGAGTTCAAAGAAAGCAGGCCAAACAAGCTACCTCATTCCATTTTCCTTACATCGCTTCAGCTTGCCCAAGTCCATCTTAAGCGCTTAGTGTCAAAACATCACTTCAAACCGGCTTTTTTATTTTCTACTCCGCCTCCCTCTCCTTGGGCTTGCAGGTTTTCCCTCGCTTTTTGCCCAAGAGTTTACGCTATCTGCAAAAACTCAGCAATTCTTTGACAACCATTGCACCGAATGCCACGGACCCAAAAAGGCAAAGGGGAGCATTCGGCTCGACCATCTTGATGGGCGAATTGCCGAAGGACTAGACTTTGAAACTTGGAGCGAAATCTATGACCAACTCGCACAACGTGAAATGCCTCCGGAGGAATCGAAGCACCAGCCAGATGATGAGCAGCGCGCATGGATAATCTCTTGGCTTGGCAAGGAGTTAGAGAAAGCGCGATCTTCGCCACGTGGGCGGCATCTCTTAGGTCAGTTTTCTTTTGGAAATCGAGTTGACCATGACGCTCTTTTTTCCGGAGAAATCAAAAAACTCCCTTTTTCGCCTTCCCGCTTGTGGCGAATGAATCCCAATATTTACGATCGAACCAAGAAAAGAATCTTTAAAGACCACTGGATGGAATTACGGAGAGCCCGTCAGCCTTTTTCGCTGGAACAAAGACCCGGAATCAATGATTACTCCGAGGGGCTTTTTGCAGACTCGGCAACACTCGAAACGCTCTTGCGGAATGCCCGCGGAATTGTCGAACACCAACTGGATC
>DIHU01000068.1:8151-15847 GCA_002420315.1 Akkermansiaceae bacterium UBA5688
TCAAGAGCAAGCTGAAGCTGCCGTGCGATTTCAGTTTGAAACTCTCGTTCTTCGCCCGCCCAAGACGAAGGAATTGGCCCGCTACCGAGACTATTTCTTGCGATCGATCAAAGAATCTGGCGGTGACATACGAGCAAGCCTTGAAGTTTGCCTTAAAGCGATCGCTTTAAACCCGGAAGCAGTTTACCGCATGGAGCTCGGTCTCGGAGACAAGGATGATCACGGCAGGACAATTTTATCAGACAATGAACTGGCATTCGCAATTTCGTTCGCGCTTACCGATGACCCCCCAGACAAGATCCTTTGGTCGGCTGCACGAAGCAGAAATTTGGATTCTCCGAGAAAAATTCGCGCTCAATTGGAACGCATCCTAAGAGATCCTGTAATTGCTAAGCCGAAGCTCCTACGTTTTTTTCGGGAATTCTTTGGTTACCACCGCGCTCCGCAAGTCTTCAAAGACGCCAAACGTTTTAAGAACTACGACTGGGGCATCGTGGCTAATCAATTAGTGCACGAAGCTGACCTTTTGGTCTTACACGCCCTAAAACAGGACCGGGATGTTCTGCGGCAGTTGATCACCACAGAAAAATATTTTGTTGGCCACATCGGGCTCGAGACAGATCCGAAAGATCTTGAGCAGCGCCTGATTGCCCTCAGGCGCCTCTACGATTATTGGAAAGGAAAGCCATGGCAAAAATTAGAATACGAACTCGAAACTGGGGTGCGCACCGAGATTGAACGTCTACATCCCTACTTTCAGATTCAGCCCATGAAACATCGGATGAGCGGAGGCCTGATCAAGGATTACATGCCCTATCTTACCATTTGTTATAAAAATGGACTCCGACCAATGCTCGCCCAGTTCGTTCTCATGGAAGGCGAGCGTGAACGCAACCTCACCTCCGCCCACGATCAACGATTCTTTCTAGGTGCTTACAACCTTTCTATCGATCAATTCGATTGCCCAGTCGAACAACCTTTCGAATTGAACAAAGAACAACGAGTTGGCCTTCTAACTCATCCTTCCTGGCTAATTGCTCACTCTAAGAATACCGATACCAACCCGATCACACGGGGTAAATGGATCCGTGAACGCCTCCTCGCAGGTCACGTCCCGGATGTCCCCATTACTGTTGATGCGGTCGTTCCAGAAGATCCACACAAGACCTTACGGGAACGCTTTCAAAAAACCGAACAACAGGAATGCTGGCGTTGCCATAAAAAGATGAACCCACTTGGAATGACCTTTGAAGCCTATGATGATTTCGGCCGATTTAGGACTACCGATAAAATAAGCGGCAAACCCATCGATTCCAGCGGCCAACTCGACTCAACCGGTGTTCAGTCGCTCGACGGAAAAGTTGAAAACGCCGTTGAGCTAATGAAACGACTTGGGCAGTCCGACCGCGTCAGACAATCATTCATCCGCCATGCTTTCCGGTATTGGATGGGAAGAAATGAAATGTTAAGTGATTCGGCGACTCTGATCGCGGCCGATGAAGCCTATGTGAAAAGTGGAGGTAGCTTCCGAGCTATGCTGATATCCCTTCTCTCATCCGATTCATTTATTTTCCGAAAAGGAGGAGAAACAAAATGAACTCTCAATCCACATCAAGACGCGCCTTTCTCAAACAATTTTCTTTCGGAAGCGGTGGGGCCCTATTGTCACCATTGCTCGGACAGCTTGCAGCCGCAGCAGGCGGAACAGTCGATGCCTTCCCCCAACGCTTTGTCTTCTTGGTCAAATCTAGCGGCCTTACTCCAAAGGCAATCACGCCGGAGTCACTGCGCGACAAGAAAGCCACCGGAAGCACCCCCCTACGAGTGCCCTTAAAGGGAGTCCCTCTTCCCGATTCTCTGCACGCCTTGGAACCATTTAAAGACCAACTCGCGATCGTTCAGGGATTCTCTGGCAAGATGTGCTTGGCTGGACACACTTCTTACTTTGGAGCGATGGGCGTCCACGCTTCCCCAAGTGAAACCTCCAGCGGTCGTCCACTCCGCGCAACAATCGACACTCGGCTTTCATCCCAGCACTCAAGCCCATTCGGACATGTCGGACTTGCTTTGAGGGGACGGGCGGTAGGCGGAGCCGGTGACCTCATCCCTCAAGGCACTCTTTACCCCGGTCTATCAGCTCTCGCTCCGGGACGTGAACTTCCCTATCAGGCAAGCCCGGACCAAGCTTTTGACCAACTCTTCGGCTCGGCCGTCGGCTCAAAAAAAGGTCGTAAGCGCTTTAACCTTGAGACAGGAATGCTGGATTTCATTTCAGACGATATCAAACAACTGCGAAACAAAGTTCCGAGTGCCGAACAGGATAAACTCAGCCACTACCTACTTGCTTTCGAAGACCTTCAGGAACGACGCAAGAAGCTGCTCACTATGAATGAGGCTATTCGTAAAGGCGCCCCAAAATTGACAGAAAAATTTTCTTCCCAGCTCGGCATAGACCGACTGGCTTCTCACTTCGAACTCGCCGCATCCTGTCTGGTCACGGGGCTTAGTAATGGCGTCACAATCCGTATGGATAACCTCGAACATGTTTACACCGGACTTGGATTGACCGAGCAAAACGTGCACGCAATTGGCCACGGCACCGGCTCCAATGGAAAGTCTGCCGAAGAATGCCGCGATCTCATTCGAAGCTATCACATTAGCCTAATGGCCGATCTCGCGGAAAAATTACGCTCCATCCCAGAAGGAGACGGCACGATGCTCGATAACACCATGATCGTATACCTAAGCGATGCTGGCGAAGCCCACCATGGAGCTTTACACGAATGGCCTTTCATTATCGTGGGTGGATGTGGAGGACGCCTCACTCTTCCAGGAAACTACTTTCAGATGCCCGACTATGGACAATCAGGTCACGGCACCATTGGAAACCTCTACACCACTTTTCTAAATGCTTACGGGGATCCAATTAAGCATTTCGGCGATCCCGATTTCTCTCTCGAACGCGAGGGCCTTCCGCAACGTGGCCCCATTTCGTCGTTGATCGCCTAATTCCTTAAGACCATCCAGATTTCATTTTAATCGGTGAATACCCGCAACTGGTCTGGCGACACCTTGATGGACGTCGACAAAAACCAAGCCCTCAAATTGAAAAATCAATCTATCGATGGTCCCGAATATCTCTTTCTGGAATTTGGAGGCTTCCGTAATCGCCATAAAACGACTGAAAAACTAAGTGGTGTGTCCTTTCGCGGTAACGCCCCAATTCTTCAGCAGGCAATGACGCAAAAGTAAATCAGCCCCATCGTTGACTTTACGGGCATCCGAGGGGCCTCTTCTGCTTTGACATCGGTCGCCAATCTGCAACCGTTTGTGCAATGAAAAATGGACCTCTTATGGCTCTCGCCCTTCTCTCCCTAACTTCGCTTACCGCACAAGTCCTCCCCCCAACTTCCGTTCCGGTCAACAAGACTAAGACACCTCTCCTTACGAAGCAGCTCGATCAACTAGCGCAACACGATTTACAGGCCAACTTTCGCCTCTTCCTGAAGTATTCCGCAAAATCTGACTTTATTGTCAAATTTGGCGACCACCCTATCAAAGTTCCAGCAGGCGAAAAAGTTACCACTGACTTCACCTTCGAACACCTGCCTAATTCGTCTGCCCTCATCCACTTATCCACTTCTGGGGATCCAACTACCAAACGCATCGAAGTGCCCGGATCTCTCGCCAGCGATGGCAATATCGCCTTTAAACCACGCCCCGGAAAAGACTTTCCAATGGATAAAGCCTTTACCTTGATGGCCCGTTTCACCACGACCACCGAAAAAGGAACTCTCGTAGCACTTGCTCCTGCCAATGGAAAGTGGGAGCGCGGTGGCAAAACCCTCTTCATTCAGGATGGTCGGCTAAGCTACGATGTCGGCTGGGAGGGCATGGTCCAAGGAGAAGGTCTTGTTAATGATGGCAAGGAACACCTAGCCGCTCTTGTCGGCGATCATGAAGGCAATGTCACCCTCTACCTCGATGGCAAAAAAGTTGCCGGCGCCGATGATCTCACCTCCAAAGATAAGGAGGGACACACATTAAAAGTCGGGTCGACAACCAAAGACTTTGGAGGAGATTTTGAGGACGGTTCCATCGAACAAGTTCTCTTCTGGAAACGCTCACTCTCCGAGAAAGAAATTAGCACGGCAGCTAGAAAGAAAATCGATGAACTCAATACTCCCGACTTCCACTGGAAAAAGCCTGGAGACAGCACAAACAACCAACTTAACCTCGTCGAAACTGGCACCCACCCAGGCTACGGAACCATCGTCTCACTAGAGAAAAACAAAGGTATCACAATCCACGAAGCCTGGATGCAGCCTCTCGAAACCTCCGACCATCGCGAAATCGTTAGAGCCTGGGACAAAAACTCTCTCAAGCGCGGCCAAGAAATCTATAATCAACTCTGTATCACCTGTCACGGCTCCGACAAAAAGGAAGGATCCATTCCCATCGCTCTCAAATTCCACGAAGGAAAATTTAAGAACGGACACGACCCCTTCCGCATGTATCAAACTATCACCAAGGGATACGGCATGATGATGCCCATGCCTCAGTTCTCGACCCGTCAAAAATACGACGTCATTCACTACATCCGCCAAGAATATCTTAAAAAGCATAACCCCTCTCAGCTCAGCAAGATCGAAGACAGCTATCTCGATAATCTCCCACGCGGAATTTCTCAGCTTGACGAAAAGGAATCCAAAAAGACTCCCCCGCCCTACAAGATGATGGACTTCGGAAACCATCTCTTCTGGACCTACCAAATCGAGCCTGGTCCTCTCGATACGAACGTAAACATCGCTCAAAAAGGACTCGCCATTCGCCTCGACCCCGGACTCGGCGGTATCTCGAAAGGAAACTCGTGGGCTATTTACGATCATGACACTATGCGGCTCGCCGCTATCTACACCGGTGACCAATTCGTCAACTGGAAGGGTATCGCCTTTGACGGTTCCCACGGAACCCACACCTCCATCGTTGGAGAGCGCATTCTCACTAACCCCGACCGCCCCGGCTGGGCCCATCCTGAAACCGGCTCCTGGACACCTATCCGCGTGAAAGGAAAAGACGGTCGCCTCTTCGGACCGCTTCCGAAAGACTGGGTGACATTCAAGGGGATCTTTCTTGGTAAGAGTGGAACAGCCATACAATACCTTGTGGGAGAAACAGTGATCACCGAAACTTTTCTCAACACCCCAGACAAAGGAGTTTTTCACCGCTTGATCCAAGTCGGCGCAGGAAAATTAAAACTCAAAATGAGAGTCGGCAAAGCCACTGAAAAACTCCCCAACAAGAACTACGTCATTGAAGACGGGTCACTCTGCCGAATTTTTGAACCATCGTCCCAAGCTCTCCTCCTTCACACAATTGATGGAAAAATTATTGAAGAAAATTCAAGCTCGGCACACCTACGCAAAGAGCCTGGACTCCCTGCTCCTACCACTGTCACTACCCAAATCCAACGAGGCGATGAGTCTGGCCCCTTCGCCGTCGACACTCTCACCGTCCCGGTCGCCAATCTTAATCCACACCAGTCCTGGATGCGCACCAGCGGCTTCGACTTCTACCCCGATGGCAAACGCGCTGCCGTCTGCACCTGGATGGGAGACGTCTGGATCGTAGAAGGAATTGATCAACTCGAAGGCACCCTTACCTGGAAACGCATCTGCTCCGGCCTCTTCCAACCGCTCGGCCTCAAGATCATAGATGACAAAATCCACGTCACCTGCCGTGACCAACTCGCCAAGCTTCACGACACTAATGGCGACGAAACCATCGACTTTATTGAGTGTCTTAATAACGACCATCAAGTCACCGAGCACTTCCACGAATTTGCGATGGGCCTCCAAACCGATGACAAAGGTAATTTCTACTACGCCAAGTCCGCCCGCCACGCCAAAGACTCGCTCGTCCCTCATCATGGCACCCTACTCCGCGTAAGCTCCGACGGCTCGAAGACTGATATCCTCGCCACCGGCTTCCGCGCTGCAAACGGTGTCTGTCTCAATCCAGACGGCACCTTTATCGTCACCGATCAGGAAGGTCACTGGAATCCCAAAAATCGGATCAACTGGGTCAGCGGCGAAGGGCCAAACGAATTTTTCGGCAACATCTACGGCTACTCACCCGTCACCGAAACCGCCGATTCCGCGATGAAGAATCCTCTCTGCTGGATCACCAATCAATTTGATCGATCGCCTTCTGAACTGCTTTGGGTTCCCAAAGATGCCAAGTGGGGATCATTGAACGGCCAACTCCTCAATCTCAGCTACGGCTATGGAAAAATCTACGTCGTTCCACACGAAAAAATTGGCAACCACCGTCAGGGTGGACTTTGTGAAATCCCACTGAAACAATTCCCCACCGGAATTATGCGGGGTCGCTTCCACCCAGGCGACGGCCAACTTTACGGTTGCGGCATGTTCGCGTGGGCCGGCACCCAGCGCAAAGCCGGCGGCTTCTATCGCATCCGCAAATTAGATAAGCCAGCTAATCTTCCTACTCAAATCGAAGCTTCCAAAAACACCGTCACCTTGACCCTCTCTGATGAAGTTGACGAGAACTCGGTGAAGCCAGACAGTTTTTGCATCAAAGCTTGGGATCTCAAAAGAACCAAGAACTATGGGTCCAAACACTTCAACGAACGTGAGTGGGAAATCTCCAGCGCCACCATCAATGGAAAAAAGATCACCCTCACCGTTCCCGATCTCGAACCCACCTGGGGCATGTCTATCGACCTCAAGCTTACCGATAGAAGTGGTCAGGCCTACCAACGCCTCATCCACAACTCTATCTTCGAGCTACCGCAATAAGGGAACCACAGCGCCCCACCGTAATCTTCTCCCAAATTCCCGTCCAACCCTAAAGCGGCAAGGCACCACGGCTCCTTTACACCGGAAACAAAAAGCACGAAGCTTTCAAAAAGAAGTAGAATCAATCATTCTCAATCCTCCATGAAAATACTGGCCATCTTCCTTTCTGTCATCGTCACCCTCGCCGCTGATGAGCGCCCGCTTCCCAAGGTAAAGCACATGATCGACACTCATATTCACCTTTACGACCCCACCCGAGCGGAAGGAATCCCGTGGCCACCGAAAGGCGATAAGGTTCTCTACAAACCGCATCTTCCAGACGAATTTCACAAAATCGCAGAACCTGCCGGCACCACCGGAGTGATCGTAGTCGAAGCCAGTGACCGTATTGAAGACAATCGCTGGGTTCTCGATCTGGTAAGAGATGACGACTATTTCGTGGGACTTGTTGGGAATGTTGACCCCTATTCAGACGACTTTAAATTTGCGATTCAGAAGCTCAAAAGGGATAAGCGTTTCGTCGGGATCCGCCTACGAAACGGCAAGACCAAAAAAACTATCGACTACGACGACCCACAGCTCATCGGTAATTTGCTCGGACTGGCCAAACACAAGCTCACTGTCGACATCCTCGTCAATGGAGGTGGAATAGAGGCCGTAAAACAAGTAGACCAACTTGCCCGCGCCGTCCCAAATCTTAATCTCGTAGTCGACCACGTTCTCGGTTATGACTTTGATGGTAAGGCTGCTCCACAGGAATGGATCACTGCTGTCGAGAGACTAACCGAAAACGATAATGTGTGGTGCAAAATTTCGGGCCTCTATCAGCGAAGTATCCCTCAGCCTGCTCCCCATAAAATCGATCACTACCGAAG
>DIHU01000145.1 GCA_002420315.1 Akkermansiaceae bacterium UBA5688
GGAGCATCAGAATGAGATCCACCATTAATGATATTCATCATTGGAACTGGAAGAACCTTGGCGTTGGGACCACCGAGATATTTGTATAATGGCAAACCAGATGCTGAAGCTGCAGCACGAGCTACAGCGAGAGAGGTTCCAAGAAGAGCATTAGCTCCGAGGTTCTTCTTATTCGGCGAGCCATCAAGGGACAGCATGGCTTGGTCGACACTCGTTTGATCACAAGCACAACTACCAAGAAGGGCCGGACCAATCTTGTCATTAATATTAGCAACGGCGCCCAAGACGCCCTTCCCAAGATAACGATCCTTGTCACCGTCGCGAAGCTCCCATGCTTCATGCTCGCCAGTACTAGCTCCCGAGGGAACAGCAGCGCGGCCAAAGGCCCCGCCATTGAGCGCGACGTCAACTTCAACAGTAGGATTACCCCGCGAATCTATAATTTCGCGGCCTTTGATCGATTGGATGGTAGTATTCGACATATTTATTTTAAAGAAATTTTCGTAAAAGAGCTCCGTTAAATGGAACCGATTGAAGTGATCTTTACCGAGATAAGCTCTTCAGTGTCGGTGTCATGAATTTCTGCGACATCCCCCACTACTTTACCGAGTAGCGCCTGCCCGATCTCGGAAAGATAGGATACAATATTTTTTTCAGGATCACCATCCCAAGCCCCAAGCATCGTCATTGAACGTTCTTCTCCACCTTCGATAGTAACCATCACCTTAGTGCCGATGTTAATCGCCGAGGTATCAGCGCCCTTAAAGTCAGTCGGACGGGCTCGCTCTAGATCGCGCTCTAGGTCATTTTTACGAGAATTGAGGACAGATTGCATCTGCTTCGCCGCGTGATACTCGAAATTCTCCCGAAGGTCACCATGTGCTCGAGCTGTTGAAATCTCCTTCACGTTGGCCGGAATACGCTTATTAACCAGCTCCTCATATTCCGCTTTACGGCGATCAAGACTTTCGTACGAGACTAGGAGAGTATCATCACCCTTTGCCTGATTTTCCCCGGAAACCATTTCCTGAGTTTCTGGAACCTTTTTGATCACACGTGCCATCAATGATTTCCGGTCTAGATCGGGGAAAGCGGGGCTCGCGAGAAGTTTGCGAGCGAAGTTACGGACATCGTTTAATTCCATTCCATCGAGAATATCTGCGATGAGCTCTTTATCATCGAGGAGCAGGTTTCCCAGACGTCCGCTTCGACGGGGCCCATCATCGAGAGAATCTTGCTCAAGAACAGTGAGAATCACAGAACCCACTGAGCCATCAAAAACCTCTTCAGCCAATTTCTTGCGTTCGCGACAAATCCAAGCTAGCGAATCGGGACCAAGAGCGTGCCGTGAGAGGGCGACTTTAATATGGTCATTGAGAGCCTTCGTCTCATCTTTCTCCCCCAAGAGCTTTGCAATTTCAGAAACTCCCCGAGAGCTTATCTTACCGAAAACAGAGAGAACTTTACCAACCCAGTCGTCACCGAAAGCAGGAGGAAATGCTTCAAGAATTCGCTTTAAGCGAGCAGCAGCAACGTGATTTAGATCTTCGGAAAGATTACCGTCGGCCACCTGAAGAACCTCAGCGAGCTTTGGAGCATCAACCGCGATTGCGTCATCTTGCTTTGTTTCTTGAGCAATTTCATCACGAAGCGCTATCAGCTCTAATGATTGTGCCGGCGCGAGCTTCATTAATTTTAAAGCAGCGTCGTTGACTATTTCAAAAGCGCGAGCCAGCAATCCTTCAGTTGCTGCGACCAAAGGCGCCTCACGCTGAATTGCCTCCAAGGCTTTAACACGGGCTTTTGGCGAACGGGCCTGATCCAAATCATCAACCAAGGCCTCTCCTGGTCCAGTAGATTCGTCGCGAAGAACGAGAGGATCAGTGCGTTTCGTCGGAACTGAAACACGCTTACTCTCACGAAGCGCTTTTTTTGTCTTCTCCCACCATTTCTTATACCCAGACTCTTCGACCACACTGCCGCAAAGCTCGGCATCAAGCTGATCCATCGTCATGTTCGCGCCCCTAGTTTCAATAGTGCGAGCGACCAACTCAACCGGATCCTTCTCCGCAAGCTCTTTAAGTTCTCCTAGTTGGCTTACCTTTTGGGCACGGACATCATTTTCTTCTACAGCCTCGGTTTTTTCGAGAGCGAGCTTCAAACCCATGACTTTCCCCTTTTCCTTTTCAAAATCGATTGTGACCTTGCCGTTAAAAAGATCCCATTCTGTCACCACGCCTCCACCAAAACCTTTATGAATCCGGTATGACCCGGGAGCAATCTTTGAGAGTTTCTCACCAACGGGAGCGCTAACTCGCCCCGCCTCCACTAACTTCGCGACATCAGGATGCATGTCGCGAGACTGGAAGGGACAAGCGTGAATGGCAAGGACCGAAGAAGAAAAAGGTTTAGTCTGACTTCCGAGCTGGCCACCTCATTTTATCCGTTGGAATCCTCCTTTGTCTTCCTCGGAGCAAAGCGAATTTTTTCTTCCGAGCGTAGATCACCTTCTACTTGCCGCCGTTGGAGGGTCTGCTTCAAGATGAGAAAGGCACCAATCCACTTTCTAGGGAGCTTTTCGCTCAAATCATCAGTATTCACAAGAGCCGAAAGGATCACTACATTATCTTCTCTTACCTGGAATCGCCATTGTTTTCCCTCAGCCTCTAAACTTAAGAGCTGTTTCTCCTCCGTTTTCAGTCGAGCCACCTGTTCACGCTTTGCTAGCCGCCTTGGTCTCTCGATATTTCTATTTTTTATTAGCGAGCTAACAGGTCCAACTTGCGGGGGCTGGCGAAATCCCAGCAATAATTTAAATTTCTTAAGGTCGCCCCCACGAAAAAATTGAACCTCTACTTCCTCTCCCACCTTCTTTTCTCGAAGGAGACCGACCATTTGCCTCATATTTAAAAGAATCTGATCGTCAAATTTCCACCAAAGATCCCCCTTCTTCCCCCCAGCTTTGGCCAGCGGTCCATTCGCCACTACGCCTGACACCCGGAGTCCAACTTCCGGTTCAAGCTGCGTCAACCTACGATCCTCCGTTCTGAGTGGTTTAAATGAGACGCCGATCCACGGAAGTTCCTCCGCTTGCACCAAGATTGGCAAAAGGGCTAATAAAAGGATCAAAAACAGCTTCACGTCTCAAAATCGTTAAAAGTCACTCTTGGGAGCATCAACAACATGATGATCGGTCGTCTCGATCGTCACAACAAGACCACTTTCCCGGTGCTGGACGACCTCTTCAGTCACCTCAACCTCTCGTGAAATCTCCCTAATTTCTCCTGATTTAGTCACATAAACATTCGGTGATTCTGTGGCTAAAATCCAGGTCTCGTGATCAAGATGCTCGAAGGCTAAAACATCTTCGGATTCACCTGATTTTTTGTCTTCTACATCCAGAGAAGATGTCCGATCACCCCCCAAAAACCATCCACCACTAATCCCGATACCTAGGGCGACAGCTGCTGCTGCAGCACTGCCCCTCCAATCGCCATATCCTCGATTCAAATTCTTCGTAGAAATTTCATATTCCACGACCAACTGATCGATCAACTGGTGACAATTCTCCCTACCCAGATCACTAAGACCTCGAGGAGTTAATGTTTCTAGATTCGATTCCAGATCTTTCAGTGTGTTATCCATTTTTTATAGATTTAAGATAATTCAATTTTTGTTGCAGCTGTTCAAGGGCATAGCGGTAACGCGAAGCGGCTGTATTGTGAGATATTTTAAGGACCCTCCCGATTTCGGCAAAGGTAAGACCACCCCATATTTTAAGGGTTAGTGCCTCACGAAGCTTATCAGGCAGAGCTTCAACCTCCTTCCGAAGAAGTTCCGCTTCTTCGGCATCTTCAAGAGTTGGGTCAAGCCAATGATCCTCACCGCTTTGAAATTGGATAATTTTCTGATCACGCTTTTCCCGCCGCCCCTTACGGCGCCCACGATCAAGGGCGAGATAACGCATCACCGAAAAGGCGAGAGGCAGATCGGGCGGACGGTATTCCCTCTCTTTCTGATAGCCCCAAAGCTTAATCAAAGCATCCTGTAATAAATCCTCGGCCTCTTGTGCATCATTACAGCGAGCCCGAGCGTAGGCAAGAAGACGAGGAGCACTCTCTTCTAGCCATTCCCGCCATGTCTCACCTAGATTTACCCCGTCGAACGACATAACTATATGAATGAGAATGCCCTACCTTAAGCAATTTGTCTCAAAAAAAAACCGTATTGCGCTTAATTAAGAAGCAAAAGTGGTAATATCCTTAAAAATTTACCCCAAAGTTTAGAGAATCGCTCTGGGCAAATATGGGCATCGTGCGC
>DIHU01000228.1:0-2865 GCA_002420315.1 Akkermansiaceae bacterium UBA5688
GTTGTCGCAGGATTCGCACTGATTATTGTCGTGGGATGGACTGCATCCTTTGCAAGGCGCCGCGGTCAGAGCCTCAGTTTTCCAAAACCAATTCAGAGTCTCCGAGAGCCACTCTATCTCTTTTTTGTAAACAGACTTTATCTAGACGGCGTTTCCCTCCGAGTCATCGGAACTTTGCGAGGGTTAGCAGAGAGATTAGACAAAAGCCGTTTATTCCTACCGGTCATGATAATCATTGGTCTTGGCATCGCTGGTTTGATGACGAATCCCTTGGAAGAGGTTTCATTTAAAAGCGTTATTGGGCTCGCTGTCGCTGGCCTGCTGCTGCCACTTTTCCCCTTACACGGCCTCTTTATTTCAATCGCTACCAAGGCTCCACGACCGATCGGCACTTTGCTTACCGTGGCGACTCCGATCCTAGGGATAGTCGCTTTTTGTAGTTTTCAAAATCAATTCAGCGAAGAGCTGCTGAAAGCAGTCAGCATCATCTCTCTCTCTGGAGCGCTCTATGCGACGATCAAAGCAATCGTACAAAATAAAGTTTCGCAACGGATCGCTTATGGAACCATGGCGCTGTATTCCATTCTGTGGTGGCATATGGGAAGCGCCGGACAACTCACTAATTCAGCTACTCTTTTCGCAGCTTCGCTGATAATCGCCAGCTTCGGCCTCCTCTTCGGCTGGGATCGCATCAGGCTTCGCTATGGGGATCTGAATCTGAATCAACTTGGTGGGTTGTTTTTGCAAATGCCGCGTTTGGCATTGTGTATGGCATTACTCGTCATGGCGATCGTCGGCTTGCCACCCTTTAGCTTATTCTTTGGTTACATGGACATGCTACTAGACCCCCAAATTTCTGGCCCAGGCGTTATAGTTGCTCTCTTTACGTGGTTCTCAGCATCATGGATATTTTTCAAGTTAATGCAGCGACTCCTTTTTGGGCCCAACACGAGTAACCTTGATGGCGATGATCTCAACAGAAACGAGATTACCGTGTTCATCGTGGTGATTCTCGCCTTGTTAGCTCTGAGTGGAATCTCCCATGACTGGCTGCAGGACCAAGTAACTGCTTCTATCACAAACATTTGGAAATAATATGGAACCATCAAAAGCCACTACTTCTGAGACCGCTCCCAAAGGTGAGGAGCTTCGGGCACTCGTTTCTAAGGCCAGTGAAGTCATAGCTCATTACTGGCCTATGCGGGGCTTTGTTCATCACAACCCGCTGCATAATCTAGAGCATATGCATTTCCAAGATGCTGTTAGCTTAGCCCAACGCTTCACTGGAGGTAAAGGATACCTGTCGAACGAAACATACCGGGGATTTGTTGAGAGCGAACGCATCCTTCCCAAGCATGTTGACGATGCTCTCGAGCCACTGATTAAACAAGAGCATATAGATCTAAACGGGTCACAAATCTCCCATGCTGATATGCTCAAAGCACATCTCCTTAGTGGAGCGCCACCAGTGCCGACTGACTCCATTGAAGCAAAAGTCGACCGCTCTCAGGATCGAGACACCATCAAGAGCTTAAGTGAGCAAATCATTGACGGTATCGATCTTGGAAATCAGGAAACGACCGCTCTTGGCCGCGAAGAAACTCTCGCTGACTGGTGTGACCGTGAATTGCATACGAGAGTCTCCTTCTGGATCGATCGGGAAGTGATTAAGTGGTGCGAAGCTTTCCTAGATGAAGGTCACGCCGCCTGGGCCATGCCTGAACGAGATCAAACGTTCTACCAAGCCTGGAAGAATCTTGCCGGGCAGGAATGGTCCCCTTGTGGAATCAATAAAAGTAAAAAGAAAATTGCGGCTCTTCCAGCGTCACCGGAGGAAGCACTCCGAGAGAATCTTAATGCCCTCGGTATTCCAGAAGATCAGTGGCAGAATTATCTCTCACTCGAGCTCGCGTCTCTTTACGGATGGGCGAGCTTCATCAACTGGCGGGGCGAAAATCCAGACTACGAATGGCAGGAAGCTTATCCCATTGACTTAGTCCAATATCTTGCCGTGCGTCTTTGGTATGAAAAAGAGCTTGTCCAAAAAGCCTGCAAAACAAAACTCTCTATCGAAGGAAAATTTGACGCGATTTCTTCTTACCTGCGTGAGCAGGCAGAGGAACTTGATACGGAACTTCAGGTCAAGAAAGTCGGACTTACTCAGGCTTTACAACTCACAGACCTCTCCAGAGCCCTTGATCTTGATCCGAAAGCTCTTCTCAAGGCAGGGCCACAGGAGCTAGGAAAATTGCAAGAGTGGCTCAAAGCTTTCCCGGTATCCGAGCATGGGCCTATCTGGCTCAAAGCTTTCGAAGCTGGCTATCATGAGCAAGTGATGAGCGAAGTTGCTCAAGGGATCTCTGCCAGCAAAGAAAAAGACGGATCACCAGAACGCCCAATTGCGCAATCAGTATTCTGTATCGATGTCAGATCAGAGCCCTTTCGGAGAAATCTCGAGGCGCAAGGAAACTATGAGACGATTGGGTGGGCCGGATTCCTCAATATATTCATTCGCTTCCGCCCCCATGGAGCACACCATCATACGGAGCAGTATCCCGCTATTGCAAAGCCTACGCATACCTTCCACGAGGTTGAGCGTGATGGCCAGAATGACGAAGTTGCAAAACACAAGGCAGGTAAAAAGTTTTTCCACACGGCCCATGAAATCCTTCATGATCTAAAAGCCCACGTTTTGACCCCTTATATAACGGTGGAGTCCATAGGCTGGATATTCGGTTGGCCCTTAATCGGACGAACAATGTTCCCCCGTTCTTTCCGCAGGTTTAAAGAACGGTTCTCTCGCTCAGTATCGCCGCCAATTGAAACTTCTTTAACTCTTGATAGAAAAGATAATGACCACGACCA
>DIHU01000228.1:3188-12596 GCA_002420315.1 Akkermansiaceae bacterium UBA5688
GACCACGACATCGACTTGGGAATGACTCTAGATGAACAGGCGAGTATGCTGAAAAATGTTCTCGGTGCCATTGGACTGACCGAAGGGTTTGCCCGTCTTATTCTGATTTGCGGACACGGCAGTAAGTCGGATAACAATCCATATGAATCTGCACTCGATTGTGGCGCCTGTGGAGGAAACCCTAGTAAGCCAAATGCACGTGCTTTCGCTACAATTGCAAATCGTCCTGAAGTGCGTGCTATTCTTGCTGATAGCGGCCTAACCATTCCAGAAGACACGATTTTCATCGCAGGACTGCACAACACGACAACCGATGAGGTCGAACTCTACGACAGGGTTGACTTGCCAGATTCTCACAGTGGAGATCTCGCCAAACTCGAGGAGGATCTTCTCCGCGCAACCATCGCAACGAACCGTGAAAGGTGCCTTCGTTTACCGGAGGCCACAACTGATCCCAGCGATGACGCAGCAGTTCGCGAAATTGGAAGACGGGCCGGGGACTGGAGTGAAGTTCGTCCAGAATGGGGCCTTTCAGGTAATGCCTCTATTGTGGTCGGTCCTCGTGAACTGACGAGCCATATTGACCTTGAAGGGAGAACTTTCCTTGTCTCCCATGACTATCGAAAGGACCCAACCGAAGCGTCTCTTGAAGGGATCCTAGCGGCACCCGTTGTCGTAGGACAATGGATCAACTGCGAACATTACTTCTCCGCGACCGACCCAGAAGTTTATGGAAGTGGTAGTAAGATCTATCATAACGTGGTTGGCCGTATGGGGATCATGTCGGGTCCTCAGGGCGATTTGCGCACAGGGCTAGCCCGACAATCAGTGATGAATGGAGATCAGCCTTATCACGAGCCCCTAAGAGCTCTCGTAATTGTCGATGCACCTCGAGACCGAATAAGCCGTATCCTAGAGAAGCATATCAACGTGAGTCAGTTATTTGATAATGAATGGGCGCACCTCGTAGCGGTAGATCGCGAGAGTGATGAAGTCTTCTACAAATACATCCCAAAGAAAGGCTGGGAGAGCATGGCCATTGGTAAAATGCAGTCGTCAGGATAGCCTTTTGATGGAAGCGTTATCTTTTTCAAAAATAGAAGGATAATCGCAGCTATCGAAAACGATAACTCAAAATTATATAGCAAGAGCTCCTGAATTTTATTGGGTTGGATTTTATTTTCCTCCGGTGATCCGTTGGATTGAGTCCTCCGTTAGATTAGATGTGGCAAGCCATTCCTGAGCAGCTTCGCGGTCCCTGCGATAAAAGACACGGCCGGTATCGACCATTGCATTTGTTCGGGCTTCAGGGTCTTTGATATTGGCTGCCCATTGCACCCCAGCAGCAGGCTCCTTGTGGACGACGCTTGTGGCGTAACCATAAGTTGCAGAATCTTGCTGATCGAATGGGAGTGTGGAGATTGCATTAGCGGCCTCTTTAGGGTCTCGGTTAGCCCATTGGTGAAACGAGGATCCTACGGCATGATTCTTGCCTTCGCCTTCCGGAAGATTGCTAGCCCATTCCACAGCTTTGGCGGGATCTTCTTTGGCATAATCTCCGGCGATTCTTTGAAAGGCGGTGTTTTGCAAGTCTCCCTCAGGGATATTACTTGCCCATTGGGTAACCTCTTCTTGGTCTCCAGATTTCAAGGCAGCAGCAGCAGCAATGTGGATCATTTTATCAGCATCCTTATCTCCACTTTGTGAGCGTTCGACTGCAAACTCGGCAGCAAGTTGTGGATCGGCATCAGCGAGTCCGAAGGCCGCTCCCCATTTCATGTGAGTCCCATCACTTTGTTCCTCGGCGGAAAGATTATTAAAGTAAGCCATGGCAGATTGTGGGTCTTCGGACGCCCATCCTGCCAGCGAGGCAGCCATATCACGTTTTGGAGTGTCTTTACCATGCAGGATTGCCTCATCTCCCGCGATAGACCCCCAAGCGTAGTGAAACTCGCGAAATTCGGCAGAGTCTTGCGACATGTGGGCGATCTGCTCACGTAATTGCCGAGCATTATCAGGAGTAAGTTGTTTAAGCATCTCGGCGAAAGCGAGCCGCCGCTCAATAAGGTTACCGTCTTTAAAGATCGCTCCAAGTTCTGCAATGCCTTCTTCAGTGAGAGTGGAACCTTCTTTTGTTTCTGATCCACTTTTTGATTTGGAGCGAGTTGATTTAACACGAGAATTTGAATCATTCTCGGCTGAGGTTACGACTCTACGACTACTGGAACTACTTTGTAATCCACGTTTTGATTCGGCGGATTGTTCCGGGTTGGACGAATTCATTTTTGAGCCGACCACAAATGTGGTGATTGCCACGAGTGCCCAAATGAGGTGATGAAGAATATTTTTTTTCACGGTGCTGAAACGATGGTAGTTTTTTATCAGAAATTAGGAGAGATATTTAGCTGAAAAACAGCAGGCTATTTCAGAGCATGTTTACGAAGTTGCATGACCATATCTTTACGTTGCTCGTGCAATTTCTCGAAATTGGTTTTGTGGGCGACAACGGTATTTAGATAGCGGTAAAGGTCACCGAGAGATTTACTCCAATCGCCCGAGACAACGTCGATTGATGATTCCCGACGATGGTTTCGAATAGTGGTCGAAGCTCCATTTTTGAGGAGAGCGCTCACGATTTCGCTGCGACACATGAAGGCGGCATTGTGAAGAGCCGTATTGCCATCACGGTTGGATTTTTTGACGTCTGCTTTATGCTCGAGGAGAAGTTCAATAATTTCAAGATGCCCATGCAGAGCGGCGCTCGCGAGCGGAGTCATGCCATTTTCTTGGTGAAGGCGATTCACACGAGCCCCGAGCTTAAGATGGCGCTTAACCCTTGCAACACTTCCGCTAGCGATCGATCTTTCGAGAAGATTACGAAGTTGATCAGGATCATTCCGAGGAGAACCTTCAACATCTTCCTCTTTATCCGCGACGTGAAAAATAAAATCGTTGCTGAAGAGCCCCTGGGAGTTTTGGATCTGAAGGAAGTGCAAACCGTTGGGGGGAAGCGAGTCGATAGTAATCGCGATGGTCTCAGCAGTTCCTTTCTTCACGGTAGCCTGAACACGGCGCCCATCGACGATGACGTGAGCATCTTCAGTGACGTGACGAGCATTCATAGTCATGGTTTGATTCCCTCCAGCAAGAATTGGAAATTGCTGGCGGCCGCTTTGCTCTTGAATGGAGCTGAGGGTCCAGAGAGCAGGTTGTGGGATAAAAAAACCAGATTGAGCTCCGTGACGGGCCGTGAAGGAGCCTAAAAATTTCCCTTCTTTGGCGTAACCAATGAGTTGTTCGCGGGTGAAGCTCTGGCGGTTTTTATCAACTTGGATATAGTGACCTCTTTGAAATTGCAGAGTCATGTCCTTTCCATCAAGGAGGGCCTCAACTTGCAGGACAATAGCCTCTTCGGCTGCCGAAGCTTCGAGAGCCGGAAGGAGCTCGAGAGTGAGTCTCTGATTAGCGGTTTTTTGATTTAGCGTGAGCTGGCGGGCAAAGGTGCCGGAGTAGCCAGTACTGCCTTCAAGGACCATTTCCCAAATGGGGTCAAACCGTGGTTTGCTTCGCCACGACAGACGCCAGAGATCTTTCTCGGGAATCCCTTTCTCGGCGATATTACGATAAAAATCAAAGTCGATGATATTGAGCCGGCCTTGCGGCAGGATGAGGAAGCGATCATACGCTCCGCGCCAAGTTGGGGCATCCATCCCGGATCCGGGGGTGTTGGTTGAGACGAGAAAGGGCATACGATGGCAGTCACCACAAACATTCGGTTGTGGTTTCCCTTCGTGGTTGCCTTTGATGTGGAAGAGTTCAAATCCGTCGACCGCTCTCTTTGACAGGACGTTGGTGAAAGCGCGTTTCTGGGCAGGTGGATACGGTATAGCGAGAAGAAAGCGCGACATATAATAGCGCTCGTTCCGATCGAGCAAGTCGCCATTGCCGGTGGCGCTGTCTCCAAGCGCCATCGTAGATTTCAAAGCGCCATCAACGACATTACGAATGGCATTGTCAGGGCTGGAGCCGTCAACATTTGGAGGGCTATGCCCGCGAACATTTGCGCTATTATTTCCGCCATAGGGATCACCGGGAATACCGTCCCAGTGGAAGGGAGCAGTATCACGGAGTCCGCGAAGCGGCATGGTAGACCGAGGCTGAATTTGGCTTCCTCCGGAGACGATAGGAGTCTTAAGAACCCAGAGGAGCTGGTCGGTATGCCCGTCGGGATGGCAACTGGCACAAGAGAAAGTTTTGGTGCTGGAGGCACTAGCATTATTGAAGGCGATACGACCGCGCTTAAATGGCGCGGGGGTGGGGTCTTCGAGTTTAATGGTAGATGTAACGACTGGTTTTTCCGGATCCGAAAGATTGATGTGAGAGATGGAATTCTCAACAGCATTGAGGATCCAAGCTTGGACTGGAGCTCCCTTGTCATTTGACCGGAGCGCAATGCCTCGAGGGACAGACCCCACTTTGACATGTCCCATGACTTTGCCGCTGGAGGTGTCTACGGTGAAGACTTTGTCTGATCCCGCGGCCGTAGCAATCAGAGTTTGATCATTGGAGCTAATCTCAATCGCGAAGGGAGTCGCGAAAGCATCCTGCGGGGTAATTTTGACCGAGGGTAAGGGCTCAAGATTAATGAACCTTGGTTTTTTGGCGGCATTCTTTTGAAAATCAACCCGAGTGATTTGATTTAAAAAAGCACGATTTTGGAGTTGGGCCAATCCATGTTTTTTAGTGCCTGAACGACCATTAATATGATTCCGGGCATCGGTTTGGGCAACGAAGACCGAACCTTTAGAATCAATCGTAAGACCATAAAGAAGAGTCCCGAGAGTATCGACTGTCTCGATCAATTTGTCGGTTTCAGTATCGAAGACGAAGAGATCTTTATCGGGCACATTGGGATGTTTGACGATATCAAGAACGTGACCCAGAGAGAGGACGTTATTATTGGCAATTGAGTGCTCGTGAGCATTAAAAGTAACAAGGTCTCCATCAATTTTGTAGCCTCCGGAGAGTTGGGTTTTGTTATTAGATTCGAACGGGAGAACATAGAGCTTACCGTTTCTGACACTGATGGCGCGGGGGTCTTGGGCCGGGATGTTAAGGTGCTTGGAGACCTTGCGGGAAGCAACGTCAATGACAGCTATCTTGTTTTCGGACGAGAGCGCAACGTAGGCTTTTTGATTGCTAGCAAAGGCAATTCCAACGGGCTCATCAAAATTAGTGGCGCGCTTCTCGAGATCAATATCTTGCACGGTGTCGATGACGCGGAGATGCGTCGAGCTCTTGCGATTGGTGTCGATGACGCTTATAGAATCGGAAATGTGATTGCTAACCCAGACTTCAAGCCCATCGGGTCGGATTGCAATGCTGACGGGATCGATACCCACAGGAATACGAGCGAGAAGGTCGTTTGTAGAGGTCTCAAATACGTCGACCGTGTCGGCCGGGGTATTGGCGACGAAGAGGCGATCCTGATGAACGACAATAGGTTTAAAGTGCGGACTCAGAAAGGAAGGGTGGCCAACTTCGGCAGGCGAAGGAGTCGGCCGATCATCGGAAACATTTTTCTGGTCGCGGGCTGGAAGAAGCCAAACGCCGAGAGAAGAAAAGACGATAAGGGTGCATCCTGCGAGAAGCCGTTTCATAAAGTAAAGAGGGTCTAATTATCGGGAGAAAATTGGTGATCGTTTGCCCATTGCTGGGCTATTTTAGGGTCATTACGACTCCAAGCTTTGAAGGTATGCTGGCTGAGGTCGTTGCGTAAGGAAGGAGTTGTTATTTTAAGCGACCATTCAAGGGCGCTGCGAGGATCAAATTCAACGGCGGCAACGGCGAGACCTGCAATGGCTTGGTCTCGCGAATTGCCTGCTGGAAGGGCTTCAATCCAGGCGGTGGCGGCTTTGGGTGTTTGCGTGGTCCAGTGCCAGAGAGTATCCGCTAGGGCAGAGTCCCGCTGGGGAGATTCTGGTTTTGAGGCAATCCAATTGGCCGTATCTTCGGGATCTCGCTTAGACCACTGATTGGCGATTATCTTTAAATATTTGGGGTTCGGGTTCTCGTCGAGGTATTGCGCTGCTTTTTCAGGATGGTTTTTGGACCACGACTCAAGGGCCCGAGAGGTCGCGTGCCCCCTAGCTTCGGATACAAGCGTTGAGGTCCAGGCAAGTGCTTTTAGGGGAGATTGGCGCGCCCAAGATTGCGCGATTTTTGCGAGGATATCATTACGGGCATTGCCTGCCTTGAGGCCAAGGGCAAGAGTTGCAGCTTTTTGAGGATCAGTGGCGGCAATCGTTTCCAGAACTCCGGAGTAAGCTCCGGCTTGTTGCTGATCTGCAAGAGTTTGAGCCCACTCCAAGGCAGCCCGGGGATCTTGGCGAGCCCATTCCTTGGCAATGGTCCCCGAAAGAATGTGGCCGACAATCGGATAGTAGGCGCGGGTGTTTACGGGAGAAGTGAGCCAGTTAGCGGTTCGCTTAGGGTCAAGGGCTGCAAGAGCGGAAAGGATACTGAGAGAGTGTCCACGCTCGAGGGAGAAGTTTGCCGTATCCAAGGAACCAAAAGCGGCTTCGGGGTCTGCCTTAGCCCAGCGAGTGAGCAGTAAATGAGTCAGGATTTTTGATTCTGAATCCCATTCGGGAGTTTTACTCCGCAGGAGTTCAAGCGCTTCCGAAATATGATTCGTGGAAACCTGCAATGAGTAATCGTGAAGAAGCCACAGTCGTTCGGCAGGGTCTGGATTAGCAAAAATAGCGAGGAGATCTTGCTCACTAAAAGCAGCGGTCTTCGGGATTTTAGAGATAGCGAAACTTCGGGTAGATCTCTGACTTTGCGCTACTGGCGAAGCCCTCACCCTCTGGGTTTCCTTAAGTTGGTTAATTTTTATTTGCTGGGTCGTCACAGCTGCGATCCCGATGGAGAGTGAACCCAAGACAAGCAGGTGACTTTTGACAAAAGCGAGAGCTCCGCTAGTCACGCACGTCGATTGAACAGAGCTAGTAATAGAGTTGGCTAAGCTGGCGGGAGCCGAAGAGACCGCGTTGGTCGGCAGGGTCGAAGCGAGTAACGCGGTGGTTGTGGTAATCCCGCGTTTGGCAAGAATGACGCGGAGTTTTTCGAGCGCGCGATTGGTGCGCATGCGGGCCGTGTCATCATTGATACTGAGTTCGTGCGCGATTTCTGGGAAAGTCTTATTGTTATAGAAACGCAGAAGAACGAGAGCTCGGTCACTTTCGGAAAGTTCATCAATAGCTCCGTCTACTTCGGGAGTAAGTTGATTCCAGGATTCGGAAGAGGTCTTCATTGCATCGAGGTCGGCTGCTGTTTTTTCGCGTTTTTGGCGTCGAACCTCGGAACGAACATAATCGACCGAAGCGCTGTGAGTTTCACGGTGACACCAAGCAGTTAGGGGAAGGGATTTAGGAAGGTTCGAAGCTTTTTTGACGAGGCGAAGGAAGACAATTTGGGAGATGTCACGAGCCGCTTCGTCATTCGTGGTAATTCTTCGGGCGACAGAGTGGATGAGTGGGAGGTGTCGATCTACGAGCTCCGCTAGCGCGGAACCCGAGGGGTTGCGCAAGTGTTCTTGTAGAAGTTGATGGTCACTCGTGTCCACAGTCTTAAGGCAATCGTTTCTTGATAAGAAAAGCGAACAAGAAAATGGAGTAAAAAGAGGTGGTCAAAGCATCATGGTGGGCACTTTTGGATAGATACATAAGGCCGAAAGTGTATATCAGCTCTCATGGAAAGAAAATTGCGATGGGGAATTCTGGGGGCAGCGAATATTGCGCGTAAAAATTGGGATGCGATTCGCAATTCCGGCAATGGTGTAATCGTCGCAGTTGCGAGCCGCAATGAAGCTAAGGCACAAAGTTTTATCGACGAATGTCAAAGTGAGGTTCCATTCGGAGAGGCACCGAGAGCGATTGGTGGATATGATGAAATGATTGCAGCCGATGATCTCGACGCGATCTATATCCCGCTGCCAACCGGAATGCGGAAAGACTGGGTCATTAAGGCTGCCAATGCTGGAAAACATGTCATGTGTGAAAAACCATGCGCGATTGATAGCGAAGAATTGGAAGCGATGACTTCAGCTTGTGCCGCGAATAAAGTGCAATTCATGGATGGTGTGATGTACATGCATAGCGATCGAATGGCAAAGCTGCGTGAAGCACTTGATGATTCTGAGAACGTTGGTGAAATTCGGCGAATTGCTTCGGCCTTTTCCTTCTGTGCCCCTCCTGAGTTTTTTGGTGAAAACATTCGAGGAAACAGTGAACTAGAACCTGCCGGAGCGCTTGGCGATCTTGGATGGTATACAATCAGGGCTACCTTATTCGTGATGAATTACGAAATGCCAGTTTCCCTTCGTGCAACACTGCTTTCATCTGCGGGTAGCAATGGCACCTCGGATGGTGTCCCCACCGAGTTGAGTGCCGAGCTCATATTTGCAAATGGAACTTCAGCGACATTCTACAACTCTTTTCTTACTGAGAATCAACAGTGGCTCAATGTAAGTGGTTCAAAAGGGCATCTCAAGGTTGATGATTTTGTCCTGCCTCATCCCGGTGGGAAATTAAGCTTCAAGATTGCAAACCCCAACTTTGTTCAACAAAACTGTGAATTTTACATGGAGCGAAACGAGAGAGAATATTCAGTCGAGGAAGAAGCAAATAATCATCCAACGGCACAGGAGACAAAACTGTTCCGCAAATTTGCGGAACTCGCGCTGAGTGGAACCCCGGATCCGTTTTGGCCGGATATTTCGATCAAGACTCAAAAGGTTCTCGATGCCTGCTTAATCTCAGCCCGAAATAACGGGAAACAAGTTGAGTTCTAATCTGAGTTTTTCCAGCTATTCACTTGTCGCTGCACCCGAATCAGACGTTTCGGTTGGTAACGTCTTGGAACCTTCGGGAATGCCCTGAGTATTTGCAGTTGAGGGATCTGTGGGTTCTGAAGCCAGCGCTGGCTTTTTTACCGGTGGCCGTGGTGCAGAAATCGACGCCAGTTCGTTTTCAAGGCCGGAGATCAATTTGAGCATGGTTTGACGTCTAGTTTGAAGCTGTCCCTTTACTTGTTGAGAGAGATTACTAAGTTTACTGATCACCTCGTCTACTTCCTTTGCGTTCTTGTCCGTTTTTGAAGCTGCGGTCGCTTGAGCACGAACGCCGATGTTTTGGTCCACGACAGAGAGCCGGTCCATTTCCCGTTTTAGAAAATCGTATTGCACATATGACGTACTAAAGCGCTGGACCGTTTTGTTGAGTTGGTCGACCTTATCGGTGAGTTCGGTGAGTGGCTTCTGGAATGCTGAGATGTCCACCTTTATCTCTGCTCTACCCGCTGCGTTTCCGGGGTTTTTCTCTTGGTTAGTGACAACAAAATAGCAAA
>DIHU01000259.1 GCA_002420315.1 Akkermansiaceae bacterium UBA5688
TACTTCGCCTGTATTCCTAATATTTGGATGATTGAAGATGAAGATGGCGATTTGAAATCCGACAAGCGCAGCGTCCTCCAAGACGGTTTTGGAGTTCGTGTCTCCTTCTCAGGTCATGACTTAAATGGCTTCGCCCTTGGTCCCGATGGCCGTCTTTACACCACCATCGGGGATCGAGGATTTTCATTCACCACGAAGGAAGGGCGCGAATACAAATATCCGAATCAAGGTGCTATCCTGCGCTTCGAACCAGATGGTTCCAAGATGGAAGTCGTTCACACCGGCCTTCGTAATCCCAAGGAAATTGCCTTCGATCAATTTGGTACCGGCATCACGGTCGACAACAATTCTGATCAGGGTGACCGCGCTCGCGTCGTATTTATGCTCGAAGGAGCCGACTCTGGGTGGCGCATGGGTCACCAAGTTCTCCACTCTTTTCACGAAACCGCCGGAATCCCCAACCGACCCATCAATCAATGGATGCAGGAAAAAATGTGGGAACCTAAGAACGACAGCCAGCCTGGACACATTGTTCCTCCCATGCTCAACTTAACCTCTGGCCCTTCCGGCCTCGCGTTCTACCCAGGAACAGGATTCGGCCTTGGCTGTAAGAATCAATTTCTAATCTGCGACTATAAGGGTGGCGCCGCGGCCTCCGGAATCTGGAAATTCAGCATCAAAGATGAGGGTGCCGGATTTGCGGTCGATAATTCAGGTAAGTTTAACTGGGGAGTCGCCGCAACCGACGTCGAGTGGGGCTACGATGGCAAACTCTATGTTTCGGATTTTGTCAGCGGCTGGCAGTCGCACAACGCTGGACGTGTTTACACACTTGAGGAACAGAATCCTGGAAAAACCGTTGCTGAATTCCTTGCCGAATTCGACTTCGCCACCGCTACTCCACGAAGCTTAAGTGGGCTTCTCGGACACGCAGACCAACGGATTAGACTTCGCGCCCAACTTCAGCTTGCTTCCCTCCCAGAAGGACTGCCAATTCTCACCGCTGCTTCCAACCAAAAGATCAACTACCTTGAACGTCTTCATGGAATTTGGGGGCTTGGAATCATGGCTCGCAAAGGAAACACCATGGCGGCCAACATCCTCGCTCGGCAACTTCCCAACGACGATCCCCGCATAAGAGCACAAGTCACACAAGCACTAGGCGAAGCTCCCCTCGAGACTACGGATATCCTGCTTCCAGTCCTGACGGATGGCTCCCCCCGAGTTCGTGCTCTCGCCGCAATTGCGGTCGGCCGCATTGGAGATTCCGCCGCCCTCCCCAGCATTCTAGAAATGATCCAGTTTAATGGTAATAACGATCCGGTCTTGCGCCACTCAGGAGTCATGGCACTCGTCGGAATAGCCAATGAACAGGAAATCGCTAATCTCATTAGCCATGAATCGGAAGCCGTGAGACATGCTGCGGTCATTGCTTTGAGAAGGAAGGGTAGCCCAAAGGTGATCTCTTTCCTCGGCGACACTAGCCTTCAGGTATCAAACGACGCGATCCGCGCTATCCATGACACCCAAATTGAAAAAGCTCGCCCGGTTCTTGCAGCATTCCTTGATGACGAATCAATCGGCACTCCTCAACGGCCGGTCAGCCGTATGATTTTGCGCAGGCTGATTCACACCGCTTACCGTATTCCAAACGAGCAGAACCTTCTCAGAGTCATCAAAGCCGCGGTAAATCCACTCTTCCCGATTGAAGAGCGGAAAGAGGCGATGCGACTCCTTTCGATGTGGGAAAATCCTCATGTTGTTGACCAATCCCTCGGATATCACTCACCTCTCTCTCCCCGCGATCCAGCCATCATGATGAAGGTCCTGGGCGAGCACATCAGCCTCCTCTTGGATGGTGGCCAAGAAATCTTTGGGGACGCCATGAAGTTGGCTCTCAGATATGGTATCCAGCACGAAGGACTCGACTCCGGAAGTCTCACTCGCATTATTCGCGATCACCAAACTGACGGAAAAACTCGAGCCGGTGCACTTGATCTTTTCCTCAAGAGTAATCCTGAAAATGCCGAAGAAATCCTCAGTGAAGCTGCGCGTTCTAAAAATGAGGAACTGGCTGCAAAAGCTCTTCAGCTCGGCTCCGAACGAAACCCAGCCTCTACCCTCGCGGCTCTCAAAGGAGCCCTTAAGTCGGACCGCATCTCCATGCGTCAAATGGCTTGGGGAATTATTGGCGAATTACCATCCGAGCATGCCGTTCCGTTAATTCGGGAAGGCCTTCTCGATCTCAGAGACGGAAAAGGCAATCGCGCAACTGGACTCGACCTTTTAATAACTGCCCGGAAGCGTGAAGAGAAGTCCATCAAATCAGCTCTGAGCGATTATGAGGCATCACTGCCCAAAGACGATCCCCTCGCAGTCTGGCAGACTTCGCTCGCAGGAGGAGATGCCAGCCGCGGCTTCAAAGTCTTCCAAACACATGCCGCTGCTCAGTGTATGCGTTGTCATCGACACGAACCTGGCCACTCGGAGGGCGGAGAAGCCGGTCCTAACCTTATGGGAGTGGCTCTAAGGGAAGACGCCAATGGACTTCTCGAATCTCTCATCCTTCCTCACGCCAAAATCGCTGATGGCTTCGGGGTCGCCGAGGTAAAACTCAAAAATGGAAAAAGTAAGAGTGGAACGATTATAGCTAGCACCGGCGAACATCTTGATTTAAAGGAAAGTGAATCTGCGATCTGGCGGATTAATTTTTCAGATCTTGCTGAGACGCCACAACCCGTCTCTGCCATGCCTGCCATGGGGCAAATCCTTACCCCATATCAGACCCGTGACGTAATCGCTTGGCTTTTAACCCTGACCAAGCCCAATTCTGAAAAGCCGGCGCCTTATGAAGCCAAAGAACTTTCACTTGCCGACTCCAAAAAGATAGACGAAAAAGAAAAAAGAAACGAAGGTCCCGCCCATCTCAAAACCCAAACTGATCAAACTGTGAGCGAAAATAACGAAATTGACCCCGCCGTAATGGAACTTGGAAAAGCACAATATAATCTGTGCCTCGGTTGCCACGGACCAACCGGTCAAGGAATGACCAATGTTGGCCCTCCTCTTGCAAAATCCGAATGGGTCGCGGGCCCTGTGGAAAACTTGATCGGAATTCAGCTTCGTGGTCTTCAGGGAGCAATTACCGTGAACGGCCAAGACTACCAATTCGCCGCGCCCATGGTCGCTATGGGGGCAGGGCAGCCAGACGAAAATATTGCCGCGGTGCTAACTTATATTCGTAATTCCTTTGGGAATAGCGCTTCAGCAGTGACTCCAGAAATGGTTGCCAATTACAAGGAGATTAACAAAGAAGTCCTAAGCAAAGCTCCCCCACCGATGCTCAACGTCAAAGATCTTATTGATCCTTTCACGAAGCCGATCGGGGTAGATGGCACTCCCGTAATCAGTGACGCCCCCGCTCCTGCCATTCCAGAGATTCCTTCAACCGGTCTCGGTGTATCGACAACTGGGATGAGTATTTTTCTTCTTATTACAGGTCTCACGGGTGTCGGTCTCCTTCGGATGAAGACCGTTAACAAAGAGGGGTAAGGTCACTCACGATTTAAAAAAACGCTTCGGAAAACCGGAGCGTTTTTTATGCCTAATCTCATCCACATCGAAATCTTGAGCCCGGTAAAGAAGCTATAACTTCCCCCGAATGCCAAAAAACAGGCGATTATCCTTAAATCCAAGAACAAAAAAACCCAAAACCAATGACAACCTAAGCGCTAATCTATCCCATACTCGACAATTTCCGCTCAGATGTTAGGAGCAAGCAATGAAAACGCTCGTAGCAACTCTAGCTCTATCCACCTTTTTAGTTTCATTGCTTTTTGCTCAGGAACGAGATCGCCGATCCGATCCAAAAAAAGAAGCTCAGCCAAAAATTGAAAAAGCCAACTGGGATCGGATTAAAGAGCGCATCGAAGGCGCGGTAGAACGCGGCGAGATGACCCGTGAGCAGGCGGACCAAAAATACAAAGAGCTCAAGAAGTCGCTCGAAGCCAAATCTCAAGGAAATCGAAACCAACCAAAGCGCGCGCGCCCTGGGAGCTCACCCCAAATACCTAGACAACGACGACCGGATGCCTTGGGCCAGCTCGTCGGTAAGCTGGTGGCCGAAAAGAAAATTAATCGCGAAGATGCTCGTAGAATTATTGAAACCGCCTCCGCAAGCAGGCCGCCAATGCAAAACCGGCCAAACACTCACGGCCGAATTTCCGGCGAGTTGCGCGATATCCTCGATCAAGCGAGAAATGAGCTTGCTGAGCTTCAAGAGGCACGGGAAGAGATGCACAGAGAACACGAGGAGTGGGAGCGCCATAGAGATGAACATGCTGAACACGAGGAGCAAGAGCACCACAGAGATGAGCATGCTGAACGCGAGGAGCGAGAGCACCACAGAGATGA
>DIHU01000153.1 GCA_002420315.1 Akkermansiaceae bacterium UBA5688
TGATTCTTCTTGGGATGTGCCGGAGCCAGAATTGACTTTGGCAATCAATTCGGGAGGGGAAATCTTTGGATTTGCGGTAGGAAATGATGTGAGTTCCCGTTCAATTGAGGGAGAAAACCCACTGTATTTACCTCAGGCCAAGGTTTACCGAGGAAGTTGTGCGGTTGGGCCATGTTTGTTGCTGGGGCGTGACGCTTTAAAGTCTGATGCTTCGATTAAGCTTACCATTACGCGAGCGGGTAAGGTGGTTTTCGATGATTCCACAGATCTCACGCAGCTGAAGCGAAGTTTTGAGGAGTTAGTGGAGTTCCTTTATCGGGAGCTCGATTTTCCAAACGGGGCGATGTTGATGACGGGAACAGGACTGGTGCCGGGATCGGGTTTCACACTGTCTCCTGAGGATGTGGTGGCGATTGAGATCGAAGGTCTTGGAGTTCTGGAGAACGTGGTGGCTTAATCAGTCGGCGCTTTTGTAGATTGCTCTCAGTTCTTTCCTGAAATAAGCTCGTCTTTCCTGCCGTAAGTGGCAGTCAGATCTATGAAGTTTCTTCTTCCAATACTCGCCCTAAGTTCCTTGGCTTCTGCTCAAAAGGAAGCTCGTTTTGTCCGGATTGAGCTTCCTGGTAAAGGTCGCACGCTGACCCTCGCTGAAGTAGAGGTAATGTCCGATGGTAAAAATATCGGTCGCTCTGGAAAAGCTAGCCAATCGACAACTTCTAATAATGCCGGAGCCGAGCGCGCGATTGATGGTAATAAAAGTCCTAGTTTCAGCTCGGCTGGTCAAACTCACACGGTTGAAGGTAAAAAAGACGCATGGTGGGAGGTTGATCTGGGCAAGATGGCAAAGATTGATGTGATCTCGGTTTGGAATCGAAACGAAGGAGATCTCGGGAAGCGTCTCGATGGATTCACGCTCAGCTTGTTGGATGCTCAAAAAAAGGAGATTTTCACATCTAAGAGTGTCACAGCTCCCGAGACAGCAGTTATCTTTAATCTCAAAAAGGGTACCGATGTGGTTTACGCCGGTGCTGATGGAAAAATTGCGAAGACAGTTAGTGTACCGTTAGGCCATCGAGATCCTGTTCCCTTCAAGTTTGAGAAGGGTGACACCGTGGCCATCATTGGCAATGGTCTGGCCGACCGTATGCAGCATGATGGTTGGAGTGAGACTTTGATTCAGTCGGCAACTCCGGGGATGGAGCTTACATTTCGCCATATGGGCCTGACTGGAGATCGCCCGAACAAATATCCGCGTTCGCGTGGATTCACCCCAATGCCTCAGTATCTTCAGCAAGTTGGTGCTGATGTGATTATCGCAATGTTTGGTTATAACGAATCCTTCGATACTAAGGCTGAGGATCATGAGGAGAATCTGACTAAGATGATCGCGGAGTTTCGTAAGGCTATGCCGAATGGTGAGAGTTTTCCACGCATCGTTCTCTGTAGTCCGATCGGTCATGAAAATCTCGGAGATCGTAATCTTCCAACTGGGCGTGCTAACAATAAGCGGCTCCTCGCAATGACTGAAGCCACTCGCGTTGCGGCTGATAAGAATGGAGTGGCTTTCGTGGACCTCTATCATCCATCTATTAAGCTCTATGGGACGGTTAAATCACCACTGACGCTCAACGGGATTCACCTGAACGAAGACGGGAACCGTCTCATTGGCGAGGTGTTGGCAAAGGCTCTTTTAAAAAAGGAAATCGTGGCCTCTCCCAGTCAACAACCGCTTCGTGAAGCAGTGCTTGATAAAAACTGGCATTGGCACAACCGCTACCGCGCGACCGATGGGAATGATGTTTGGGGTGGGCGTTCCGGATTGAAATTTGTTGATGGGCAGACTAACGCGCAGGTGCTTCAGCATGAGCTCAAGATGCTCGATGTCATGACTGGAAATCGCGATCCCCAAATTTGGGCTAAGGCTCAAGGTAGGAAATATCGGGTCAGCGATAACAATACTCCGAAGGCAATCCCCGTGATTTCAAATGTTGGTGGTGGATCTCGTAGCTCAAGTAAGGCTAAGGAAGGGAACCTTAAGTATCTCAGTGGAGAAGAAGGTCTTGAGAAGATAAATGTTCCCGAGGGTTTTAAAGTGAATCTCTTTGCCGATGAGAAAATGTTCCCTGAGTTGGCCAACCCTGTTCAGCTTCAAGTGGATGGTAAAGGTCGACTCTGGGCTGCCGCTTGGGCGACTTATCCCAAGTGGGAGCCGCTCAAGGAAATGAATGATTCACTTCTAATCTTTGAGGATACCGATAAGGACGGCAAAGCCGATAAGGTGAAGGAATTCGCCAAAGTTCATAACCCGCTTGGTTTCGAGTTCTGGAATGGTGGGGTGATTGTTACCAGTCAGCCGGATATTATTTTTCTGAAAGACACCGACGGTGATGACGTCGCCGACGTTCGCTATGTCATTATGCAAGGAATCGGGTCTTCTGATACTCATCACGCCGCCAATAACCTGATCTTTGGCCCCGATGGTGGTATCTACTGGCAAAGCGGAATTTTTCTACAGCACAATCATGAAACCCCGTGGGGGCCTTCTCTGACTACTGGTTCATCCGCGATGTATCGTTTTGATCCTCGTCGTTACACCGTGTCATTAGTAGCTGGCAATAGCCCGAATCCCCATGGCACCAGCTTCGATCAATGGGGTTACCTCTATGCAAATGATGGCACAGGTGGCCGTTCGTATCAGGTCCGTTCCAACGGCGAAGGCTTTAAAATGTTTCCTCTGGTGAATAAGGAAGTTCGTCCGGTTTCCGCTGACGCAATTATTTCGGGAACTAACTTTCCCGATGAGATGCAGCAGAATTTCATCCTTTGTAACACCATCGGTTATTTGGGTATCAAGCAATATGATCTTCATCGCGACGGCTTTGAAGAAAAGAAGTATAAGTTTGGAGAAGTCTGGGGAACACCGGCTGCCGAGCTCATTCGCAGTAGCGATGGTAATTTCCGACCCACTGACGCCATTTTCGGCGAGGATGGAGCGCTTTATATTGCTGACTGGCATAATATGATCATCGGGCACATGCAGCACAACGTGCGTGACCCGAATCGTGATAAGGTGCACGGACGAATCTACCGTTTGGTAAATACGAAGAAGCCACTTCAGAAACCTGTCAAAATCGATGGGGCTTCGATGACTCAACTCCTTGAAAATTTCAAACACCCGGACATGTATGTCCGTCACCGAACTCGCGTAGAAATCAGTGAGCGGGACACCAACGAGGTCATCAAAGCGACCCAGGCTTGGGTGAAGCAGTTTAATCCTTCAAAGAAGGAAGATGGTATTCCTATGCTTGAAGCGCTTTGGGTTCACCAACAGCACAACGTGCGCAACACTGATCTTCTTGATCTCGTCCTAAAATCAGTTGATCCACACGTGGTTCAGGGGGCTAAGACCGTCAACCATTGGTGGGGACCTGCCGATCCGGCCAAAGGAAAACAGGAAATCGAGAAGGAAGAGGAGATGAAGATCATCCCTGGTGGAGTCAAGGATACGCCCTCACTGATCGAGGTCCGAGTGAATGCGATTGTTGAGAAAATTCAATTTGACGTGAAGAAGGTTGAGTTGAAAGCAGGTAAAAAAGTGAAGCTTACTTTTGTGAATCCTGATTTTATGCCTCATAATTTAGTGATCACCAAGCCTGGAACCGCTGATTCGGTTGCAGCAGCAGCAATTGCTCTTGGTGCTGATGGTTTCAAGAAGCAATTTCTACCCGAGTCAGATAGTATCCTTCATGCGACTAAGCTGTTGGAGAAAGGTCAGAGTGAGACTCTCGAATTTAATGCTCCGACCGAGGCAGGCGAATACAACTTCATTTGCACTTTTCCGGGACATGCTCTCTTGATGCGTGGC
>DIHU01000231.1 GCA_002420315.1 Akkermansiaceae bacterium UBA5688
TTACGGACTCGGAAAAAGATTTTTCCGGTCTTAGTAAGAAAATTAACTGCTTCACTCGAAACGACAACGGTTGTCGAATCGCCCTGTGACTGGATGCTATCATCAAGCTCATCCCAAAGACTGATATCCGTTTCGTCCAGATTATCTTTAGCAAGAACCGCATAACTCTGCCCGGGTCTAGAGTTCCACGTCAGTGAAACATCACCATTCGCAGCGGTGGAAATTGCAGTGATCACAAAAGGTGCTCCACCTGCGCCGCGATAAGCTTTCAAGCCACCATTTTCGAGATCGTTAAACAGAACTTTAGTTCCGTCCTCTTTAACGGAGAAGATTTCAATATTTGCTCCACCTGTGCCATTAGTCCATATGACTCTAATCGGGTAGACTCCAGCCTCAATCACGTTGAAAACAAAGATGCTGTCGGAAGCACCACGCGGCGCATCAAACTCACCTAAAAGTTCGCGACTTTCAGGCTGGTCAAGTGGCCCAGCTTCCATCCGAAATCCATCATCACTATTAACCCCAACGGTGTTGAAGCCGGCTGGGAACTCTACAAAGGTAACGATTTCTGCACTAGCTCCATCAGCAATGAAATTAAGGCCAGGAACCCCAGGCATTTGAAGATCATCAGGGAAATTTCCGGCAGAGTCACCTCCAAGCTGATTGAGGTTGATGACCGAAGAGATTTCGAACTCAAGGAGTGGCCCAGCGACGATCCCAGGACCAGTCGCAGGTCCAATCAAAGCAGGATCAGCGAAATTTTCGTCAGCGAGTTCTCCCGCCAAGTTAAGCTCTGTATCTGCGAGGGATTCTTGGATAAAGGCCCCATTTTGAATCACTCTCCATATAAAGCCAGGATTCGAAGTGTTGATCCCAGATGCCTTAAGATCCGGTGTGAGGATCCCAAAAATAGGGGCTTTAACGATCCCTGACTCGGTTCCTACAATATTGCCTAGAGTATCAACTAGCTCGATTCGGAAGGTGTGTTCAGAATTTGTCTCGAACGGGGCATCGAGAGTGTGGGTAAAGTCCGTGGCCCCTTGAGTTTTAGCACTAGCTACCAATTCGACTTCCTTATCGTCGATAAAGAGCTTCGTAGAGGCTGGGTCAACCTCACAACCTTCGAAATCATTTCCCCGGAAGGAGAAATTAGTAAGACTAGTCACCGCAGGTCCAGTGACCGCCGATACAAAACAAGGTTCACTAGGAGGAGCATAACCATCCAGTGTCACGAGGGCGGTCTGTTCAGGGCTCTTACCGAAGACAATGGCGTGGGCTCCGAGCCCTCCCCAGCCTTTCTGTCCGGGAGTATCTTTATCACCATCATTAATTGCCATCCCGAGTCCGAACTGCACCCCACTTTCGAGTGTGTCGAGCTCCATGGATTCCTTCGGTAATTTAATTTCATAAACAGTCCGCTTAGCGTCGACGTCACGTGAAACAAAAGCGGTTGTGCCGCCCACGCCTGCTTCTTCAAGCATCACTTGACCTCCCAAAGCATCCTCAACTCCACCGAGTGCATAGTTATAAAGTGCGATTTGCGTGTCCTGCTTATCGTTGGCGATCATGAGCTGAACCGAATCGCCATTCCACGCGCTGTTAGCGGAGTTTTCGTGGTATTCATCAGTGACTAAAAATGCGAAATAAACATTGTCCTCATCATAGGAAATTTGGACCGCTGAAGTCTGATCATCCGGCCCACTCCAGCTCCCTCCGGCATGGACTTCAAACAATGAAAGGTTCCCACCATCTTTCCGACTTCCAGATCCCTTAGGAATTGCAAATCGAGGATCAGAAAGAACCGGCACGCCTTGCCAGTCGTCGAGTTTTCCGTCGATTACGATCTCCCCCGGAGCTGTTTTTGCTGAGTGAAACTCTTTCCCTGCTTCGATATCATTTGCAGTAGCTAGCGTAATGAGAGCTGTTTGCTCTGGACTCTTACCAAAGACGATGGCGTGGGCTCCGAGGCCCCCCCATCCTTTTTGTCCAGGGGTGTCTTTGTCGCCATCATTAATTGCCATCCCAAGTCCAAACTGAGTCCCTCCAATGAGAGCATCTAGTTCCATTGATTCTTTTGGAAGTTTGATTTCATAGGTCGTGCGCTTTGTTTCTACATTTCTAGTGACCACCGCTTCAGTGCCGCCTGGACCTGCCTCCTCGAGCATTACCTGCCCACCTAAAGCTTCTTCAACTCCTCCGAGGGCGTAGTTATAGAGAGCTACCTGGGTGTCTCGTTCTGCATTTGCGACCATAAGCTGAACGGAATCTCCATTCCAGGCACTGTTTGCCGAATTTTCATGATATTCGTCAGTGACTACGAACCCAAAGTAAACGTTGTCATCGTCGTAAACAACCCGGACTGCCGAAGTGTGGTCATCAGGTCCAGTCCAACTGCCGCCGGCATGCTCCTCAAAATTTACAAGGTTCCCATTTTCGGCAGAGCCTTTTGGAATGGAAAAGCGCGGGTCTGCCAAGACTGCAGCGCCAGTCCACTCTGAGAGATCTCCGTCGAGAACAATCGGTTGGGTCGCTTTGATTGCAGTGTAATACTGTTTCCCCGGCTCAATGTCATTTGCGCTCGCTTTAACGAAGAATGCTCCAAACGCAATCGCTCCAAAAAATATATTTTTGATATTCATAATATTAGCAACGACCTCAGGAACTTAAAATAAGATTGGTTCATGAAGCGTAGATTTTTTACTTAAGGTCGGAAG
>DIHU01000251.1 GCA_002420315.1 Akkermansiaceae bacterium UBA5688
ATGGTTGGGATGAAACCCGCTGGTGGAATTTCAAATGCCAAACTTGCCCTGCAGTATCTCGTGATGGTTCGTGAGGTCTTAGGGCCGGAATGGTTGACTAATGAATGGTTCCGATTTGGAGCAAGTTCTCTTACGAATGATTTGTTGATGCAGATTCGTAAACAGGAGACCGGCCGTTATCAGCGCGGAGACTATTTTAGCCAGGATTAATAAAATGAGTAACAATGATTTTCTTTCAGGCGGCTTTTCGCCCGCCCTTGAATCCGCCGATCACTTTACGATCAAAAAGTCTTACGACCTTTTTATTGGGGGGAAATGGGTCAAAGCAGCTAAACAAATTCCCACCACTAATCCTGCGACTGGAGAAACTCTTTCCAAGGTTGGTTTGGCTGGAAAGAAAGAGGTCAATCAGGCTGTTAGAGCTGCGCGGAAAGCTTACGACAAAGTTTGGTCTCAGATGCCGGCAGCAGAACGCGGGAAGTATCTTTACCGAATTGCCCGGCTTATTCAGGAACGAGCGAGGGAGTTTGCGGTGGTCGAATCCATCGATGGTGGTAAGCCAATCCGTGAAAGTCGTGACATTGATGTCCCGCTAGCGGCCGCACACTTCTTCTACCATGCTGGTTGGGCTGATAAGCTGAACTTTGCTTTTGCAGGTGCCAAAGTTGCTCCTATCGGGGTGGTCGGGCAGGTCATCCCATGGAATTTCCCCCTTTTGATGGCGGCTTGGAAAATTGCCCCAGCACTTGCCTGTGGCAATACCGTTGTGCTGAAACCAGCCGAAACCACTCCGCTGACTGCCCTAAAGCTCGCCGAACTCATTGAAGATTCGGGGCTTCCTGCTGGGGTCATAAATATTGTGACTGGTGCTGGGGAAACTGGGCAGGCTCTAGTTGAACATCCTGACGTCGATAAGGTGGCCTTCACCGGCTCGACCACGGTAGGGAAAGCGATCCGGCGATCCATGGCAGGAACTGGTAAGCGCTTTACGCTCGAGCTTGGAGGAAAGGCTGCAAATATCGTTTTCGAGGATGCTCCGATCAATGAGGCCGTTGAGGGAATCGTAAATGGAATTTTCTTTAACCAAGGCCATGTCTGCTGTGCCGGGTCACGGCTATATGTCCAAGAGAGTATCGCTAAAAAGGTGATCAAGAAGCTTCAGAAGAGAATGGAGACTCTAGTTGTCGGTAATCCGCTCGATAAAAATACTGATATTGGAGCGATTAACTCGACGGAACAATTGGAACGGATTAAGAAACTGGTGAAAGACGGTAAAAAGGAAGGTGCTTGCATGTGGCAGCCATCCGGTGGAGTCCCTCGAAAAGGAAACTGGTTCAAGCCTACTTTATTTACGGAGTGCGCTCAGAGCCACCGGATTGTCCAAGAGGAGATTTTTGGCCCAGTTCTAGCAATCCAGACCTTCCGAACTCCTCAGGAAGCACTCACGAAGGCTAACAATACCCCTTATGGTCTCAGCGGAGGAGTTTGGACCGATAAAGGGTCCAAGATCTTTAAAATGACGGCCGGTCTGAATGCCGGCGTTGTTTGGGCTAACACCTTCAATAAGTTTGATCCAACGTCTCCTTTTGGTGGATACAAGGAAAGTGGAATCGGGAGAGAAGGTGGGCTCCAAGGATTGGCCTCCTACTGTCAAATCAGCCATTAACGAGAAGCGATTTTTCATCATGAGTAAATTCAGTATTCCTAAAACCTATAAACTCTTCATTGGAGGGAAATTCCCTCGTACTGAATCCGGGAGAATCCTAGCGGTAACTGGCCCCAAAGGTGATTTTTTGACCAATATTTCCCGGGCGAGTCCTAAAGATTTTCGAAATTCAGTTGTGGCGGCTCGTAAAGCGAGTGGTAGTTGGGCAAACGCAAGTGCCTACCTCAAAGGGCAAATCCTATATCGTATTGCAGAGATTCTCGATGGGCGGGCAGAGCAATTTGAGCAAGAGATGACCCTTCAGGGAGTGAGTTCAGTAGCGGCGAAAAAAGATATCGCTGCGGCGATTGACCTTCTCGTTCATTATGCAGGATGGAGCGACAAATATCAGCAGCTTTTTTCGACCGTGAATCCGGTGAGTTCACCACATTTTAATTTTTCGGTTCCCGAACCATCGGGAGTGGTCGCTGTGGTCTCTCCCTCCGATGGCTCGTTGGCCGGCCTCGTTTCGGCGATGGCGCCAGTTTTAGTGGGTGGAAATACCACCATCATTTTGGTGTCTGGAAATCCACTTTCCGCGATCTCCTTTGCCGAAGTATTAGCAACGGCGGATGTTCCAGCTGGAGTGGTCAATATTCTCACTGGCCAGCGCGACGAATTGGTGTCGGTATTTGCCCGCCACATGGATGTGAACGCTCTTCTCTTATGCTCGAATAGTGCTAAAGAGCGAAAAACTGCCGAATTGGAAGCGGTGGAGAACCTCAAGCGGGTTATCTGCCAGCCTGATGCTCAGGTCCCGCAGGGTCCTTATCACATTCTCGATTTCCAAGAAATCAAGACAACGTGGCACCCGGTTGGGCTATGAGAATTTTGAAAATCCTGGCTTGCTTTCGTAAGTTTCTTTTTTAGGCTCCCGCCCACCAAGTTGGTGGCCGTAGCTCAGTTGGTAGAGCCCCTGATTGTGATTCAGGTTGTCGCGGGTTCGAGTCCCGTCGGTCGCCCCATTTTAAAGCCCTTTAGCTCAGATAGCTATGGGGCTTTCCCTTTTTCTGAGAGGTGCCTTCAAAAATCTTGGTAACCCTAAAATTACCCTAAAAAACGGAAGGCAGAGCAAAAGCTGAGTCAGCCAGTGCATCAGCTTTGATACAAATCTCCCTGCAAAGCCGTCCCTGCTTGTTGAACACATCAGTGTTGCCAACCGCTATCACGGACATCCATAGGGCGTAATCAGCTGGCGGTGGCTAGTGGTATTCAGGGCCTTGAGAACTCCTCCTGAACCCTTCTTTTAAAGGCGGTGAATTCCACCCTTTGATCTTGGAAAAAGGAGTGAAAACAACTAGAGTTTGGGAGCCTTTATGAACGTAATTAGCCCTAATACTCACGAGGTTGTTTTTAAGGTCAGAGGGAGTCTTTCTCTGCTTGAAAGGAAGATGTTCAAGTGCATGGCTGTGATTTGTGATCGAGGGGGTTCCGGTAAAAACTTTGCTCGAATTCGATATACCGATTTTAGAGTTAACAA
>DIHU01000039.1 GCA_002420315.1 Akkermansiaceae bacterium UBA5688
TGGAGGGGAAAACAATCGCTGGGTCGTTAATCGTATTTCCCTAACACGTCAGTCTCACTACGAAGCTTGGGCAACTTCCCAAGGGATTCCTGAAGCGCAAAATTCTCCTAATCAAGATCCTGATGGTGACGGGATTCCAAATATTCAGGAATTCTTCTTTGGACTTCCGCCCCTCCAAAAGGGGCCAGGCATTAACATCAAAAGTTCTCTTTCAGAAGACGGTCTTCACTCCATCGTAAGCTTTTCAAAAAACCCAGCGGCGCCTGTAGAAAGCCTGATTTTCGAAATGAGTGAGGATCTTATTTCCTGGGTGTCTTTCATTCCTTCACCTGAAAACATCACGCTCAGAACTGTGGGAGATCTAGAAAGAGTCACGCTCCGGATGCCCGGGATTTATGAGAATGCTTACATCAGGCTGGGCTTGAATGTTCCTGACTAAAGCCCGATTGGCTTTGAGGCGCGGTGACTTCTGAATAGCAGTAACTCAGGGTTCTCTGGTCCTCTAGTCCTCTGGGGATGAGATTCTTTACTCGGAAAATCAGTGATTTCCTTAGGGGGAGACCACTGGGAGCAGAGGGGGGCAGAAACGCTAGAAAGGTCTATAAGCCCCAGGAACAAAAAAACCCTAACCGCTATCAGCGATCAGGGTTTGATAAAAATAGTGACCTAAGACTATCGCTTACGGCGAGCGCCGAGAGCCAAAAGACCAAGACCAGCAAGGAGTGCTCCGCTTGGCTCAGGAATCTGAGACGTAGTCAAATTGATGTTGTCGAGATCAAGATCCATAGATGCTCCACCTGTGCGGCCACCAATCTGGATGCGGAAGTCATCAGGTGCTCCAGCCAGAGCGAAATCACTGAAAACACTTTCTCCGTTGATTGAAGCGTTGAGGATTGCGCCGTCTCCGCTGCGAGCCATATTGATCGTCACTGGAACCCACTCACCAGCTGGCAAGGAGTAAGCAACATCAGAACTTTCGACACCGTTATAACTAGCAGTAGCATTGGTGCCGTTGAAGGTCCGGAAACCAACCCCAACAGAGTTAGACATAAGGTAACGCTCTTCAACGTCTCCAAAACCACCCGCACCAGGGCGGACGATATCATTTCCGTGAGTTGCGACATCGACGAAACCGACACCGAAGCCATCAGCTGAAATACGATCAGCGCGAATGTCCATGGTCAAGGAAGCAGTTTGCCATCCAGCAGTTCCAGTAGCAGGAAATGCAATGTTGTTACCAGCATTTCCTGTTGCTCCATCAAGGAGATGGTAGTAATTCCCGGAGGGACCGTCTGCGACAATGGCGCCAGCTGGAGCAGCAGGACCTCGGTAAGCTGCCTCAGTGTAAGCGAGACCACCCCCGTCAAAGTCGGAGAGAAGGGCCGCATTAGCAGGGACGATTCCCGCAAGAATTAGATAGTGTGTAATCTTCATCCCCTCCGAAATATTGGACTTTGATGCCCAAGTCCATCAAAAAGGGAATTTTTTTCATGAAATGGATTATTTTTATTCATAAATAAGCCTTGATTGAAGGCGGAAACGTATCAAATAAATCACATGAACTTACTTCATGGTTTCCCTGTGAATAAAAAACTTATAGAATCTGGGGATGAGTAAATTGTTGAAATCGCTCGCAGTCACGACAATCTGCGCAATTCAAGCTCTCGGCAGTGGACTGAAAGTAACCCCCCTCGAGCCGGCCTCGGCGAGAGCCGCCACTCTGTTTCAGAGCCGTTCTCCGGAACAAACTGGTGTCAACTTTATCAATCCCATTGACGATAATCACGAGCTGAAGAGGCTCTATATATCAGGATTTGCCGCCGGAGGAGTCTCACTGGGTGATTTGGATCAAGATGGCTTGTTAGACGTTGTCCTAACAGCCGGAGCCCGGGCCAGTAAAATCTTCCGCCAAGTGAGTCCTTGGAAGTTCGAAGAGGTTTCCTGGGACTCTAAACTTGGCGAACTTTGGTCCAGCGGGGCTGCCATTCTTGATATCGATAATGACGGCGACCTCGATATTTATCTCTGTAATTACGATACGGCCAACAGTCTCTACATTAATGTCACGAAGCCGGGAGGAACCATCCAATTCGAGGAACGTGCTAAGGAATGGGGACTCGATATTGCCGATGCCAGCTTGAATCCCTCCTTCGCCGACTACGACGGGGATGGTGATTTGGATGTATTTATTTTGACGAGTGAATTCAAGAGAGCGAATGGAAGACCGAAAGAACTGCCAGTTAATGGGAAAAACACCGCAAACCCGACTCTCAAACCAGGATTTGAAAAATACTACACTCTGACGAAACACGGCCCTGGAAATTACGTCTATTACAATGCCGGGCGTGAAAACATCCTTCTCCAAAGCCAAGTCGCTCAGGGCACGAAAACATTCACGAACGTCTCAAAAGAGGCCGGGATCAAAGAGCGTACTTTTGGACTCTCATGCACCTGGTACGACCACGACAATGATGGTGACCTCGACCTCTATGTCTGTAACGATTTTACCGATCCCGACCAGCTCTACCTTAACTTGGGTAACGGCACCTTCAAAGACGTCATTAAGTTAGCGGCGCCCTACACCAGTTGGTATTCAATGGGATCGGATGCCGCAGATTTAGATGGTGACGGCCGTTTTGACCTAGTTATTGCCGACATGGGGATGACTTCCCACTACAAATCGAAAACCACAATGGGTGACATGAGCATCCACAAGGACTTCCTCGATACCGCTATTCCGAGACAAACAATGCGCAACACCTGCCTACTCAACACCGGCACAGGACGCTTCAATGAGGTCGGTTACCTGGCCGGGCTTGCTAACACGGATTGGACTTGGGCCGTCAAATGTCAGGATTTCGATTGCGATACTCTCACCGATGTTTTCTTTGCAAACGGAATGGCCCGAAGGACGAACGACTCAGATCGTCCGATGCCTCTCGAGTTTATGTTCGGTAACACTGAATATGATTTTTTTAAAACGAGCGATACTCGGGAAGAAGATAATTTGGTATTTAGAAACAAAGGTGATTTAAAATTTGAGGATATGTCCGAAGAATGGGGCATTAAAGATCCCACCATGAGCTACAGCGCAGCCACTGGTGACATCGACAATGATGGTGACCCCGACTTGCTTGTGGCCCATCTCGACCGAGCGGTTTCGTTTTATGAAAATACCAGCGGCCCTGAAAGGAAACGAATCTCGGTGAGCCTCAAGGGTTCACGCAGCAACTCACATGCCGTCGGAGGTTTAGTAAAAGTAACAAGTGGTGGCAAAACACAATCCAAAATGATCAGCCCGATGACAGGTTACATATCCTGCAACGAGCCAGTTCTGCATTTCGGATTAGGCGAGCATGAAAAAATCGAAAAAATGGTCATCGAATGGCCGGCCGGTGGAATTGAAACATTCACAGATCTGAAAGCCGGGTTTCACTACACCGTAACCGAGGCGGAGGAACCAAAGGAGGTTCGAAAGCGGGTAAAGCCAAAACCAGAATTCGTAAAAGTAAAACTGCTCAAACAAAGTCGTCACCGCGAACTCCCCTTCGATGATTACTTCGAGCAGCCATTGCT
>DIHU01000037.1 GCA_002420315.1 Akkermansiaceae bacterium UBA5688
TTATCTTGGTAGTTCGCGCTCATGCGATTCAATTCCGGAATACGTTTTTGAACTAAAGGGCACCCATTGCCCTGCACAAAAACTACCAACCCTTTCACCCCCTCCATCTTAAGATAGTAATCCAATTCATGAGACTTCCCTTCATGATCAATGAGTGCAAAATTTTCAGCCCGAGAAGGGCCATCTCCAGCATTCGCATGAAATGGCAAGAGGATTGAGAAGATAAAGATTAAATAACTATAATTCACGTAAGGGGAAGGGGTTTAGCGAGAATACCATACTTTGAAAATCAAACAAATTGCTCCCGCAGGATCCATTTTAAGTACTTCATCTTCCTACTTAAAGAGATCAATCAAGCCGTGAAACAGTTGAAACCGACCAATTCTCCGCTGTGTTGAAAGCACATTTTTTAAAAGGATCTCCCATTTCATCTTAAATTCATCTTAACTCCGTAAGTTAACTCACGTTATGAAGAAATTCCTCGTCCTCTTTCTTTCCTCGCTTATGGCACTCAGCAATTTCCTTTACGGACAGCGCTCACAGCCCCCGGGACAGCGACCCAGCGGAGTGGACACACCGCGCGGTGAACGCCCGCTTAGAGGCGGGAAACCTCCACGGGGCAATCGCCCACCAGGACGAGGTCAGCGGCCCGGCGGACAAAGAGGTGGCGGCCCTCGGCCCGAAAACCTCGCTGAGTCGCCAGCCGAACTCGGCTCAGCCGGTATCGCGTGGTATCCCATCCTCAAAGACGGATTGGCCGAAGCCAAGCGCACTAACAAACCGATTCTCTTCATGGCCGTCGCCTCACAATGTGGCGGAATTTCAGGTGTTTTCTGACCTGGCTACACCAACACGCAGAACCGTGAGTTCAGCAATCCAAAAGTCATCAAAGCCACCCGCGATTTTGTCTGCATCCGAATCGACTCTTATGAGAGTGAAGAAGCTCAAAAAATTGTTCGCGGCTACCTCAATGGTCGCTTCGAAAACACCGCCTTTTGCCTTCTCTCTCCCGATGGAAAACAAAAGCTCTCAAGGAGTAGCCGTGGCCCCAACCAGGTCCTCGGAGGCGATCTCGTATCAGCCTTTGGAGAAATCGCTGATGACTATAGAACCAAAGGAAAAAGCGAAGCCGCAGCAGTTCCAGATTTTCCAAATTTCCGTCTCGGACTCAATGTCGCCTCAGCCGATCAAAGAGTCATCATCCTAGTCAGCGGCACCGAGAAAGAAATTAAAGAAGCCCGAAAATCTCTTCCTGCAGTCAGTAACGATCCCAATATTATTGGAAAATTCCACTACGATTTTGAAACTGACTCAAAGACTTGGACCGGAATTCTCAGCGGAAGCAAATCAAAATCGGGAATCAAAATCATTTTCCCTGACACCTATGGTCAGAAAGGGAAAATCACAAAATCGCTTCCACTTGATATAAAAGCAGATGATCTCAAGGAAGCCCTCCTCAAAGCAAATGAGACTTTTGTAAAAACCACTGAAAAAAAGAATTATCAGAGCCACGTTCAGGAAGGACGTCGTAAAGGTATCAAGTGGACCATGCCCATGGAGTTTGGTGAAGACCGTGATGGCGACGGCAAGATTGATCACCGCGCAGGACGCGGACGTTAAAGTATTCTTTTCCAATTAACCCAATAGCCAAAAGAATCTGTTTTGGCTGCTCTTCTTTTTCGTGATTACTTCCCGATCTCTTTGGGGAAACGGAGAATTTTCGCGACTGCGAGGAAGATCAAAAAAGCTGCCAAAAATACCCACGGTTGTGATTCTAGAGTCCACTTCAGAGCTTCATCATCAATCTTCCCAAACTCCTTTTTCTGTAGGGAAACCATTCCCGCAAAAATCAAACTCGCAGTGCCATAACTGATATTGAAAAGTAGTCCCTTGACGCTTAGCACGGTCGCTCGCTGATTCGAGGTGGCGAGACCATTCAAGTATCGGCTCATTAAGAATCCTAGATGCGACATTCCCGCCATTACTCCAATTCCTGGGATCACTCCCCAGTAAACCCAGGTTTTACCGAGTGCGTAGAGACAGAGAAAACACCACCCCGCTATCATCGCAAAATTAGTAAGCGGAGTATAAGCGCCCACCAAATAACGCGAAAGACGCGGCACATAAATCCCAAGTATCGCAGCTCCGGCCGCAATAAATCCAAAGGTGTAGGTCGGAATCTCAATCAACCGATAATATTCACTATTGATGGTAGCAAAATTCCGAACAACTCCGTCAATCAAAAGCCCACCCACCACAATCAGAATTGCCGCCTTGGTCGTAAAGACCCACTTTGTAGCCTTCCAAGTCTGCTTAAAGATCGCTTTAAAACCCGCAGCTTTATCTCCCCCATTAAATTCCTGAAACCTCAGCGAAATTAAAAACGCCGCAATCGCCTGAAAAAAGCAAAAGACGATAGGGAGACGATGAGCAAGCTCGACATTAAGCCCAATTGCTCCTGCATCATAAAACAAGGCACCCAGCACCATCGCCACCACCATTGCGCTCGATCGAAGCTTGAAGGTGATCTCTAGAACTTCATCCCAATCTTCCTCCCTCTCCAAACTATCAAACGCTAGTGCCTCATCCGCACCACTCGCCGCGGCCTCCGCTAACCCACTCAAAACACGATTCACTACACAAAATCCAAATAGCCAGAGCCCCGCATCCTTAGGTGCCACAAGCAACACCAACATCTC
>DIHU01000102.1 GCA_002420315.1 Akkermansiaceae bacterium UBA5688
GCAATAATTGGCGAAAAATGCGAGATTTTATGGGAGGTTAAAGCTAAATCTCGTGACGGTGAAGTTCTTCCTAATGGTAATGTATTGGTGACGTTTGCAAACGAGGTAAAGGAATTCACCCGTGATTATAACGTGGTATTTCATTACAAGTTGGCAGAGGGCAACAAGGAGATCAGCACGGCTAAACGACTAGAAAATGGGAATACCATGATTGCCGAGATGGGCGCTAAACCGAGAATTCTTGAAATTACACCAGAAGGGAAAATGGTAATTGAAGTTCCAGTAAAGCCCGAAACTAGCAACACTCATATGCAGATTCGCATGGCTCGGAAGCTAGCGAACGGAAATTATCTAGTCCCTCATCTACTGGCATTTGCGATCAAGGAATATTCTCCGAAAGGAGAGGTTGTCCGAACGATTAAGACAGATTTGCCAGAGCTCGGCGGGAGGCTGAAGAAGAATTGGCCCTTTACAGCAATTCTTCTCGAAGATGGGCGAATCATGGCAAATCTAACGAACGGGAATAAAACTGTTATCTTCGATAAGGAAGGTGGGGTAGATTGGGTTTTTGCGAGCCCCCAGTGCGCCGACCCCTGTGGCGGACAGTTCCTTGAGAATGGAAATATTGTCGCCTGCCAGTATGGGTCCAGGGGAGATGCCATGCCTGATGCGATGGAAATCAATTCTAAAAAAGAGGTGGTTTGGCAATTTAAGGCGGCTAATTTTAGAGGGGTCCATGAGATTCATGTCCTCACCACGAACGGAAAAGCTGCTGGGGGATTACGCTAGAAATCAGTCGCTTCTTCGAGGGCGGGAGCTCATGAGGAGTCGGGTGGCGGCGATTGGAAGTAGCCCAATGATAGCAGCGGCGACTGCAACTTTAAGGCCAGGGTAGATTCGGGGACGATTCAGACAGAGAGCTCTTAGTGAATCTCTCACGACTTTATCAGCGGGAACGTAAAAGGACTCCTGCACGGGAAGTTTGCCAGAGCTGCCGCGGCGAGCGACTTCGCCAAAACCAGTCCTTACCGGACCTGGGCAAACGGCAAGGACACGAACTCCTTGATCAGAGAGCTCAAGGCGAAGTGCTTCACTGAAGCTTGTGACATAAGATTTGGTTGCGGAATAAACTGCAAAGTCGGGAATTGGCATCAAGCTTGCTAGTGAACTGACATTGAGGATCGCTCCCTGGCGTGCTAATAGACCTGGGAGAAGGGCATGAGAAAGATGAGTGAGTGCCTCAATGTTTAGGCGGATCATTTTTTCGGTCTTAGACCAATCTGAGGAACGGAACTCTCCGTAGTCTCCCATGCCGGCGTTGTTAATTAGTAAATCAGGATAAAGATCCGCTTGTGACAGAGAATTGATGAGATGGTCTCGCCTAGTGTCACTGACAAGATCGGAAGCAAAGACCTTGATCCGAAGATGGGGAAAATTAGCCACCAAATCGGTGGCGATCTCTTCAAGAAGTTTTTCCCGCCGCGCAACGAGGATCAAAGTTTCTAAGGAAGGAGCCAGTTGGCGGGCATATTCAAGACCTAGGCCGGAGCTGGCTCCTGTTATGAGAGCGCAACGGAACTCAAGTAGGGATCCGAAAGCTGACATGAGTTTTATAGAGATTAACCCTGTGGAGGCTGACCTTGTTGATTATCATCCACCTTGATGATTCTTAGTGGGAGGCGCTGAATGAGTTCGTCGTCAACAATGATATCGACTGAGTAAACACCAGCACGAGGGAAGGTGAGACCTTGGAAACCAACGATAAGGTGCCGAGTCATAAAAGCAACATTATCAGGTATCTGGACCGGCATGGCACCTTTAATAGGCATCTTCTCGTTGACCGGTTTGCCGTCCTCATCAATTATCGAAATTTGTAAATCGTGGTTTCCATCGTCTTCGGGGGTGAAGCAGAAGCGCATAGCAAGCGAGCACTGAGGGTGCACAATTGGGGTGGCTTTGGCGGCAAGGGCATCGAAGGTTCCGGAGATGACCATTTTGCCTTGATATTCGGCAGCGAAATCGCAGAGAGTGGCTACTTGTAAGTCCATAATATTATTTAGAAAAAGGGCGCCGGTCGGAGCACTGTCTCTTCGTGCCTTGTCAGGCCGCCAAGGTAAAGGGCAAAGCCGCAAATTAGCGGTCGCTCGGAATCTCAGGTGGCTTGCGGGGGGTATCACCTGGTATCTCTGGTTTTACCGGTATTGCTTCTGGAATAACTTCTTCATCTGGGACAGTTGGAAGAGGTGGTTTGTTAGCGGATCTATCTGCCGGAATGACTGGGATAGCTTTTGGGACATCTGCAGGAATTTCGGTCAGGCCCTGGCTGGTTGTTGGGATAGTGGGATTTCCCGACAGTGCTTCCTCATCTTCAACGATGATTGCTCTGGGGATATCTACTGGGATTTCGCCGTTACCCAGAGTAGGTAAGGGAATAGTGGAGGTGGACAGGGCTTCTTCATCTTCAACCACAATCGCTTTTGGAATCATATCTCCTGAGATAATGGGTTGGCCATCCTCTTCGCTAATAATCATCGCGCGGGCTGCAGGTATTAAGTTCTCTTCAATTTCAGTTTTGAAGTTGAGGAAAAATCGACCCACCATCGGAGCGGCTTTTCTTCCTCCACCAACAGTTTCGCCGGGCGCTCCTTCGTAAACGGCGGCGAATGCGTAGCGGGGATTGTCATAAGGAAAAAATCCAGAGAACCAGGCTAAGCCTTGTTTTGGGTCGTCCTTCCACTGGGCTGTACCGGTCTTTCCGCACATCGTAGTGAAACCCAAATTAGCGCGTTGACCGGTTCCATAGCTGGCGTGAACTACGTCGCGCATGCCATCGTGGATTGTTTCAAGGGCGGTGGGAGAGAGGTTGAGATCGTTTCGTTTTTTAAAGGTGGGAGCTTCAATGACTCGCCCGTGAAAGTCTTGGATTTGCCTGACTAATTGTAGTTCCATGAGAACGTTACCATTACCAATGGCTGCCATCGATTGGGCGACTTGTAGTGGAGAAGCCAGCATTAGTCCCTGACCAATGGAAAGATTGGCAGTATCCCCTTGGGTCGTAGACCTCCCCATTTTTTTCATGATATAATCGGCCGTAGGTGCATTCCCAACTGCTTCACCGATTAGAGGAAGGCCAGTTTTCGAGCCGAAACCAAGTCTTCGAGCAACGGAAAGGAAGGCCTGGGGTCCGGTCTTGATCCCAACTTGATAGAACCAAGGATTGATCGATTTTGCGAGAGCTCGTCGGGCATCAACCCAGCCTTCGTAGCCCTCGGAGTGGTTGTGGAACCACTTTCTTCCGATCTTGATTTTGTAGGGACAATCGAAGGTCTGATCTGGGTGTATCGATCCATTGTTTATGGCTGCGAGTGCAACGACTGGTTTAAAAGTGGAGGCAGGAGGGTAGCTTGACTGGAACGCGCGTCCAAACAATGGCGCCGAGGGGTCTATTTGAAGTTCCTTATATCGTTCTGTTGTAATGTATGGGATGAATTCGTTGAGGTCAAAAGTTGGGCGGGATGCCATTACTAGGACTTCGCCAGATTGGATATCAATGACCACGAAAGCGCCTCGCTTGCAGTCTTCGCGTAGAACCTGTTCTGCATATCTTTGCCAATCGAGGTCAAGCGTGGTGACGACATTGCCACCAGGGCGTGGACGTTTGATAGGCTCATTGAGGATTTTCTCTCCGTTTTTATCGAAGATCATTTTGTTTAATCCAGGTTTGCCAGTGAGCTTTTGGTCAAAAATCTGTTCGAAGCCAGATTTTCCCATAACAGATTGGAAAAGCGGGTCGCCATCGTTGATAGGGCCGGTCGGCAAAACAGTCTTAGCTCCCACATAACCGATCAGATGTGCAGCGAGGCCCTTCTCCGGGTAAAATCGCTGGTAAATCGGGAGTAGGGAAAGCCCTTCTGGCATCTTACTCTCAAGGCTCTTAGCCTTACTTTCGCTAATAATTTTTGAGATCCTTCGGGGAAGCCATCGGCGGTTTTTGTAATAGGACGCGAGTTGGGCGTCGCTATAGGTCTCTTTCCCATTTACGAGAGCGTTTGCTTGAGCAATTTTGGTTTGTGCCCAAGTCGCAGCAACTTTTGGATCGATGGGCCCGTTGTAAGCGGTGAAATCAAGTGCGATATGATAAGCCATCTTCGTCTGGGCCAGAGGACGTCCGTTGCGATCAAGAATTAGTCCACGTGGAGCAGGGATCTCGATAGACATGGTTCTGGCCAAGCCTTCATTAAAAACCGATCCGTTTGAAGCTGCCGGTCTTTCCTCCTCTTTCGTGGGAGTGTTTAATTTAGCGAGGTTTGGCTTAACTAAAAGAGGCGTTTCGTTAGTTTCCTGTGCGCTGGCGCATAAGGTGACCGAGAAGCCGATGAACACTAGCTTACGGAGCATGGAGAACAAAATAGATCAAGATTATAGAATTTACCAGTCCCACTCTATATCATTTTCTCGTGGATTTTGACGATTTCAATTAGACGCAACATACTCTACTTCGAATTTTTGCTTCATTTAGAGGATCAGTAATCCTAGTTCGATCCTCCCTTGGTATGGTCATTTCCATTGAAATGGAAGTTTTCCGACTACATTTGACATTGTTTACGATTCGAAAATTTTCAGTTCGGCTGGGACCATTTTGATATTCAACGGAAATGGAGGTGAAATGGAGCATCAAGGTGTGAGTCACGTTTCCATAAGTCACTGATGTTAAGATTATTAATCAAAATTTAAGGACGACCGTGTCGAAAGGGTTTTCAAAACTCCGTGAATGAAAAGGTAGGGATGGCTTACAAACTTCGGGAAAAAGTTGGTTAAGGCCGCTGTTCAAAGTAGA
>DIHU01000060.1:0-3290 GCA_002420315.1 Akkermansiaceae bacterium UBA5688
GGCTGGAACGACCAATGATTGGAGGTCGCCCCAATTTTTTTCTTTTTGGCAAAAGCGTTTCCGCTGAGAGCCAGCATTACGCAAAAGAAGATTTGTAGCGGCGTTTTCACGAATGGATGGAGATGCTTAAAAAATTGCCCAGCAGAATATATAGCCCAGAACTATCATAAAACTTTTAAGTTCGTCCAAATTATGGTGGCTAGGAATTTGCTTTTGGCAGGAAGATCGCGGAAATTAGGGATGGGCGGAATACATGGGGGAGAAAGGGGTTTGCGGGAGAAAAAGGGGCTGAGATAATGGTTTGATCTGCCGGAGTAACTATTCGTAGAAAGAAACGAGACCATTCTCTTTGATCTTCTTACTGAACGTCTTGCCGTTAAAATTATATTTAAGGAATAGCACTTTGGGTATTCCGGGAGCCGGGTCTCGACCTGTAAAGGTATTGGTGATCTCAAATTCGTACTCCCGGGCGTCCAGGTACTGCTTGATGGTCTTGCTGACATCCATGCTCCTCTGAGCGTTACCTTCAACCCCATAAATTGCAGTGGTTATCTCGATACCTAGTTTCTTGGTGGGCTTGGGCCTTTTGTAAACCGGATGACGATAATTTCCTTGGGAGACGAAGTAGGCAATGAGGTCTTTCAGTTCATCTGCGTTCATCGAGTTTATCAAAGCTGGTGGCATCATTGATAATTTGGAGCCTTTCTTGGAGGCGACGTCCGCTTTCTTGACTTTCTTGAGCTTCAAGGGTTCGAACCCGGACTGGACCAGGGAATATGAGTCTTTTTCATCTATCACGATACGCCCCATAACCACCGAACCGTCTTTCATTTTCAATTCATGTTGCTCGAACTGTTCGGATACCACCAAGTTGGGCTGCAAGGTTGATTCGAGGATGGATTTGTAGTCGCTGCGTTTGGCCAGGTTAGTCAAGTCGGGGCCAATGCCACCGCCTTCGGTTCCAAAACGGTGGCAGGCCGAACAGAGCCCAGCCGAGAACATCTTTTTGCCATTTGCTAAGCTACGACCTATCAGGGGCTCCTCCTTGAGCATCTTGAGCGCGGTGTCAATTGTCCAGGAAACCCCTGGGCCTATAGCCTTAGGTAATTTTGAGATATCGATGCTTTTCACGTCGCCCATAAGGTATTGAAGAGAGGCCTTGTCCTTTTCGGGCACCGAAGCAATCGCGGAATCCCTGATTTTTTGGATGTAGCCGGTGAACATGTTGCCACCCTTCTTGGACATAAGGGTTTTCAATTCAGCCAAGTAGACCTTGCGGAGATCCATGGTCCAGCCTTTCTGGACGTCCTTCAGGCAAAAGAGGAAATGAATGTTAGGTATATTGGGGTTGGAATCCATTGAGCTTAAGATGCGTTCGCCATAACCCTTGTTGCGCTTCATGACTTCGGTATCGAAGTCAGGCACCTTAGCCTTGGTGATTTGCATTAGGGAGACGGTTTTCTCCACCACCGAGGGGTGTTGCAAGTAGCAGAGCACGCGGCACAGTTCCTCGTTGAGGTTGTCGTCCTCTGCTGGGAAGTGGGGGTTCAGTTGCTCGCCGATGGCTTTTACTTGGCTGGCTTCCGGTTTTCCGCCGCGACTCATGATGACACCGTAGGTCCGCAAGAGGGCGAGCTTGCCCATTTTGTCGAGCTTGTCGAAGTCGACTTTCAGGAGACGCTGCACGCTGGCTACCAAACTACCTTTCAAGTCACTACGGGCGAGACCGAGCAAGGCATGAATGGCTGCTAGATCATCCTTTTCCGAATAAGCTTTGTCATCCCAAGTATTAGCGTCTTGCCACTCGATGGCAATTCGGGCTGCGTAACGCAGGTGATAGTCATCGTCATTGAGATAGGGCCAAGCCTTTTCTAGGGCCTTGAGGTTGGGTTGACCGTGGAAGGCCTCTAGCATATGCCGGGTAGCGCGCGTCTTTGCATGCCGACTTGTGGTATCCAGTTTTGAAAGTTCCGTGGAGGCTTCCCCTTTGTAGGCCACCCGGTAGAGGTAGGATTGGCCATTGCGGCCACCCACACAGAAGTAGAGGTTACCATCCGGGCCAACGTCGACATCAGTCAAGGCCAGTGATCCCTTGGTGTTGGAGATAAACTCGCGCTTTTCCCCGATATAGGACGAACCATTGGGCTTCAGGTGGATCGAGTACATGGTGGCAAAGGTCCAGTCGCAGATAAAAAGGGCGTCGCGGTAATGGGTGGGAAATTTCGTGTTGGTCCCGGCGATCACACCGGTGGGGCAACCGGGGCCGACGTCGATCACCGAGCCCACCGTATCGGGAAAGTATTTGCGCCACTTCTTGGAGGTCGCACGCCAGCCGCTTTCACCACCGGAAATACCATGGTTGATGCGAGTGGGCCGATACCAGGGAGCACCGATATCCCATTCCATATCCGCGTCGTAAACGAAGAGCTCACCATCGCGGTTCAAGGCGAAGTCAACCGGGTTACGGTAGCCCATGTTCATAATCTCACGTTCCTTGCCGTCCGGGCTCACTTTCATGACCCATCCGCCTGGAGCCTTACCTCCTTCGTTGTGCCCATAGGCATAGTTCTGCAGAAGGTAATCGTCTTTCCAGTTGTCCCGAATGCGGGTCTTTTCATTTTCGGGGGGGTGGTGTAGTTGCCCGCTATGACGTAAAGATTTTTCCCGTCCGGAGAGACAATAATGGAGTGAGGGCCATGTTCGCCTCCTCCATTCATCTCCGCCAGGAATTCAGTCGGTCCTAAATCTCCGTTTGGCAAGACCTTCGCTCTGGTGAGTTTTTTATGCCCTATCATGTAGAGGTGATCGAAGGCGTAGAGCATCCCGTACAAGGAGGACTTTACGTTGAGCTTCTTAACCTTGGTTTCATCGAATGTCTCTCCTGACTTGGGGATTTTGATTAAGAATGTCCCGGCCTCTCCTTGGTCGGATACTGCCAAGCGACCGCTGCTATCAAAGGCCATGGATATCCAAGATCCATACTTCTTCTTGTCGACCTTGTAAACAAGGTCGACGACGAAGCCCGGTGGCACATTGAAGCCAGTAGAAGGATCCTCGATCGTTTTTTCCAGAGGTGGCAGTTGGTATTGCCCAAATACGCTCGCCAGAGAGAGTGACAGAGCAATGAAGGTGATTCGCATGAGGATTATCATCCTAGAAGCGTAAAAGCCCATCCCGCAATTGCGATTTCAATGTTTGATTTTTTTATAAAAAATCCTGTGGTGCTAGGAATTTGCTTTTGGCGGAAAGGTCGCGGAAACCAGGGCTGGGCGAAATACATGGGGGAGAAA
>DIHU01000060.1:3608-10775 GCA_002420315.1 Akkermansiaceae bacterium UBA5688
ATGGGGGAGAAAGGGGGGTGCTACTCCGTAAACGAGAAAATAAACTAGAACAAGATTGCCGAGGTGACATCCTCGATCCGCATGAACTTTAGCCAGATCCTCGCACTTCCAGTCGTTCTCTGTTTTCTCTCGTCAGCTCAGCAAGTCACCGCTCAGGATGGCGAAATCATCCCACTCTGGCCGGATGGCGCGCCTGGGTTTGAAGACCGCAAGAACGATGCGGAAGTCGTTGAGAAAGGTAGTGTGACCAATGTGCACTACCCCACACTGACGGCGTTTCGGCCGCCGGAGGACCAGGTTAATGGGGTTGCCATCGTCATTGCACCGGGTGGTGGGTTACGTAAGTTGGGCATGAAAGGCGGCGGTTTTGATCCGGCGAAGTTTCTAGCGTCTCACGGCTATACGACTTTTGTTTTGAAATACCGACTCTCGCGTCAACCAGGGGTTGCCTACAAATTCGAGGAACATGTCCTGCAAGATGGACAGCGGGCAATCCGGATGGTCCGTCACCGGGCAAAAGAATTTGGTATCGACCCAGACAAGGTGGGGATGCTGGGTTTTTCCGCCGGAGGCGAGGTAGTCTCGATCACCTGTTACAAGCCCGGCGCCGGCGATCCCGATGCGGCGGATCCTGTTGATCGGCTCGGCGCAAAGCCGAATTTCCAAATGCTGGTTTATCCTGGGCCGGTGGGGATTCCTTCGAAGTTGCCGGCCGACACACCGCCGGCCTTTATGTTGATCGCAGCGGATGACAATCATACCAGCGTGTTGCTGAACCTGGCGCAACGCTTTCGGGAGATCAATGTCGATTATGAGGCACACATCTATGCGCGTGGCGGTCATGGTTTTGGGATGGGAACGCGCTCAAAGCGGCTCAGTATCCAGAAGTGGCCGCAACGGATGGTCGACTGGCTCCACGATGAGGTGCTCAATGAAATTCCGAAATAGCAGTAGCGTGCGCATGACTGCTAGGAATTTGCTTTTGGCGGAAAGGTCGCGGAAACCCGGGTTGGGCGGAACTCATGAGGGAGAAAGGGAGTTTCACGGTGAATACTTTTAGGTGAGGAATCTGAATCTATAAATGCAAAAGTAAACTGTGCTCCATATCTTAATTTAGGCTTTGACTATGGTTACAGTCAAAATAGCTGTATACACGTGATAATAGTAGTTAAAGTAATCAGAGCATCCGCGTTATTATTGGCTCAATAATAAAATATGTTTCTCTTCATAAGTATATTTTGGTAAAAAATAATAAATGGAGCAGTCATATAAGGATAAATCGATGATCAGATTTGCTTTAGTTGGATGTGGACGCATTGCAAGAAAACATGCCGGGAATTTAGGAGAGGGGAAAATAGATGGCGCTTCCCTAGTTGCTGTTTGCGATGTTCAACAAGATCGAGCGAAATTCTATGGTGAAAAATATGATGTTCCGTATTTTACGGACATGCATCAGATGATGAAAGAGATGAATTCTATAATTGATGTATTAAGTATTCTTACTCATTCAGGTGCTCATGCCGACCATACAGTTCAACTTGCTCCTTATGGGAAACATATTATCGTTGAAAAGCCAATGGCGTTAACTTTGGATGCCGCTGATCGAATGATCGAAGCATGTGATAAAAATGGTGTCCGTCTATTTGTAGTTAAACAAAACCGTTTTAATTATCCAGTTGTAAAATTACGAGAGGCCCTTGAGGCAGGACGTTTTGGAAAACTTACTTTAGGAACAGTCCGGGTTCGTTGGTGTCGGACCCAGGAATACTATGATCAAGATGATTGGCGTGGAACTTGGGCTTGGGATGGTGGAGTTTTTGCTAACCAAGCTTCTCACCACGTTGACTTATTGCAATGGATGATGGGAGATGTGGAGTCAGTATTCGCAAAGTCGGCTACAGCTCTTGTTGATATTGAAGCTGAGGATATTGGTGTTGTAATTTTAAAATTTAAAAATGGTGCTCTTGGAATCATTGAGGCAACCACGGCCACGAGACCAAAGGATTTAGAAGGTGCAATCTCTATTTTAGGAGAGAAGGCCACTGTCGAAATTGGTGGTTTTGCAGTAAATGAGATGAAAATATGGAATTTTATTGAATCCTCTCCTGAAGACGCTGAGGTTGTAGAAAAATATAAAGTAAATCCTCCAGATGTTTATGGGTTTGGTCACACAGAATATTTAAACAATGTTGTTGATGCAATCAAAGGTAATAAAAATGCCTTGGTACAGGGATTAGAGGGGCGAAAGTCACTTGAGTTAATTTCAGCGATTTATGAATCCATTGAAACAGGTAAAGAAGTTAAACTTCGATTTTCCCCAAAACAATGTAAGCTGGGAATCAGAAGTGCAAATGAGCAAGACGTCTATTCTACACAAGAATGTTAAGCTTGGTGATAATGTGATCATCGAGGATTTTTGTATCATTGGAGTTCCTCCTCGAGGTGTTGAAGAAGGTAAACTCAAAACTATCATTGGAGACAATTCAATAATCCGTGCAGGCACAATCATTTACGCCGGAAATATAATCGGATCAAATTTTCAAACAGGAAATAAGGCAAATATACGAGAACTTAATACTATTGGTAACGATGTAAGTGTTGGAACCTTGAGTGTAATTGAGCACCATGTGACGATTGAAAATAGTGTACGCATTCATACTCAAGTCTTTATTCCTGAATACTCAATACTAAAAGCAAATTCCTGGATTGGGCCCAATGTTGTTTTTACTAATGCCATGTATCCCAAATCACCAACTGTAAAAGAAAATTTAGCTGGGCCTGTGATTGAGGAAAATGCTATTATTGGAGCTAATTCTACTTTGCTTCCAGGAGTTATTATTGGGGAAAATGCTATTGTGGGTGCGGGCAGTGTCGTAACTGAGCAAGTAGACGACTCAAGCGTTGTTTGTGGAAATCCCGCAAAATTATTGAAAAAGAAAAATGAATTACCATATAAGGACTAATTATGATTCCTTTTGTTGATCTAGAAGCGCAATATCACGAGATTAAACCTGAGATTTTAAAAACGATTGAAGAAGTTCTTGATTCTCGTAAGTTTTTGATGGGTGATTACGAAAGAAAATTTTCGAAGGAATTTTGCGAAGTGCATGGTTCCAAACTTGGAGTAGGTTGCTCGAATGGAACAAGTGCTATTACTGTTGCCCTAAGATCTCTTAAAATTGGAATTGGAGATGAAGTTATAACTCCTACCAATTCCTTTTTTGCAACCCCCGAGGCCATTATCGAAGTTGGTGCAACACCGATTTTTGTGGATTGCGAGCCTAATGGTTACGGCATTGATACTCAAGCAATGGAAGCGGCTATTAATGATAAAACAAAAGCGATTATTCCAGTACATCTCTACGGAAATCCTTCAGATATGATTGCAATAAAATCAATTGCAGATAAATATAATCTCAAAATTATTGAAGATTGTGCTCAGGCACATCTTGCGAGTATGAACCAAAAAGCTGTAGGAACCTTCGGAGAGTTTGGGACCTTTAGTTTCTATCCTGGTAAAAATCTGGGGGCTTATGGTGATGCAGGAGAGGTTATCACTCAAGATGAGGATTTATTAAGAACTGCCACGATGCATATTAATCATGGGAGGGTAAAAAAATATAAACATGATTTCTGTGCCGGGAATTTTCGTATGGATGGTATTCAAGCAGGAATCCTTTCTGTAAAAACAAAATATATTGTTGAGTGGACTGATAAACGTATTAAGGCAGCATTCCTTTATGATGAGCTACTTAAAACGAAAGGTTTTAAAACGATAGATGTTATAGATGGAGCTAAATGTGTTTATCACCTTTATCCAATTGAAGTTTCAAACAGAGATAAAGTCATGGATAATCTGAGGGAAGAAGGTATTGGTTATGGAATACATTATCCTATTCCCCTTCATATTCAACCAGCGCTTAGTTATTTAGGTTATAAAAAAGGTGATTTCCCTATTACAGAAAAAGCAGCAGAACGAATGATCAGCCTTCCTATATTTCCAGAGATATCTGAAGAACAAATAGAACAAGTCTGTGATGTCTTTTTAAAATCGGCGAAAGCTTAGTATGAAAGAAAAAAAGGTATCCGTTGTAATTCCTTGTCGTAATGAAGAAAAAAACATTCAAGGCTGTATTGAGTCCATTCTATCATCAAATTATCCAAATTTAGAAGTAATTGTGGTGGATGGTATGAGCGATGATAGCACTAGAAATATTTTGAATGAACTTGCGCAAAAACATCGCAATGTTCGTTTAGTTGATAATCATCATCAATTAACACCGTTCGCTTTCAACTTAGGCTGTAAAGCGGCAAATGGTTATTATATACAAATTGTTGGTTCAAGAAATACGTTGGCTATTGATTATATTTCACTCTTGGTAAAAGCGTTAGAGGAAAATCCTGACATCGCCTGCGTTGGTGGAGATTATCAGCATGTCTACGATACCGACTTAAGTCGTTTTATTACTTATGTCATGGAGAGTAAATTTGGTGTTGGTTCAACTAATTACCGAACAAAAAAAGAAAGTTCATATGTTGATACAGTCGGTATTCCAATGTATCGGCGCTCAATTTTTGATGAGATTGGTTACTTTGATGAAAGACTAGCAAGAAACCAAGATGATGATTTTAATTTTAGAATCACAGAAGCAGGTCATCAAATATATTATGTCTTCGAAGCAAAAACCCAATATTTTGTTCGAGGATCATTGAAAAAATTATTTAAACAGTTTTCTCAATATGGTTATTTCAAAGTTTTTGTTAATAAGAAACACAAAACACTTACAACTCTACGCCAACTCGTTCCAGTAATGTTTTTACTATTTATAGTGATTGGAGGAATACTGTCCTTATTAGTCCCTATGTTCAGTTTGTTATATTTATTAGGATTAACGTCGTATTTGGTTGCTGGGTTTCTGAGTAGTATGAGTTTTACAAAAAAAGTTAGTGAAATCATGCTGACTCAAATTGCTGCTCTATTTATGCATATAGGTTACGGCTGGGGTTATCTTAAAGGGATTTTTGATTTTCTCATTATGAGGCGTGAGCCAAGTGTAAAAATGCAAACACAAACGACTTAGTTCATAGCAAGCTTTACCTTCCGGGTTATCTGAGTAATAATCGAAGCCGCCCCGCGTCTCTCAGCCGTTTACCAAGATCTCCTCATTCGTTCTGATGACATTTTGCTGGCTGAAGTGGTGGATCTAAAATCAGTTTTCGGTAAGAGCAAACCAGGCAAAGCGAACGGTTAGATGAATTTACTCTTGCTCAGGGATAGAGGGTCGCGCTAAGCCTCACGACGCCTATGATATTAACTTTGAGCCGGCGGGCCGTGACCGCATGGTTATTCTTCTTTCTCTTTCCTGCGATTGCCGGCGGGCAGCTCAGTATCACAGAATTTGTAGCTGATAATGATGGGTCGTATTTGGATAGCGATGATGAGGCGTCGGATTGGATTGAGTTGAGCAACGCTGGAGCAAGTGCGGTTTCAACAGATGGCTTGTATTTAACGGACAATGCTTCCGATCTTACCCAATGGATGTTACCTGATGTGACGATTCCGGCGGGAGGATATCTTGTGATTTTTGCGTCAGGTAAGGACCGAAAAGATCCGCAGGGCGACCTTCATACCAATTTTTCGCTCTCTGCTCGTGGTGAATATCTCGCGTTAATTGACACTGATGGCATTACACCTCTAAGCCAATTTGCTCCGGAATTTCCAAAACAGTTTTTCGGGGTGGCTTATGGAACAGGCACGAACTCGGTCACTGAATCGAAGACCTTGGTTCCTTGGCCTGCGACAGGAACTTGGACGGTTCCTCCAGCTGACCTTGAAGATTCGTGGCGCTTGACTGGGTTCGACGATTCTGGGTGGAACTCTGCCCAAACCGGGATTGGATATGGTTATCGTTACCCAAATTTTATTGGTGCGGGAGGGGATACAATTTTGGAAATGCGTGGGATCGCGGCGAGTGCTTATCTCCGAATCCCTTTCGAGGTCGATAATCCTGCCGAGGTGGTGGAGATGACTTTGGAGTTGTTTTATGAGGATGGTTTTGCGGCGTATGTTAACGGCGAACTTGTCGCTTCTGCGAACCTGCCTACTCCCCTGGCGTTCGATTCGATCTCGACTGAGCGCCGAGAAATCCGCGAGGGAGACACGATGGAAAGCTTCCCTCTCGACTTCGCGGGAAAGCTTCGGAGTGGAGAGAATATTTTAGCATTCCAGATGCTTAACGATAGCACAGGTAGCTCGGATGTTTTATTGATCCCTGAATTAACAGCGGAGACTCGTGATGTTTCCGGTGGAGTGATTGTAGGTTATCTAGTTGCTCCCACTCCTGGAGCTCCAAATGCCGGGATTGAAGCTTCCGGCTACGTTCGCGACACCACTTTCGATGTCGATCGTGGATTTTTCGAAGCTCCTTTCGACGTGACTATCGGAAGTGCAACTCCTGGAGCCACAATTATTTACACAACTGATGGTAGTAATCCGACCTTGCTTAATGGGACACAGGTGACCTCTGTTAATGAGACCTCGCCCCCTTCGGCATTGGTTGAAGTTACTACGAGCACAGTGCTTCGAGCGGCGGCATTCAAAGCCGGATTTCGAGCATCGAATGTCGATACTCAAACTTACTTGTTTCTTGATGATGTTCTGAATCAACCGGCACAGCCACCGGGCTATCCCCTGCCTTGGAGGTCACGAAATGGAAGCACGATCCCTGGTGATTTTCAGATGGATCCCGATATCGTTGGATCTGTATACTCAAGAGAAGAGCTCAAGGAATCTTTGCGAGATCTCCCGACAATTTCAATTGTGACTGATGTTGCGAATTTGTTTGACCAACAAACTGGCATTCAAGTCAACCCGCAGGATGCGGGCGCAGCGTCTGAGCGGCGGGTCTCGGTGGAAATGATCGATTTTGCGGACGGTTCACCTATCCAGGTGGATGCTGGAATGCGGATGAATGGTAATGCTTCCCGCAATCCCAATCGTGGGAAACATAACTTTCGCCTCGCTTTTCGTAATGAATATGGAGCCGGAAAATTACGCTTTCCACTCTTTGGTTCCGATGCTCCGACCGAGACTTTCAACCAAATTATTTTACGAGGTGGTAATGGTAATTCCTGGGTTCACCCGTCTGCGGCGGTACGCCAATACGG
>DIHU01000032.1 GCA_002420315.1 Akkermansiaceae bacterium UBA5688
ATTGGTGGAATGGTGAAGTTTTCCAAAGCAATTAAAGTTTTAAAAAAAGGGCCTCCCGAGGGTGATCCCGAGATTGCAGCGGAGCAGGAAAAAGAATTTCAAAATCATGAGCAAGACGATTAGAGTATTATGTGTTGGCGCGGGTCACATGGGGACTTCCCATGCCCGGGCATACCATGCGATCGATGGGTTTGAGATCTGCGGGATTGTTACCCGTTCTGAGGGGAGCCGTAGGGCACTCAATGAAGATCTCGAAGCAAGCTATCCTGAGTTTGGTGATTATTATGAAGCCCTTGAGGCGACCAAACCGGATGCAGTCTCCATCTCAACCTACCCGGATACCCACGCTGATTTTGCAAATGCAGCGATGGAAGCTGGGGCTGATGTTTTTATCGAAAAGCCTCTTGCTGAAACGGTCGCGGAAGCCGAAGAGATCGTTGCCAAGGCCCGCGAGACTGGACGCAAGTTGGTGATCGGCTATATCCTCCGGCACCACCCTAGTTGGATCAAATTCATTGAGGTCTCTCACAGTCTTGGTAAGCCACTTGTGATGCGGATGAACCTGAATCAGCAGTCGACTGGCGCCAATTGGGAGACGCATAAAAACTTGATGTCGTCCATTTCTCCTATTGTGGATTGTGGAGTTCACTACGTTGATGTGATGTGCCAAATGACTCGAAGCAAGCCGGTCCGCGTTAGTGGAATTGGAGCCCGCCTGACTGATGAACTTCCAGAAGGGATGGTGAACTATGGCCAGCTACAAGTGACCTTCGAAGATGGAAGCGTTGGTTGGTATGAAGCCGGCTGGGGTCCCATGATGAGCGAAACCGCATTTTTCGTTAAGGACGTCGTTGGTCCGAAAGGCTGTGTTACGATCTCCGCCAAAGATGCGAGTGGGGAGGGAGCTTCAGCGGATGTCGATTCCCACAGCAAGACCGAAGCGTTGAGACTCCATTACAGTGAACTCAATGACGAAGGTCAGTTTGTGAAAGAAGACGATTGGATTACCACCGACGATGAGCCGGATCACGACGGATTGTGCTATCGTGAGCAGGAATACTTCCTCAAAGCGATTTTAGAAGATACCGATCTTGGGGACCACATGGACGATGCTATCAGCTCTATGCGTATTGTTGCAGCGGCCGATGAAAGCTTTCGCACTGGTAAAACCGTAGAACTCTAAACCCCAAAACCTAAAAAATTATGAAAGCAATGCTACTGGCAATCGCCACCATCAGCTCCGCCTGCGCGGGGGAATTCGTTGATCTTTTTAACGGCAAGGATTTTGCCAATTGGGGTGCTGCCGGCAAGGCTGAGCAAGCTGGTTACGAGGTCAAAGATGGCACCATCACTTCGACTCGAAAGTGCCGCGTTCTGAAGACCGAAAAGCAGTATTCCAACTATGTCTTACACTTTGAGTTTAAGCTTACTCCAGGAGCAAACAACGGACTTGGGATTCACTACCCAGGTCAAGGCGATGCTGCTTACACTGGTATGGAGATCCAGATCCTCGACAACACCCACCCTAAGTATGCTAATCTTAAGGACTTCCAATTCCACGGTGGGCTTTATACCTTAGTGGCTGCCAAGAAAGGTCATCTCAAGCCGGTTGGTGAGTGGAATAAAGAGGTAGTGACCATCGATGGTGCTAACGTAAAAGTGGAGCTGAATGGCTCGGTTATAATGGAGGCCAACCTCGATGACATCAATAAAACCAAGCCGAAGCATCAAGGAGCGAAGCGACGTGAAGGCCATATTGCTTTTTGTGGTCACGGAGACATCGTGAGCTTCAAGAATATCAAGATTAAAGAGCTTGCTGCTAAAAAGGCGAAGTAGCTTTCATTTAGCTAATTTCAGATCCATCGTCACGAGTTGACGGTGGATTTTTTGTTTTCCTTGAACTTAGGAAACTGGGTTCACACGGTCTCGATTCCGTGGCAGCGCAACGACGGTGGAAGCTGCAATAAGAACGCAAATTGAGCTGGTCCACATGCATCCTGAAAGTCCGTGCCACTGATAGATGAGGCCGGAAAGCAAGGTTCCAAAAAGTCGGCCGCCGGCGTTGGCCATGTAGTAAAAGCCAACGTTTAGGGCCGCTTTGTCCGAATCCGAGTAGGCCAAGATGAGGTAGGAATGAAGGGCCGAATTCATAGCGAAGACGATTCCGAAAAGAATGAGTCCTCCGAGGACAGTCTTTGTGAGATTCCATTCAAATTGCACCCCCACCGCGATAGCAACGGTGACCACGGTGAGGGCAATTCCCCAAGCAAGAGTCGTTGTGGCCGTGCGGCCAACATCGCCCTTTTTCTTGGCAATGGCGGGAGCGGAGGCTTGCACGATACCGTATCCGATGACCCAGATCGCCATGAAGGACCCGATCGCGGTGAAATCCCAACCGAGGTGGGCGCTGAGGAAAACGGGGAGGGCCACCACGAACCAAATGTCGCGGGAGGCAAAAAGGAAGAATCGCGCAAAGGACAGGATGTTAATTTCACGTGATTTTGAGAAGAGTTCCTTGAATTTCGCCTTCTGTTTCGATCGGCCCAAGTCTCCTTGAAGTCCAAAAATCGAACTGAGCAAAACCAGGCCGAGGGCGATTGCCATAACCCAAAGGCTCCATTGAAATCCAAGGCTAGCGAGGAGAACTCCACCGAGAAGAAAGCCAACCCCTTTGAGGGCGTTTTTGGATCCGGTGAGGATGGCGACCCAGCGGAAGAGCCCGGAATGAGTCTCGGGGTCTTCTTTGGGAAGGAGCACGCGGACTGCGCTCTTTGAGCTCATTTTTGTGAGGTCTTTAGCCACACCAGATAGGGCTTGGGTCCCCATGATGTAGCCTACCGCAAGCCAAAGTCCCCAGTTGGGATTGACTAAGGAGAGAAGTATTAGCGAGATGATCTGGAGAGAAAGCCCGAAGGTGAGAGTGATTTTGAGCCCCTTGTTAGAGGCTAACCAACCTCCGAAAAGGTTGGTTAGAATTCCGCAGAATTCATAGAGGAGGAAGAGAAAGGCCAGTTGGATCGGGTTAAGCCCCCTTTCATGAAAGTGTAAAAGAACGAGCATTCTCAAAGCGCCATCGGTGAGGGTGAATCCCCAGTAGGCGGCAGTGACAAGCAGGTAATTCTTGACGTTCATCTCTTAAAGGGATGAGGCCACGATCTTCGTGAGGTCCATCATTCGATTGGAGTAGCCCCACTCATTATCATACCAGACGAGCAATTTAACTTGGGTCCCGTTCACCATCATAGTGGAGAGTGCATCGACAATTCCTGAACGGGGATCGTTGACGTAGTCGGCCGAAACTAGAGGTCGTTCCTCGTAGCCGAGAATTCCTTTGAGTTCGCCTTCCGATGCTGTCTTGAGCGCTGCGTTGACTTCTTCGACGGAGCTTTCTTTTTCCAATTCGAAGACACAGTCGGTTAGGGACGAGTTGAGCATAGGGACGCGAACAGCCACGCCGTTGAGGCGGCCCTTTAATTCGGGATAAACCATGGTAATGGCGGTGGCCGATCCAGTGGTTGTCGGGATAAGCGAGTTGATTGCAGAGCGAGCTCGTCTGAGGTCTGGATGAGGAGCATCCACGATGGTCTGGGTGTTGGTGAGATCGTGAAGGGTGGTAATCATACCGTGTTTTATACCGAAGGTTTCGTTGATGATCTTGACTACTGGGCCGATGCAATTGGTGGTGCAGGAAGCGGCGGTAATGAGGTGGTGTTCGCTGGGCCGATAGAGATGTTCATTACACCCAACCACGATATTGAGGGCGCCGTCCTTGACTGGAGCTGCCACGATGACCTTTTTGATCCCCTGATCAAAATAGGGTTGGAGAAGAGCTGGAGTTCTGAATTTGCCAGAGCATTCTAGAACGAGTTCAACTCCTTTTTCACCCCAATCAACGGCACCTGGGGTGTCGGCTGATGAATAGCTGATGGTTTGCCCATCAATTGTGATCGATTGTTCATCTGCGGTGATTTCGTGATCCCAGCGACCGTGCACGGTATCGAACTCAAGAAGGTGTGCAGCAGCCTGCGCGTTGGCATGAGGTTCATTGATATGGACAAATTCTAGCTCCTTCGAGTCGAAGGCTGCGCGGAGATCGAGTCGGCCGATACGGCCAAATCCGTTAATTCCAATTTTTGTAGGCATGATTTTTTTAATACTTGTTAAGAAATATTGGGTTTTTTTGGGCAGCAAAGTTCGGGCCGTCCCTGGCAGCAATCTTCAGTGAGGAATGCCATTAGTTGGGACATTCTCTTATCTTGGAGCCGATACTTGATGGAGCGTCCGTTCTTCTCCGAATCGATCAGACCTGCGGTGCTCAATTCCTTGAGGTGGAAAGAAAGGGTGGGTTTGGGAATGTCTAGGGCCCTTGAAAGATCTCCGGCGCAAAGACCATCTGGACTGTTCTTAGCGAGGAGTCGAAACACTTCTAATCGGGATTCTTGCGCAAGTGCGAACAAAGCAATACTGGCCTCCATTAGTTTCATAATTCTAGAATAATGAAAATAATAAAATAAGTCAAGTGGCGCATTTTGTATTTTTAGCTCTTAGCTACGATCAAGGGCCATAGAGCTTGAACCTTAGTTCAAGTGGCCAGTTGAATGCTATCCAAGCTCATTGGTGAAACGACTACGGAGATGCTGGAGATAGGGTTTGGGATCAGTTTTGGATCCAGTGGCTTGTTCCATTAGATCTTGAGGAAAGAGATTGGAGCCATGTTTGTGGATGTTCTTTTGCATCCAGCCGAGCAGAGGAAGGAAGTCGCCTTTTATAAAAGCAGAGGAGGTGGACTCATCTTTCATGGCAGCTTCGAAGAGTTGGGCGGAATTGATATTTCCTAGCGAATAAGTAGCGAAGTATCCGAGTCCACCCATGGACCAGTGGATGTCCTGAAGACAGCCCTCGGAATCAGTTGTGGGTCTGAAGCCGAAGAGTTTTTCGAATTCGTCATTCCATGCAGCGGGAACATCTGCGACTTCCAGGGCTCCTGCGAGGAGGGCGCGTTCGAGTTTGAAGCGGAGGAGAATGTGGAGATCGTAAGTGGCTTCGTCAGCTTCGACGCGGACTGGGGAATAAGCGGCACGATTAACAGCGGGGAGGAATTCATCGAGCGAGATTTCGCTAAGATGGTCAAATAGCTCTTGGGCGCGGGGATACCATTTTTCCCAAAAGGGGCGGGAACGACCAACGTGATTTTCCCAGAGGCGTGATTGGGATTCGTGAACGCCAAGGGAGACGGCTTGGCCCGAAGGAAGGTGGAAGTGGGAGGCGGGAAGGCCTTGTTCGTAAAGCCCGTGGCCGGTTTCGTGCATGACACCGAAGAGCGAAGAAGAGAAGTCGTTATTTTCGTAGCGTGTGGTCAGGCGAACGTCGGCAGGTCCGAGGGTGGTGCAGAAGGGGTGGGCGGTGGTGTCGATTCGACCTTGGGCAAAGTCGAAGCCGAGAGATTCAGCTATTTCGCGGTTTAAGGTTTGTTGAGCTTCGATCGGGGCGGGGCCGTGAAGAAAATCGGCGGGGATGACGGATGATTTTTCAACAGCGGCGGCGGCGATTTCTGCGAGCTCGGTATCAATGGATTCAAAGAGGGCGGCAATTTCGCGGGTTTTAGCTCCACGTTCGTATTCACAAAGAAGAGCGTCGTAGGGTTCATCTTCGAAGCCCCAGTGGTCAGTCTTTTCACGGGCGATTTCGAGGAGCTTGGCAAGGTGGGGAGCGAAGGTTTGGAATTCGTTTTTTTCGCGAGCCTCGGACCAGGCGGCCTTGGCGAGTGAGGATGTTTCGGAGTCACGTTCTACAAGTTCCTGTGGCAGCTTGGTGGCTCGTTCGTAGCGGTGGGTGAGTTCGCGTTGGTTGGCAGGATCAAGGGAGGCGAGACCCTCACAAAATTCGTCTGAGGTTTGAAGCTTGTGGATTTTGCCTTGGAGGTAAGCGAGCTGTTTAGCTCGATGCACGACCGACCGTGTGGGCGAATAGGTTTCTTGGTCCCAACCAAGAGTGGCAGAGGTCGATGAAAGAAGAGAGATTTCCTGAAGAAGATCTTGGATGTGAGCCATAGAAGGAGGTTAACGGATGGTATGAAAAAGGCGAAGGGGATTTCTGGCCTGGAGATTCGCTGGACGCGTTGTCGTTGGCTTGGTTAAATTGAGATCCCGTAAATTAATGACCGCAAAATTTCAGATTCAGAACCTTATCGAGCAGAGCCAGACTCGCACGGTTCACCGGGTTCGAGGGAGCGACGGAACTATCTTGAGGCTCACGCGTATTTTATTGGAAGAAGATGACCGTGAGCATCTGAAGCGGTCGCAGAATCTTCGAGGGGCTTTGGCGGAACTCAAGGCTCTTCGGCACTCGTCTTTAACTGAAGTGCTGGACTGTGGTTTGGATGAAAAAGGAATTCCGTGGGTGATGTCGCGGTGGGAGAAAGGAAAATTGGTAAGTGAGATTAAAATTGAGGAGCAAGAAATACAGACAGTTTCGAAACATGCCAATCAATTGCTGAATGATTTTGGGCGAATGGCGGGGGTGGTAAATTTCGAAACTGCTGAGATTTTTTTTTCCGGAGAGAGTCCTGAAAGCTGTGTCTTTCAAATCGACTATTTCAGATGGTTTTCGGATATTGCCGCAGGAATAAGCCCGGGCACGAATTATGATGCCAAAGAGCAAGTTCGTCAGTTGTTGGCGAGCCTAGCGATTAAACAGCTGAAATTTCCGAAGAAGAAGGAGGAGACCAATCCGATTCCATTCGTTGATGAGCGAAGTCCTGCATTGCGAATTCATGAACCGGTTGGGGAACCATGGTTTGGACGCCTGTTGATTTGGCTCTGTTTGATAGGGGCTCTGGTGGCGATCGGTTGGCTAACAGTCGAGGGAATGGGAAGAGTAAGAGAGAATCCAAGAGCGGTGGACTGGAAAGTCGGAGAACGTCCGTAGGATTTTCACGCTGTCTTACGAAGAATGATGTAATCTTGAGACGTATTTATTTTCATGAAATTTATTTTATCACTCGTCGTTGCCTGTTCCATGTCGCTCGCAGAGACGCTAATCCCTGACGAGCAAAAGACTTACAAAAAGGTCGGAAATGTTGAGCTTCAGCTTCACATTTTTAATCCTGAAGGTCACAAGGCGAGTGATCGGAAGCCAGCGATTGTTTTTTTCTTTGGTGGTGGTTGGAGCGGTGGAACGCCCTCGCAGTTTTATCCGCAATGCGATTATCTTGCGAAGCGTGGAATGGTGGCGATTTCAGCAGAGTATCGAGTCAAGAGCCGCAATGGAACGTCGCCCCTCGAGTGTGTCAAAGATGGAAATTCGGCGGTTCGATGGGTTCGTTCTCATGCGGATAAATTGGGGATTGATCCCAGCAAGCTGGCTGCTGGTGGTGGCTCGGCAGGAGGACATGTGGCGGCGGCGACTGGCACGACGAAGGGTATTCTTGAAAAGGGCGAGGATGTGTCGGTTTCCTCTAAGCCAGATGCATTGGTGCTCTTTAATCCGGTCTATGATAATGGTCCGAAAGGATATGGTCATAGCAGGGTGAAGGATTACTGGAAACAGATCTCGCCGATGCACAATCTTGATAAAGAGACTCCTCCTACGATCGTGTTTCTGGGCACTAAGGACAAGTTGATCCCAGTAGCGACAGCGAAGAAGTATCGACTTCTCATGAAGGAGGCGGGAGTTCGTTCTGAGTTGTTCCTTTATAAGGAACAGGCGCACGGTTTTTTTAACACGTCGAAATATGATGAGACGGTGAAAGAGATGGATCGGTTTTTAGTTTCACTGGGATTCCTTGCTGAGAATTTGAAAGACTGATTGCAGAGGTTGATTTGATCCAGCAGAGTGACTTTCGTGAAAGCTGTATGTTGTTTTTTTCTATCCTGCTTCGCAGTTTTTACGACGGCGTGCACGGTTTACGAAAATGTCGACCCTCATATGAATGGTTGGCGGTCACCAGCGGTATCCGCACTGGATCAATTTGGGCAAGAGGTAAATATGAAGACTGCCACGTCTGGTCCGTGGGCGGTTGTTTTCTTTTATCCAAAAGCCGATACGCCGGGATGAATCAAGCAAGTGAAATCGCTGCGGTCTGCATTTACGATATTGACGGAAAACAAGATTCAGGTGACTGGCGTCTCCATGGACACGATTGCCGAGCAACGGTCTTTCTCGGACAAGTTCGATATTCCCTTTTCCCTTCTCTGCGATACGACCGGAGTAATTTGTGAGGCCTATCGAATCGAGCATCCCAAGAGCAAGCCACGTCGCGAGACTTTCCTGTTTTGGAATGGAGTTTTGGTGCACCACGATCGAGCCGTGAATCCGATGTCTCAGGCGCGCGATGTAATTATTAGGATCAATGAGCTGGTCGGTGGTCAGTCGCAGTAGGATTTGTCTGGGGTTCTTCTTGGTAGCGACGGCCATTTTAAGGCAAAATCCGGAGCCGAATGTTTTTGAACTCGATGGGGGAACCTTCGGATTCAAGGCAGAGGTAGCCTTCGGCGGGGTTGCAGTTGGTTCCGCCCGAAACTTCTTCGCCATTTACCCAAAGGCGTACCTCGCCATTAACGGCTCGGATGTAGTAGTGGTTCCACTCATTGATACCCTTTGTGAGACGTTTGGTCGGGAAGCTGCGTTTGCCGTTTGGAGCGACAGGTGGGAAGGGCTTCATTTTAGCTGGTCCGGTGGGGAACACATCACCGTGGGAGGTAAACCAATCAGAAGGTGTGCCTTTACTTTTCTCCCAGTTGGTTTCGTAACCAAGGTCGAGAACCTGGATTTCAATGCCGTCGGGGAGGCGGCCTTTTCCCGCGGCGAGTTTCTCAATTGAAGCGGGGCTGGCCCAAGCGAAAATCCCGGAGTTTCCCGCGTGCTTTTTGTGCATCCACTCGCAGACGAGTTCAAAGTTTTTGGTGGGCTTTTTCATCCGAATGACGCCTACGGGATTGCCAGTGCAGAAGGCGTGCCCGCCGTTCCAGGTCCAGGTTTTTGGATGGCAATTCACATTCACAAAATCTTCGCTGGTGAGCTTACGCCACCCTTGCCCGGTGCCGTCAATAAATGCCTTTTTTAGGTCGGAAGTACTTTTGATTTTAGTCTCTTTCTCATCAGAGAAGCTTGGAGCGACACAGACGCCAAGGAAGATGGCTCCGAGAATCGATTGGTTTCGGAATTTTTTTAGAATCATGGTCTTGCAATACGCCATCGAGATCGCAAACTTGTCGAAATCCATAGCAAAAACGATTAATAATTATGAATAAACAGATCTCAAATTTTAGCCGAAGAAAGTTTGTCGGCTTTGGTATCGCTTCCGCCCTTGCTCCCTCGGTGGTGCGGGGTGAGTCGCCAAACGGAAAACTTAATATGGGAATCATCGGCTCTGGGGGTCGAGGGGGAGCAAACTTGAATGGAGTAAAGGCGGAGAATATCCATACCCTTTGCGATATCAATCGGAAGACACTTGAGGCGGTACAGAAAAGATTTAAGGGAGCAAAGACGACGACGGATTGGCGCGAAGTGGTAAGCAATCCAGAGATTGATGCGGTGGTAATCAGCACGGCGGACCACCATCATGCGCCGGCGGCGATTGCAGCGATGAGGGCTGGGAAACATGTGTATTGTGAGAAACCGCTGGCTCATACAGTTCAGGAAGCTCGTTGGATGCAGGAGGAATATGCAAAAGCAAAGGGGAAGATTGCGACTCAAATGGGAACGCAAATTCATGCCGGGGGGAGCTATCGTCGCGCCGTGGAATTAATCCAAGCCGGGGCGATTGGTCGGGTGAAAGAAGCGCATGTCTGGTGCAGCCGGAGCATTAGAGATGTGGAACAGGCCGTTTTAGAGAAGCAGGCAGTGCCTGATTACTTTGACTGGGATGTCTGGCTTGGGCCAGCCGCCGATCGAGCATACAACGAAGGATATTGGAAGGGCGGTAATTTGAATTGGAATCGTCGTTGGGAGTTCGGAAATGGCGTTCCTGGAGATATGGGAAGTCATTTGATTGATTTGGCGTGGTGGGCTTTGAAGCTTCGGCACCCAACTAAGATTTCCTCGCAGGGCCCAGCGCCTGATTCGATTGGAGCTGCACCCTGGCAGGAAATTACCTGGCAGCATCCTGATGATTTGAAGGTGGTGTGGTATCATGGACCGGAAGGAATGAAGCGCCGGAGCGAGGTTCTTCAGCCAATGGTGGGTAACGACACTGTTATTGACAAGTGGGGCATCGGTGTGGCGTTCGTTGGTGAAAACGGAGTTCTGGTTTCCGATTATGGTAAAAATATCCTTAGCCCGTCGGCCAAGTTTAAATATTACCAGAGGCCCGAGCAGTCAATTGCGCCTTCTGCAGGTCACTACAATGAATGGCTGAAGGCCTGCCTTGGCGAAGGGAAAACACTCTGTAACTTCGATTACTCAGGGTCATTAATTGAACATAATTTGCTCGGGAATGTGGCCCACCGTGCCGGTCAGACGCTTGATTGGGATGCCAAAAATTTCCGAATTACTAATGATGAAGCTGCGAACAAACTTCTTACAAAAGAGTATCGCAAAGGCTGGGAGATCAATGGCTGAGGAAACTTTTTACTTTTGATAGAGCGTTGCCGACACCTCCCAAAGGCCAATAAGAAAACTTCTTTCTCTCTCAGAAGACAATTGAGCGCCAACACAAGATAATCGAGCGACAGCAAATTGGTGGGAGGGAGAATATTATAACAAGTTGATTCCAACTCTCCAGACCCGGGTCACCGGTTGTGGGAAAAGCCTGTCGGTCTCCTTCCTGGTGGCTGTCGTAGGGGTGGTGGCAATTTGCACTGTGCTTGCCTTGATAACGCGGGTTCATTTTGCGATGAGCGAAACGCAGACTAATTATGAACCAGTCGTGGTAGATTACGCGGAGCCGGTCCGTGAAAAGCCTGAGGCTGAGCCTAATTTTGCACCGGAGCGGATGATTACGGTTCCGAATGGCCCTTCCTTTGCCCGGGTTGAATATTTTGTTCCAAATAAGGATCAGCCAGATTATGCAGAAGTCCCGGAGCTGATAAGTAAAGAGCTCTTGGTTATCGAGGAGCTGGAATTTAAAAACCGTTTTGAGGAAGAGCCCGAACCTATCAAGGTAGAACCGGCCCCAACGATCGCGGGGAAAAGTCCGCCAATTAAGAGTTCTAGTAGTGCCC
>DIHU01000206.1:0-9251 GCA_002420315.1 Akkermansiaceae bacterium UBA5688
GGTGGAATCAGTATCAAGCCATCGGCACGCATGGATGAGATGAAATATGACATGTCTGGTGGCGCAGCCGTGCTGGGAACCTTTCATGCGCTTGCGCGTTTGAATCCTGATGTAGAGGTTCACGGTCTTGTCCCAACCTCGGAAAATATGCCTGATGCAAGTTCAGTGAAGCCAGGTGATGTCGTGACTGCGAGTAATGGGCTTACGATTGAGGTTCTTAATACGGATGCCGAGGGGCGCCTGATTTTAGCTGACGCACTGGCATATGCTAAGAAAACGATCAAGCCGGATGCCATGATTGATTTAGCGACTTTAACCGGGGCGGTGGTGGTAGCTCTTGGTCATGAATTGACTGGAGTAATGGGAAATAGCAAAACGATTTCAGATGAACTAGTGGCTTCGGGGCAGACGACTGGTGAACTAGTCTGGCCGTTACCGATTATTGATTTTCATAAAGAAGATATGAAAGGCTCGGTTGGGGACTTGAAAAATATTGGAAGTCCGTCAACAGGGGCAGGCTCATCTACTGCGGGTGCTTTTCTCTCAAACTTTGTAGGTGATGTTCCTTGGGCTCACCTAGATATAGCTGGGACTGCTTGGGGGGCGGCGCGCCGAGATTATCAAGGCGGCCCTGTCGGAACCGGGGTTGGAGTCAGGCTTCTACTAGATTATTTAAAAAAACAGAAATAAGCTTTTAGAGTTATGCAAAAGAATTCCGCTAGTTCGCATTGATACGATCTAGCGGGGCATCGAAGTTGAAATTTTTAGCGACGAGCTGGTCTTTGCCCACCCTGTGGAGGCTTTCCTTTTCCACCTTGCGGAGGCCCACCAGGCCCACTCTGAGGAGGCCCGCTGCGCTCCAGGTCTTTTTTTGATTCGAGTCCAGATTCCTCTTGGGAAAGTTTTCCGTCGCGATCTTTGTCGAGAGCAGTCAATGACTTGATGGCGTTCGCGATTTCTTCTTTTGAAAGTTCTCCGTCTTCATTGGTGTCGAGAGCTTCCATCAGTGGGGACTTTTTTGGTTGAGGAGGGCGTGGCTGTTGCCCTTCTCCGTCTCGTTCTTTGCGGCGCTGGCGTCGGCTCTTCTTAGGTTCTTCGGGTTTTAATTCATCGGAACTAATCGCGTCGTCATTATTTTCGTCGAGTTTAAGAAGGGCTTTTGGAGCGCGTTTGATTTCCCCCGCTGAGAGTTTGCCATCTTCGTTCTTATCGAGAAGGGTCGTGAGGGGATCGGTCGGAGGAGGACCTCCGGGACCACCTGGGCCTTGGGCGGAAAGCATGAATGGGAAAGCAGAGATTATGGTTACGATGAGCTTGGCTTGTTTCATGACAGCGCGAATGTATCCGAATGAGGATGAACCTTGGATGAATCCTCAATTATAACTGTTTTATGAGGGCAGGGAGAAGACGCTGACGGGTGTGTCGAAGGTTGAGAAGGCAGGGAACGTTTGAGGCGAAAGCGTAAGCGATGATTACGAGGTTGGCTGGAAATGGATTCCACGCAATAAAGCCGGTGATTAGGATCCACTGAATCCAATGGGAAAATTCGCCGCGGCGGGTTTCCAGAATAAACTTACGGAGGTAATCTGGCTCGGTAGATTTAAGCTTTTTCTTCGGGAAGCCATCGAACCATGGTGCTCCATCTGGAAGTAGAGGCTTCCATCGGCGGATGAAGAGGTATTTTTCGTAAAATTTATTCGGCTTTGGTGCGACAGACGGGAGGCAACGGACGAAATGGTGGTCGCCGAATTGTTCGCAGAGCCAAGCGATCGCCAAGTGGACCGCGGGGATGCCAAGGCAGTTGAGCAAGGTGATGGTTAGGTTGGAAAATTCGAGCCACATGGCGTGTTGTCAGTCGATGATGCGACCTTTCCAGGTCGCTTTAACGCCTTTCTTTTGATCAAGGAGAGCCTTAAAAAAGAGGATTTGATAGAATAAGAGGGGGATCGGAAAAAGGAGAGCTGTTAAGATTGAGAAGTTTCCGGCGAGGCGAAAGCAAAAGAAGGAGAGAATACCGTAACAAAATGAGCACAAGAGAGTTGCTGATAGGAAAGCAGCATTTGCAAAGGGAATGAGTGTGAAGGCCACTATTAGCATCATGCCTCCGGTGAGCCAGAGTGAGGTAGTGAGAAGCGCGCGCTTTGGGGATTGAGCGGCTCCGGCAAGGAAGCCCTTTTTCCAGCTGCTTGTGAGTTGAGCGAGGCCTTGGGGGAACATACGCATCTCGACTGCTCCTTTACCTAGATATAAATTCACGTCGTGTTTCTGGGCTTTGAGGCGTTGGGCGAATTGGAAGTTCTCTAGTATCTCATCTCTGACCGCTTCGTGGCCTCCGGCATTGTGGTAGTGGTCGCGGTGAATTAAGAGGACTTGGCCGAAGAGGGTGCCCTGAGAAGATGGGGTTGCTGCAAAGGTGTCGACGCCGGCAAGGGTGATGGTATTAAAAAAGGCGGAGAGCTGTTCGTAGGGCCTCTGGATTTTGTGGAAAGGGCAAATAGAATGGATGGCATTAATTGAGGTAAGAGCTGCCAATTTAGCGAGTCCATTCTCAAGGAGGGTGATGTCGGCATCGAGGTAAAGATACCATTCACCAACCGCCGCAGCGGCTCCTTGTTGGCAAGCCCAAGTCTTGCCTTTCCAACCTACAGGCATTTCTTTTCCTGAAATAACCGTAGCTCCTAGCTCGCAGGCCATTTCGACAGTTTGGTCAGTCGATTGATCGTCGATGACGAGGATCTCCAATGGTTGAATGGGTTGGCTGCGAATGGAGGTGAGAAGCTTAGTAATATTATGTTCTTCGTCCCGAGCTGGTATAATGATGGAAATTTTCCCAGCATTGGTGGTTTTTGAGGTGAGGTAGCGTGGACGGCAAAGAGAGAAGAGAATCGCGAAAGAAATCAGAAGTGCGATGACTGGAAGGGCGAGGAACATTTATTTTCTAAGGTTTCACAAGTAGGATGCTTGTTTCACGAGAGAGGGTGGCGCGCGATAATACGGTCGGCGCATTTTTGCCCAGAGAGAATCACCATGGGCATTCCACCACCTGGATTAGTACTGCCACCAGTAAAGTAGAGGTTTTTATATTTAGAAGAAGTTTTGGGAGCCTTGAATCCATAGTTCCGCTTCCAGTCGGTAACAACTCCATAAATTGACCCGCGGTTAGAACGATACATCTTTTCGATATCGACTGGAGTGAGAAGATCTTCGACGACGATGCTTTCCCTGAGTCCCTTAATGCCGCAGCGCTCCATTTTATCGAGGCAGCGTTCTTTTAGAGCGACGTAGTCTTCATGAGTGATATTCGAACCCTCACGGAGTGGTGGGATATGGGGAAGAATTTTGATGTTGTCAGAACCGGTCGGGGCCTTTGTCGGATCAGTCCGGGTCGGGGCCACCACATAGAGCGTCGGATCTTCCGGAAGTTCTTGTTTTTCGAAGACAGTCTTGAAGTGCTTGTGCTGGTTTTCAGAAAAGAAAAAGTTGTGGTGAGCCAACTGGGGGAAGGTCTTGTTTGTTCCGATATGGAGAACGATACCTGAGCAGGCGGGCGCGAATTTTTGGTCGAGTTTTTGGGTGAAGGCAAATGGCTCGTTCAAGAGTTTTTGGTAGGCCGGAATAACTTCCATGTTACTCACGATAACGTCCGCAGCATGAGAGGTGCCGTCGGCAAGATTGACCGCTGTCACTTTTTTTTCTTCTTTTGTGATACTCTGAACGTCGGCGTTGAGGTGAATGGTGATGTCCATTTCCCGCATTAATTTCCCAAGGCCGTTTGCGAGTTGATACATGCCACCGCGGACATACCAAAGACCGTAGTCGTATTGGATAATGGGCATCAAGTTCATGTAGCCGGGAGCTTGGAGAGCCGAGGACCCAACATACTTGATGAAGTATTCAAAAATCATGCGGAGCTTAGGATCGCTCAGGCGCTTGGCAATGGATTCGGCCATCGTCGCGCGGTAGTCGATCTTACCACCTATGAGGCTGAACTTGTAGTGCTTGATAAACTCCCACAGACTATCGAGGCCCTTGTTGAAGTAGCCGTCGTTGACGACACCGAATTGCTTGCGTCCATAATCGAGGAAATCTTGGAGTTCAGCCCAATTCTTTTCAAGATCACCAGGGAGTTTCGCGAGCTCAGTTTTCATAAGCTCGTTTTCCTGATAAAGATCGATAAAAGGTCCTTTTTCGAAAAAGTTACGCCAGTGGGGAGTAACGGCGTCGAGTTGGACGTAGTCTTCCATCCTTTTTCCGGCTCGCTCGAAGAGATCTCGAAAGAACTGAGGGAGGGTGAAAATCGAGGGCCCGAGGTCGAAGGTGAAGCCGTCTTTTTCGAAAAGGTTGAGTTTTCCTCCGATTTTCTCGTTCTTTTCAAAGACTTCGACTTGATAGCCGGCAGCTCGAAGTGAGATGGCAGCAGAAAGCCCGCCAAGGCCGGCGCCGATGACTGCAACTTTAGACGTCTTCACTGATGGCCATCTTCGTTGGGAGTCTTCCCTTGTCAACAGGGCGAAGCATTTTAGTTTGTAGGGGATGTCTGACGGTATTCGGGAAGTTGTAGGGCGCGCGCGGAAGTTTTTTTGCTCGGGGGCTTTTCTCGGGTTGGATGATAGACGGGATGCCCTGGCGAAACTTGAGAAAGTATTACTTTCGAGGCGCGATGATCTTTTGGCTGCTTTGGCTGAGGACTTGGGAAAACCGGGGATGGAGGCATATCTTTCGGAGTATTATTTTTTGCTGCAGGAGTTGCGACTTGTTCGTAAAAAGATGAAAAAATGGCTGAGGCGGAGCCGGGTGGGTTCACCGGTTTATTTTTGGCCCTGCCGCAGTTGGATTGACCGCGAACCATTTGGGGTAGTCCTTGTGATCGCTCCTTGGAATTACCCCTTTCAGTTATCTCTTAGCCCAATTATCGCGGCGATTGCAGCTGGAAATACAGTGGTGTTGAAGCCTTCGGAATTAGCTCCGGCGAGTGAGCGGGTTTTATGTGAAATCATTGAGGAGGTTTTTGACCAGGGTGGGGCTGAAGTGGTCACGGGAGGAGCGGAGGTTGTGGAGGCTTTGCTGGAGGAGAAATTTGATTTCATCTTTTTTACGGGGAGTACCAAGGTGGGTCGGAAAGTGGCGATCAAGGCGGCTCAGTCTTTGACGCCGACTTTGATGGAGTTGGGTGGCAAGTGTCCTTGTCTGGTAGATGAAGGAGTAGACCTAAAGATTGCGGCGCGTCGGGCGCTTGCTGGAAAGTTTTTCAATGCAGGGCAGACCTGTTTCGCACCGGATTTTGTCGCGGTGAAAGAGAAGGTGAGGATTGATTTTGAGAGGGCGTGTGAGGAGGTTCTAAAAGAAATCCCCTGGTCGGAGGAGATGGCTGCGATGATTTCATCTGATCATTTAGAAAGGGTGAAGACCCTTTGCGAAGGTGAGGTGAAGACCTTCGGCGAGGATGATGAGGAGCGTTTTTTTCTGGCCCCTCGAATCATCCTAAATGCGGGCTGGGATCACCCGGCGATGCAGGAAGAGATCTTCGGACCAGTCTTTCCGATCGTAGGGTTCACTGATCAGAATGAACTCGTGGGGCGTTTGGAGAAGATGGAAACTCCGCTGGCGGTTTATTGTTTCAGCAGGCAGGCAGATTTTACGAATGCGGTGACGAGGGCTTTGCCTTCGGGTTCGCTCTGTCTGAATGATACGATGAAGCAGTCTTCGCAACTACAGCTTCCGTTGGGGGGGGTAGGTCAGAGTGGATATGGGAGGTATCGGGGGAGATTTGGGGTTGAGTCTTTCAGCTACGAAAAGTCGGTGACAAAGCGCTTCTTTTTCGAAAAAGATTTTACTGAAATGTTACCCCCTTACAAGAAGGCCTACCGTTGGATCCGTAAATTCTTGAAGTAGTTTACTTCGCGGTTTCTTCGAGAAGTTTTGTAGCAAAGTCGATGCGTTGACGTTTCGTGCCATATTCCTCATCGATGAGATTCGCGGTGATGCGAGCGCTTTCGTAAATTGTTGGGAGCCCGCTGCCTGGATGGGTTCCACCTCCGACGAGGTAAAGATTGTCAAAGCCCTTGAGCTTGTTTTGCGGTCGGAAATGGAGCATTTGATTTAGGGTATGGGCAAGGTTGAAGGTCGCTCCGATAAAGATATTAGAGTCCTCCCAATTTGTTGGGGTGAGGACCCTTTTCTCGACGATGTGTTCGCGGAGGTCTTTCATGTTTGTCTTCTCGATCATGCGGTCAATAATTTGTTCCGCGTAAGCTTCTTTTTCGGCCTCCCAATCGTGACCATGACGAGTGTTCACGGTTGGAACGAGAAGGTAGAGTTGAGAGTGTCCGGGAGGAGCGACCGTGGGGTCGGTGACGCTGGAATTTCGGATGTAAATCGACATATCCTTCGAGATCGTCTTTCCCTCAAGGACCTCATTTAGATTACGGTGATAATCTTCTGCAAAGATGATGTGGTGGTGTGGTTGCTCTTCATAGATTTTATCTACGCCAAGGTAGAGCATGAAGGTGGAGCACGAATATTTTTTCTTGAGGAGTTCTTCGCGGGATTTCTTTTTCTTCCCGAAGATACTACTACGCGCATACGCATAGTCTGCATTGACGACGAGCTGATCGCAGGACAGGACTTGACCATCGGTAAGTTCGACCTCGGCGGCGGTCTTGCCAGCGTATTTAATCTCCTTCACCTCGGAGTTGAAACGGATTTCGCCTCCCTCCTCCTCTACTACACGAGCCATACTTTCGGAGATTTCAGAGAGTCCCCCTTGGGTGTGGTAGATGCCGTGTTCGTATTCGATGTAGGAAAGAATACTGAAGAGCCCGGGGCATTTCCAGGGTGACATGCCGAGGTATTTTGCTTGGAAGGTAAAAGCGAGTTTGAGCCGATCGTCGGTGAAGTAGTTTCCTAAGACATCCATCACCGATTTTGTGGTGGCGACGTGTGGCAGCGCTTTGAAAAGAGTCGGGTCAAGGTAGGAGGAAAGCTTTTGGTAGGGCTTTTGAAGGCACGGGAAAATCGTCCGTAATTTCTGGGCATGTTCGTTCATGAAGCGGAGGAAATTTTCTTCCTCTTCGGGGAAAACTGAGCGGATATTAGCGGCCATTTTTTTGCGGTCGCAGCTGGTTTCAAGAGACACATCTCCCCAGGTAAGCCGAGTCATGGGATCGAGCTTTACGAAGTCAAGATAGTCATCGCTCTTGCGGCCCACCTCAGCGAAGATTTCGTCGAGAGTGAACTTTTGGTGAAGAAAAGTAGGGCCTGTGTCGAAGGAGTAGGGGCCAAGGTTGATCCGAGCACTTCGGCCACCTACGCGATCCTCTTTTTCTAAGAGGGTGACGTTATAGCCCCGATGGGCGAGAAGCATAGCTGCGGTAAGTCCGCCGGGGCCTGCTCCAATGATAATGATGTCCTTCTTCAAATGAAATGTTCTTATTCTGATGAAGCGTAAATCCGAAAAAGGGGATCACAAGTGAGAATTCAGGCCAGAAATTGAACAACGTTAGTCACTGGTTGTAATCCTAAACGATTTGTCTCAGAAGGTTGGCTTATGCATTGGGGTGATGACCCTCGATGGTGCAATGATCATTTCCGCTTGAGGGAGCGTATAAAAGTGCTCTAGATTTTTTAAAATTGTCGGAGGTCGTTCGGGGGACCTTCTAGAAATAAGAAGGTGGATTTATCGATGTGCAGAGGTCAGGCTTGCTCAAAGAGTTTAGCTGAGGAACTGAGAAAGCTAGAATCTCGCTAATGTGATGCCTGATCTTGAATTTGAAAAACGTTTTACCGAGCTTGGGATTGTGATCGGTGTGGATGAAGCTGGGCGTGGTCCTTTAGCGGGCCCGGTTTCGGTGGGGGCGGCGATTATTCCTCCTGATTTTAAACATCCTCTGATTAACGACTCCAAGAAGCTTAGCGAAAAGAAGCGTGAGGCGCTATATGACGAGTTAAGCGAAAATCCGGATATCAAGTGGTCGGTTTGTCTTGTGGAGGCCAAGGAGGTTGACGAAGTGAATGTCCTGAAGGCGACCCATCTGGGGATGGCACGGGCGGTGAAGGGGCTTGGGGTAAAAGTAGGGATGTGCCTGATCGACGGGCTTCCTGTTCCGAATTTCCCTTACCCCCATGAGGGAATTGTGAAAGGCGACTCCAAGAGTCTTTCTATTGCAACCGCCAGTATTTTCGCCAAAGTGACCCGTGATCGTATCATGCGGGAAGCGGCGGTTCGCTTTCCCGGTTACGGATTCGAAAAGCACAAAGGATATGGCACAAAAGTTCATCTTGAAGCCCTCCGGTCTTTGGGTCCGTGCGAAATCCACCGTCGCTCGTTCCAGCCGGTTGCTCAACTGTCCTTGCCGCTTGAGTAAGCTTTCGCCTCACCAAATTGGGGCTTTGGGCGAAAAAATTGCTGCGAAATACCTACAATCTCGTGGCTGGAAGGTCCTTTTTCGTAATTTTCGGGCCCCCAAGGGGGGCGAGGTTGATCTAGTTCTGCGGGGCGGTGATCATCTTGATCTTCTCGTTTTTGCGGAGGTGAAGACGAGAACTCGGCGTGATTATGGCCGTCCAATGCGTGCCGTGAATGCTGGAAAACGGGCTTTAATCACCCGTGGAGCCACGGAATGGCTGCGTTTGCTTGGGAAAGAGGTTCGCCCCGGCAAGAACCACGATCTTCGGCGCGAGATCTCTTGGCGCTATGATGTGGTGGAAATCGTGCTCGAGGAGGGAGCAAAACCAGATATCAACTTAGTCGAGGCTGCGTTTTAATCCAAAATATGAGATTTTGAGTGGTAATTTATTGTGATTTAGCAGTTTTCGTCGATTTTGGCCCCCGTTCGATCTACCGGTTGAAAATCAACGGCTGTTTTTATAAAAACAACCGACAACTTCTTGCCCCTTCGGCGCTTTTATAGATAGAACCTTCACCTCAACAAAATCATGAAAATTCAATCAAAAGGAAACAAAGGGATCTCACCGCGGATGGCTCGTGGATTTAGCCTCTTCGAAATGGTCATTGTGATGGGAATCATTGGGCTTATTTTAGGGGGAGCGATTTACAGCATGGGCAGGATCAAGGATTCGGCGGCAGTGAGCACCTCCCGACAAGACATGACCTCGTTTTCGTCGGCGCTGGAGGCCTACAAAAACATCGGGGGAAAGTATCCATCGACCAGTCAAGGACTCGAAGCTCTTCTGAAGCGGCCCCAAAGCTCACCCCGGCCTCGTGATTGGGTGCAGGCTCTGGATGATGAAGA
>DIHU01000206.1:9575-14792 GCA_002420315.1 Akkermansiaceae bacterium UBA5688
GCCCTTTTTGACCCCTGGGATACCAAATACAAATACGAGTATCCAGGCAGCAAGGACCCAAGCCGGCCTGAAATCATTTCAGCTGGTCCCGACAAACAGTTTGGTTCTGAGGACGATATGAGTAGTCAAAAGGAACCTCAGAACTAGGCTTCCTTAGCTCCCCTTTTTTTATGATATCGTCGCCCAGAACGATCCCTCCGGGGGAGAGCCATCGTGGCTTTTCGCTCCTGGAATTGATCGTGGTGATGGCGATTACGAGTATCGTTTTTGGCGCCGCAGCCTTTATGATTTCTATCCCGAATATAGAAAAAGATATTCGGGAGGCTCATTCGGGAATTGAGAATTTAGCGCTTCGGGCTCGGGCCATGTCCCACAGCTACCAGCAGCCTTTTGTCATCGAATTGAGTGAGGGAGAGGCTCGTTTGATGCCGATGGCTCGCCCTGAGGATGAGCTTGTTCTCGAGCCTCTGGAGCAGGTTGGAGAGCGGTCTGCTCTAAGATCTCTCGATAGCATGTCGTGGCCGGTGGTTTACAAGATCGATCCTAAATACCGAATGGCGGTTCGTCGTTGGAATAGTAACGATTTTCAGATTGTCAGCGACAATGTGGTTGAGACATGGATTCATCAGCCGAATAGCCCTAGTGAGCCACTTGCCATTGAATTGGTGAGCGAAGCAGGGGATGCCTACTTATCCCGAGAATTTCACCCCCTTACAGCGAAGGCCACTGATTTTGAGATGGCCATCGGAAATCAGTGATGAAGGTATTATCCTCCAGAGACCGAGAAAACGGATTCATGATGGCCGAGGTGATTCTTGCCCTTGGAATCTTTACGATTGTTGCGACCTCTTATTCTAAGGCACTTGCAACGCTCTGGCGAACGACAGCCTATGTGAAAGAAAAGCAGGTAATCACCCAGATCATGGACAGCGCTCTCAATGAAGCGCTTTACCTCCAGCGGCTCGAGGAGGGCAGTACGGAGGTTTATATCGAAGAACGCGATCTTGACCTTGAGACGATCGTTGTTCCGCTTGAGGAGATGGAGACGATCGATGGTAATTTCCTACAAAACATGTGGCAGGTCACGGTGATCGCACGCTTTGAGCAAGACGGTCGATATCAGGAACGAGTTGTTCGTGGTTGGCGCTATCTCCCCCTTTATCGCTGATGAAAGTAGAATTCTGTCAGCTACCTGCGCGCAGCGAAAAGGGCTTTTCCCTTTTCGAGCTCGTGATTGCAATTGCCATCGCGGGATTTGTGCTCACTTCTATCTTCAAGATTGCCGATGGTTCGGTCCGCGCAAACTCCAAGATGATCGATATCCAGAACGAGGAAATCGAACGGGACGCATTTTTTTCTTTCCTGAGGAACCACTTCGATAGCCTGCCAGGGGATGCTATATTCAATCTCAGAAACACCAGTAACTCTGAGCCGTATACTTCCGAACTGACTTTCCAAAATACGCCCGTTTCATTCAACTGGGGTGGAATTCCTATTGCAGCCCAAGCGACGCGGTTGATCACTATTCCTACAATTACTGACGGCCTTGATATTGTTCTGGAGTATTACGATGTCCAAATTCTCGATAGCGATGAAGGACCTGCGGAACGTGGAATTGACCCGATTGCGACAGTTACGCTTTTGAGTGATGTGCGGCTCTTTGAGTGGACGGTTTTGGATGTCCGTAATTATGACAATACGGAGCGCGATGAGTGGCCTTATGAATGGGATGCTCCAAACCAAAGGCCATCCTACGTTGAGTTGACCGTTATCTTCGAAAATGGTGATCGTCGGGTGAAGCGGCTTTTTTGGATTCCCAAAAAATCAAATCCGCGGACGAGCATGAGTGCCTTACAAAACAGTGCCCGCAGTGCCCGCTCAAATAGCGGCGGGGCTGGCGGACAGCCTGGAAGTGTTCCTGGCAGAGGCGGAACAGGGCAGGGAGGAAACCGCCCACCTGGAACCGGATCTCGACCTGGTGGCGGAACTCAAAAACCCTCAACGGGAGGAGGCCGTGCATCGGGCACAGCTCCCAAAATTAGTCGCTAATGAAGGTTTTTAATCATCATAATCAGCAGCGTGGAGCCACTTTGATTGCGGTTTTCTGGATTATGGCGGTGATGGGTCTTGCGCTGGTGGCTACGGTCAAGGTGAGTCGTTATCAATCAGAGGTCGCATCATCCCAAATCAATGGCATTGAAGCGCGGCAATATGCGGAGATGGGAATTAATGTTGCCGCTAATCCTTCGGTTGAGGAATGGGACACGAATTTGCTCCGTCAATCTTTTGAAAATGGAGCGGGTTTCAACGCTCAAATTCTTTCGGAGGGTGGTCGCTTTAACATTAATTTCATCCTCTTTTCGGAGGATAAGGCTCTCATTCGCCTTATCTTTGCAGAGTGGGGAATCGACTTCGATACCGCCAGTGAAATTGCAGATGCCCTCATCGATTGGATCGACTCTGATGATGACCTTGAACTTAATGGGGCGGAACGGGATTTCTACGAGGGCCAGGGGATTTTCGAGCAACCGTTCAACCGTCCTTTTTATGCGCTAGAGGAAATGCGCTTGGTTCGCGGGATGCCTCTCGTGGAGGCCGCCAATCCGAACTGGCGGGACTGGTTCACGGTTTGGAGCAGCGGCGGACTGGATGTTAATGAGGCGCCGGCCGAATATCTCGCGGTCGCGGCCGAGACTAACGTCGAAGCGGCGGTAAGCTTAGTCGAGATCGTCGATGGAGCCGATGGCATTCGTAACACCGAGGATGATCAGCCTATTGACGTCCCCTCGGCTCTTGCCAACCTGGGTATTAATGACCCCACAGGAGTGATTCAAGCGCGGCTCAATGCTAATGATCAGGTAACCCGAATCGAAAGCGTTGGCTATGCGGGTTCAGTTCGGCGTAAGCTCGTCCTCATCATCAACAACCGATCACAAAACCCTACTATTCTTGACCGAAAAGAAATCGCTATCCAATGAGTGCCAAAAAAGGAGACCTTAATTTAATGATTCCCGGCGCTGACGGTTGGGAAATCTGGACAGGGTCCGCGATGAGCGGATTCCAGCAGCATGCCTCGACTAATCACTTGCTCGCGCTTGACGTCACCGGGATCCCTTCCGGAGCGGTGGCGATGGCGGTTCCAGTTCGTGAGGTCTTTGCAGTGCCTTTTCGTGCGCAGACTGATGATCTTTCCTTGCTTGGTGATCTTGCTGCAATGCAGCTCGAGAAGAGCGGAAATCGACCTGCTCTTGATGGTGGACAGCTAACAGATCATTTTGTCTATGCGACAACTCCGGAGGAGACTCACTTGACCGCGGTTGTCATGAATCCTCCTTCCGAAGGCAAACTTCCGCGGAAAAGTCCGGATCAATTTGATATTTCGCCCCGTTGCCTACCCTTGCCCGAAGGGCGAGTCGTAGTGTGGTCCGAGTTGGGCCGCTGGGTCTTTGGGGTTGGGAAACCAGGAGGAGCTCTTTATTTTCAATGCCTCTCAGGAGAGCGGCTTGATCTCCGAGCTGGTAACGAGATTGGTCTTGCTCTGACTCAGCTGAGACTTCAAGGGCTGCTCACAGATATCCCTGAGGGGGTCGTCGTTTGGTCTCATGGATCAGCTTCTGATGCTCGACCCGAAGAGCTGGAAGCCTTATCGCGTGGCCTCGGGATTCCCACGAGTTCCTCACCAAGACCCAACCCAACCTGGCCAGAGCCGCCGAGCCGGCTTCTTCCAGCTGATGTCCGGGCTGAGCGGCTCGCGGTTCGGGGCAAACGAAACCGCAATCTTATGATTGCGGCTCTTGCGGTAGTTTATCTCGGGGTCGTTGCCTATCTTTTCTTCGATCTTAAGAAGACGAAGGCGGTCGCTGCAAAAGTCAAATTCAATGCTGATGCCGTCAGCGCGGAGGCTAGTCTTCTGGACAGGCATCGTTCTAAATGGGACGAGCTTCGTCCAGTAGTTGAGACCGACTACCATCCACTCGAACTTTTCTTGTCCATTTATAAAGCACTTCCAAATACCGATGATGACCGTTATATTCGCTTTAAAAAGCTAACTTTCCTTAATCAGTTTAAGGAAATTGAGGATGAACTCAGAGTAGCTCGCGAAATCGTTCTGGAAGGTTTTGCAGACCTAGAAAACCAGCCACAAATTTCAAAATATGCTAAAAATCTAAAATCAAGTCCAGATCTTGACGATTTTGAATGGACTAATCCACCGGAAACCACAGACAAAAGAAGTGGTAAGCTGACTTTTACCTATGTGGGTGGCGCCACCGAGTAGATCTCCAATATGTCCGAACGCGAAAAAAAGCTCCTCCTCGTCTTGGGGGCCACATTCTTCCTCATTTTGAACTTTATCGGGTTCAACATGCTTTATCTTCCAGAGGTTCAGAAGGCTGATCGATCCAAGATGACTTCCGAGAGTAAATTAAAGGCCGCTAAGATGACTCTAGCGCTGCGTGAAAAATACGAGCCTGAGATGGCTTGGCTTGAGCGGAGCGGGACAATCAGAACAAGCCCACTTGAGGCCCAGTCCAAGCTTCAGGCCCTGCTTCGTAAGCAAGCTAGCGCTCGACGGCTTGAAATTCGTGATTCCCGGATCATTACTTTTCAGCCGGGTGAACACTTTGACCGAGTGAAGGTTCTCTTTAAAGTGACAGGCATGGAGCGCGACGTTCTTTCTTGGCTTACCACCATTCACCAAACTAACCAACGTCAGGTCATTACAAAAATGGAGGTTAAGCCTCAAAACAACGATCTCACTCGAATCGAGGTTGAGATTGAAATCGAAAAGTGGATCCTTCCGACCCCCGAAGAAGAATAAATCTTGGCCCCCTATTGAATTATGAAATTTACTCCATTCTTGCTACTAACGATCTTAACGGGTGGTCTCGCCTTTGCTGCCCCTCCCACTTCTCATCGTCCAGATCGTTACAAGGAGCTATACCTCAAATCAGCACTGACTGATCCCCCGGAAGTCATCACAAACGATGCAGAGCCAGAAAATCTTCCAGATTGGATCCTCGTTGCCGTCAGTAAGTATGTTGGGAAAACGGAGGTTGAGGTGATGAACATTAAAGATCGGACGCGCATTCGAATCCCAAGTCCAGAAGCAACAGAAATGGGTTTTGCGATCAAAGAGGTGAAGCAGTTCCGCAACTTTATTGAAGAGACCGTTGTCACTCTCAAGAAGGGGAAAGAGACCGGGGAGGTTCGGTTTGA
>DIHU01000007.1 GCA_002420315.1 Akkermansiaceae bacterium UBA5688
GCGATCTGTCACAGGAGTTACGTAAGCAATGCGGGGAATAAGCCCCTTTTCAATGATCACTCCTGGAACTTCCGGAACGCGTGGAAGGGTTCCTCGGGTGTCGATAATCAGCGCGCCTTCATCACCAGTTCCTTGGGCCCAATCAGTCGTCAGGGCTTCCCAAATATTTTTGAGGTCCCCTGCTGCCAACTCGTCGAACATTTTGAAGGCTTCGCGAAATTCTGGAATATCTCGGATGCCTTCGTACTCAATATCAGCGACCCTTGATGCCATTAGGTAAGTCGCCTGACCCAATGAATCCATCATATCATGCAACTTGGAAGTGAACTTGGGATTCGATCGACTATTTCTAAAAAAGACAACACCATCCATGTCACCCAGCCCTGCAAAATTGTGCGCAGTTTCGGTATCGATCGAAGCAAGATTGCTTCCGCCATGGCTTTCGATTTTAAAACCGTCTTCAATAAAGCCCACCGTGCCAGTGCGGCCGTATTCAAACATATCAAATATCTTGCCCTCGACTCTAGCAACATGGCCAAGAAGGGCCTGAATGTCGCGGGTGTCGCCAAATGAATCAGCCTCAGCAAGTCCGGCCTTTAACCCCTTAGCCATCGATGACATTACTTCGTTTGCTCCTCCAATGGTTTTCATGGCTTCCTCCTCACCGAACACCAGCATGCGGATATCTTTCTCGAGATAGTCCTTCAGGAAAGACATGCCCTCGTTTGCTAAAAGCGAATCTTCGGGCTTTGCTGGGAATTTGAGTCCATCAAGGGAATCACCGAGATATACAATGATGTAGCTCTCCTTTACACCGATTACGATGTTGAGATTCTTTTTGGCTACGGCAGCCAAAAACCGATCAACCATAGCCCGCGATCCGAAAAACTCGGTCATTTCCTGCCTAGAATTTTCATCGACTAAATCAGCCAATTTCTTTCCATTAATCGTCATACCATTCAGGGCAACACCATCTTTTTCCATCTCGATCTCGTCAAAGGGAGCATTTTCGTCCAAGTCGAAGAGGGAAAGAACCCCTCCAATCATCATCTCAGAAATTTGGGTGCGCATCTCTTCGTTGCTCACCTTGAAACCAATCGTGACAGGAGGCATGTGTGACTTCTCAAAAATTTGAACACCCGCCTCCGGATCTCCCAAAATTGAGCCAAACATCGACATCGCGAGACCCTCCATTTGCATTCCGCCTGGCTCAGAATCCTCATCCATGGCCAAAGCAGCCATCTTCACCATCATTTTCATTTGATGAAAGGAGGCCGAATTGTTGATCGCCTGAAGATTTAGAGCTTGATCACCAGTGGTGTCACCAAAGGCCGCGAAAATCTCTTCACCCACCACAGCCTTAAACATCTGAAATTCCTCAATCTCCTCAAATTCTTCCAGATTTTCGCCCTGATCAGCCATCATTTCGGACATGACCTTGCCTAGCTCAGTTTTCAAAAGGCGCTGATACATATCGTATCCCCCCAAAATTGAAAAATAACCCTCGGTGTTCTTGGGAAGGTGAGCGGCGAAACCCATTTTTTTGACGACAGCCTCTGTCATTGCTAGGCCAGCTGATGCTTCGGTTACCTCATTCTTGATCAGACGAGTTGCTGGATCTCCTGAAGAAGGGAGAATAAACGAGGCTCCCATCAGAACGGTGAGCAGAGTTGATTTCGATTTCATACTTGGGAATGGTTATAAGTCACAAAGTGCGCTTTCGTTAATTATAAAAATCGAAGTGTTTTGGACCTCTTGTTCATTTTTATTAATTCCTTTCTTTTTCGTTCATAAAAGTTGCAATTTTCAGGAATTTGTGAAAGTTCAGGTATGTCGATGACAACCTCCCGCAAAACTGCCAATCCGGAGCTTTTTCCATTCGAACTGGTCCGTCCTCACATCGAAAAAGTAGAATCTCTCATCCGAGACCAAGTCCGTGCCTTCGACCCGGGTGTTGAGCCCTACATGGAATATATTTGTGACACCAGTGGCAAGCGTATCCGACCTGCTCTCACAGTCCTCACCGGCGGGGCGACTGGTGGATTGCAGGATGAGCATGTAAATCTGGGAGTGATCTTGGAACTCATTCACATGGCGACTTTGGTTCACGATGATATCATCGACGGAGCCTCTTCCCGTCGCAAAGTCCCCACAGCAAACGCAAAATGGGGCAACGGAATGGCGGTGCTTCTAGGTGACGCCCTCTTTTCGCACGCTCTGAAGCTCTCGACTGATTTTGAGAATCCCGATTTGAGTCGCGCAATTAGCCTCGCTTCGCGCGAGGTCTGTCAGGGCGAAATACTCCAAACCCAGCGTCGCTTCGACCTTACCCTAACAAAGAAGGATTACTTTAAAATGATTGAGATGAAGACCGGCGCCTTATTTGCAGCGGCCTGCCAACTCTCAGCCATGATCTCCAACACTCCGAAAACTGTAAGCGATGCAATGTTCGAATACGGTATGAAACTTGGCACTGCCTATCAAATCTACGATGACGTGGTTGATCTGGTCGGCTCGGAAGATCAGATTGGTAAAACGCTCGGAACCGACCTAGAAAAGGGCAAGCTCACTTTACCCATTCTTAACCTCTTAGAACGAGCCAATCCCAAGCAAAAGGAGATCCTCTCGAAGCGCATCATCGAGCACAAACCACTCGACCTTCCAATCCTTGTCGGCATCGCGGAGTATGAGGGCTCGATGTCAGATGCGATCGATACTGC
>DIHU01000026.1 GCA_002420315.1 Akkermansiaceae bacterium UBA5688
GCGCCCATAGCTCAACTGGATAGAGCATCGCACTTCTAATGCGGGGGTTGCAGGTTCGAGTCCTGCTGGGCGTGCCACTTTTTTTTCCATGTTTATTGTCTTTGAGGGAATCGACGGAACCGGCAAGTCCACGCAGGTCAAGCTGCTTGCCGATGCATTCAGGGCGAAAGGGAGAGAAGTCATTGTTTCAAAGGAACCAACCGATGGCCCGCACGGAACTCGTCTCCGGCAATCTGCCGAGACGGGGCGACTCTCAGCTCAAGAAGAGCTTGACCTTTTCCATATTGACCGCCGCGAGCACGTCGAGACTTTGATCAAACCGTCGTTAGCACGAGGCGCTGTGGTTATACTCGACCGATACTATTTCTCAACAATGGCTTACCAAGGTATTCGCGGTTTCGATCCGAGAGAAATTCGCAAAATTAATGAAAAATTCGCGCCGATTCCCGATCTAGTCTTTATTCTTGAACTCGATCTCGACTCTGCTCTTTCCCGAATTGGTGTCAGAGATGGTCAAGCGAATGAATTCGAACAGCGGGGCGCTTTGAAAAAATGCCACGATGTTTTCGCCTCCCTACAGGACGAATTTGTTCGCCGCATTGACGCTGAACAATCTCCAGCCCAAGTTCATGAGAAAATCTTAAGATGTCTCGCCTTCTGATTGCAGAGGAATCTCTTGTCATTACAAGCGATTAGGGCGAAGATTCTTAGCATCATGACAGATGCATTCGCAGATACCCCCGATGCCGGTTCGGCTGCCAACGATCTCCGCGCCGCAGCCGAAGGAAAAACCCCCGAACATAAGCCATCTAAAACCGAAGAAAACGCTCTTGCCCTCAAACAGGCTGCTGCACAGAAAGCAGCCCAATTCCGTGAAATAGCAGGAGAAAAAGCCAACGACCTCAAATCGGTAGCGAGCGAAAAAATCGAAGCGATTCGAGAAGGAGCCGGCGAAACTGCTGCTCAACTCAGGGGGGCAGCGACCGATCAGTGGGAGGACACCCGCGAAAAAGCACGCGAACTTCACGTCACCATGGAAGATTATGTTAGGGAAAACCCAACCAAAGCAGTTCTGGCCGCAGCAGGGGCAGGGTTTGTTCTCGGGCTCCTGATCCGCCGCTAAACGAAAAGTATGGGGTTTGGCCAAAAAAACTCTTCATCCGACGACAATTCGTCAGGGTTGAAGGAGGACCTGGGAGCTTTTGTTGATAAGGCCTCAGCCCACGCTCGTGTGCGGGCCGAGCTTTTTATGATTGAAGCCAAAGAGGCTGCAGAAGTCTACGGGCGTAAGTTTCACTTCACCGTCATAGGGACCGTATCGCTTACGATCGGATATTCATTATTCTTGGTTGGGGTGATCGGACTACTTGGGTTCTCTCTAGATGGATCTTCGGTCTCAATGAAAAATTGGACCGGTGTCGCTCTCGGTATCGCGCTTCTTCATTTGATCATTGGAACGGTTTTTATCAAAAAGAGTAAGAAATTCAGTAAAGGCAGGCCGATTTTCGAATACACTCGAAACGAACTTAAAAAAGACCAGCAATGGACCAGGCAAAAAAAGAAGCCCTAATCAAAGAACTAGATCAACAGCGCAATGATCTTTCTGATGGCTATCATGGGCTTCGAATGGAATTAGACCTGGCGTATCAACTTCGATTATCAGTCAAAAGGCACCCCAAACGCTGGGCCGTCGCCGCAGCTGGAATAACCTTTCTTGGAATAAGGATCCTTCGCAGTAAAAAGGTGATTTACAAAGACCAGCGGAAAAACAGGGGTCCTCTTTTTCGTTTGGGGAAACTGGTCTTTAATCTCGCCCGTCCAGCACTCACTACAATGGCCCTGAATTACGCACGCAAATACGCAGAAGGGCATTTGCACCAGGAATAGGAGAATTCCATGCTTGGCGGCCCGCCGCAAAAGTGATTTCTCTTCGTGGTCAATTCCCTACTTTCCTTTTTTAATCACACACAATATCCATGTCAGAACACGAAGTCCTCGCCCACGTTGACGAGTATCTCCAGATCGGGATCGAATACGATTGCTCCGATATCCACCTTCCGACCGGCTACCCTCCTGCTTGGCGGCGATTCGGAACCCTCTCACCAATCTGGGACACCCACGCACCTCTAACGGCTGCAGACACAGAACGGCTTGCTCGTTCATTCCTAGATGACGCTAGATGGTCACACCTTCAGGAAATCGGAGATGTTGATTTCGCTTATCAAAACGCCGCTGGCCGTTTCCGGGCATCAGTTGTGAAGCAACGCCTTGGATACGAAATCGTTTTCCGAATCATCTCTACTACCATCAGGACAATGGAAGACCTCGGCCTTCCAATCGAACACATCAAACCCCTTACTCGCTATCAAAACGGTTTGATTCTCATCACCGGTTCGGTGGGTTCGGGTAAGTCCACAACCATGGCTGCACTCGTTGACTTCATTAATAAGGACCGTGAAGACCATATCCTTACTCTTGAGGACCCTATCGAATATGTTTTTGAATCACAAGGTTGCCACGTTAACCAACGTGAAGTTGGGGCGCATACTGAATCATTTCCACGTGCCTTGCGTGGAGCACTCCGAGAGGATCCGGACATCATCATGGTCGGAGAGATGCGCAATCTGGAAACAATCCAGCTAGCACTCACTGCTGCAGAGACCGGTCACCTCGTTCTGGCTACCCTGCACACCGGCAACGCGCCCCGAACTCTTGACCGTGTTCTTGATGTCTTCCCTGTTGAGCAGAGAGATCAGATTCGCATCATGGTTTCCGAATCTTTGCGCGGCGTTCTTTCCCAGCAGCTCGTCCCGAAGGCTGATGGAACTGGCCGCGCTCTCGCGCTAGAGTTACTCGTCAACACCGCTGCCGTCGCGGCAACCATTCGTGATGGGAAGACCTTTATGCTCCCCGGCATCATGCAAACCGGCAAAAATGTCGGTATGATCATCATGGATGAATCACTTCGAAATCTATATACTCAGGGCCTCGTCTCCCAAGAGGAAACCATGTTCCGCTGCGAAGATAAGCAGCAAATGAAACTCTTCTTTCAATCCTAATTTCACCTCATAAATACCACACTTTTTGGCATGGCTAAAATTGATCGTCTTTTCCAATACCTCGTCTCTTCAGGCGGGTCCGACCTCCACCTTTCAGAAGGTGCCCCTCCAAAGGTTCGCGTTCATGGCGGAGTCTCCGTAATCCCCGAAGAAGCCATTCTTGATGGCGAGGATTTCAAAGAGCTCCTCTCCGAAATTTGCGAACCGGGCCCTTTCGCTCAATACCTCGAATGTGGGGACCTTGACTTCGCCTATGAAATGGATGAGCAATCCCGCTTTCGTTGTAACTATATGAAACAACAGAACGGACTCGCTGCTGTTTTTCGTCTTATCCCTACGGAGATTGCGTCGATCGAGGACCTTAACCTCCCTCCTGTAATCAAGGAATTTGGCCATATGCGCTCCGGACTCGTTTTAGTAACTGGACCGACCGGATCTGGAAAATCAACCTCACTCGCGGCATTGATTGACTACATCAATAGCAATTTTAATCGTCACATCATCACAATTGAGGAGCCGATTGAGTTTGTTCATAGCAGCAAAAGCTCGATTATCACACAGCGTGAAGTGCCCATCCAAACTCCGGAATTCTCCGACGGCTTACGGGCCTGCCTTCGCGAAGATGCTGACATCGTTCTCGTTGGTGAGATGCGCGACCTCGAGACTATCTCACTCGCTCTGACCGCAGCGGAAACCGGCCTTTTAGTTTTCGGAACCCTCCACACCAACAACGCACGGAAGACGGTTGACCGTATCATTGATGTTTTCCCTTCCGATCAACAATCGCAGGTTCGGACAATGCTGGCAGCTTCGCTCCGTGGTGTCGTCGCTCAACTTCTCTGCAAGCGCGTCGACAAACCAGGTCGAGTTGCTGTCAATGAAATCCTTTTTGCAACTCCAGCAGTCGCTGCAATTATCCGTGAAGGTGCCACTCAGAAGCTTTATGACGTCATCATTGGTGGAAAAGCCCTAGGAATGCAGTTCATGGACGACGCCATCTTTGAAAAGCTAGAATCTGGCATGATCTCCCCACAGGAAGCTTACATGAAATCAATCGAGAAAGGTCGCTTTGCGCCCTATCTCCCAGAAGAGGATAAGGTACTCGCAAATTCCGGAGGAGGAGCAGCCTAAGCTGCTCCGGATAAGTCTCATTCGCGTAAAAAGCTAGAGGGTAAACACTCTCTGGCTTTTTTGGGTATGTCGTAAACTATTTAGAAATTTCTTTAAGTAAACGAAGCCGCTCGAACGCGCTTCCGTCGGCAATCACCTCACGACCTTTCATCAATCCATCTTCCAGGTTATCCACAAGCCCGGCACATGTCATCGCAGCAGCAGCATTTAAAAGAACCATATCACGCTTCACCCCTTTTTCACGACCGGCAAGAATCTCTTCCAAGATCTTGGCATTCGCAACCGCATCGCCACCCTGTAAATCTTTTACGTCCGCGATATTGAAACCGAAGTCGGAAGGCTTCACTTCCTCATCAATCTGCTCCTGATTACGACCCGATTTACAAATTCGGGTTGACCCCATCAAACTCATTTCATCAACCGAGCGTCCATCCATCGTTTCCCCGTTTACAACCCACGCACGATCTCGTCCCAATCGCTCTAGAATCTCTGCAAACACTGGGCAAAGTTTCTGATCAAAAACCCCTACCAACTGGCACTGGGGATTCGCGGGATTTAGGAGAGGCCCTATAAGATTAAAGATTGTTTTACGGCCCTCCTTAGCAAGCATTTTCCGGACTGGAACGACGGCCTTGAAGGCCGGATGATACTTGGGTGCGAAAAGAAATCCCACACCCGATTTTTCAAGACACGCACCGACTTTCTCGGATGGTAGATCAATGGGAATACCCAAAGCTTCCAAAACATCTGCTCCGCCGCTCTTCGATGTGATACCCCGATTCCCATGCTTAACAACCACCCCCCCAGCAGCGGCAACCAAAAACATACTTGTCGTTGAGACATTAAAAAGATCGAGCTTATCTCCCCCGGTGCCACAAACATCAATTGTCGGACCATTGAACGAATGATCATAAAAAAAAGGTTTTTCGGCTTTCTCAAGAAAGACAGAAACAAACCCCGCAATTTCCGAAGCACTCTCCCCCTTCTCTGCCATCGCTTTTAAAAAGTGAGCCTTCGTAGCAACATCACCTGATTCATCTAAAAGAAAATCTGCAGCTACTGCGATTTGCTGAGGCGTTAATTCTTCACCTTGGTTGAGATGATCTATCAGACTGTCCATAAACCAGAGGCTAACATAATTCTAGATTGGAACCAAGAAGTTCACTTAGCCTCGACCTCCATCGGACCTAGTAAAGGCTAACGCTGCTGACTCAATGCCTCACATTCAAAGACACTTCACGCTATTTCCCCACGATTAGGTCTGCTAATTGTCCACCACCACGCCATCTCGGATCGTCAAAACACGATCTCCTAAGGTTGAAAGACTGGTATCATGAGTGACGACAACCAGGGTAGCTTTTCCCTCTTCTACCACTTCCATCAAAATATCCATAATCTCCTCGCCATTCGCGGAATCAAGATTTCCGGTCGGCTCGTCAGCAAATATAATTGACGGAGAATTCACTAGCGCCCGAGCAATGGCCACGCGTTGTTGCTCACCACCTGAAAGTTCTGCCGGTAAGTGATCAAACCGCTCAGCAAGACCGACTCGACCCAAGGCTGACTTAGCCAACTCTTGATCAGCTTTGAGCCCAATGAGTCCCGGCACCATCACATTTTCAATTGCAGTCAGCTCTGGCAACAGAAAGTAATTCTGAAAAATATAACCAATTTTTTCGTTCCG
>DIHU01000097.1 GCA_002420315.1 Akkermansiaceae bacterium UBA5688
ATTTTCCAGGCCATGGGGATCTCGTCAAAAACCTCGTTTGATATCGAGGGACGGCCATTCTACGCAACTAAGGATGGGATTGGAAAACCAGCAATGGATATTTTCTCCTAAATACCGTGGTTATTTTCCTGAGTGATGCAGGGAGTTATAATACCTCCTAGGCGACGAAAACATGCCTCTGATCATGCTGAAAAATTCTCGAATGAGCATTCAGTATGCTAAAAGAGTGATGATGGACGATTATGGCGAGCGCAACTTTCCTTTGAGCGAAATTATTGATCAGTGAGATCCGCTAGCGGAGCTTATTGTTTGATTTCGATGGCTTGCCGGAATTGCGCCGGCGGGTTAAATCTTTTCTGTGGCACGGATTATGGTCGGACTTTCAGGCGGGGTGGATTCCTCGGCAGCCGCAGCTTTGTTGGTGGAACAGGGGCACGAGGTCGTCGGTGGTTACATGAAGAATTGGATCAACGAAGAAGGCCTGCCCGGCGATTGTCCCTGGGAAAGTGATCTTGAAGATGCCCATTTAGTTGCGAAGAAGCTGGGGATTGAGTTTCGAGTGGTCGACTTGATTGATCATTATCGTGAGCGAATTGTGAACTATTTGCTCGAAGGATATCGTGATGGAGTGACGCCGAATCCGGACGTCATGTGTAATCGTGAGATGAAGTTTGGTGTGTTTTTGGACTATGCCTTGGAGCAGGGATTTGAGTCTGTCGGCACCGGTCACTACGCTCGGAGGCGTGTTCGGAAGGATGGGGCAGTGGATCTTTTGCGGGGTGCAGATCCGAACAAGGACCAGTCATATTTTTTGGCGATGATGAAGCAGTATCAGGTGAATCACGCTCTTTTCCCAGCGGGCGAGATGTTAAAACCAGAAGTGCGTGAGGTAGCGCGGCGATTCAATTTGCCAACGGCCGAGAAGAAGGACTCCCAAGGGATTTGCTTCATAGGAAATATTAAGATGAGTGATTTTTTACGTCATCACGTTCCCGATTGCCCAGGAGAGATTGTCGATCTGGATGGTAAGGTGAAGGGGCGACATGACGGTTTGCATCTTTATACCTTGGGACAACGGAAGGGTCATGGAGTAGCGTCACCGAGGTCTGGAATGGCTTATGTTGTAGTTGGTAAAAATGCGAAAAAAAATGAATTGATCGTTGGTTGGGACGAACCTGCAACGAGTGGGCTTTATGCTAAAACTTGTACGGTAGGATCGCTTTCGTGGATCAACGAGGCGGTGACAGTGGATAGGGCAGAAGTGCAACCTAGATATCGGGCGAAGAGTGAGGCGGTTGAAGTAAGAGAGATTGAGGAGGGAAAATTAGCCTTGTCGTTCAAAAGACATCAGCGTGCTCTGACACCGGGGCAAATATGCGCCTTTTATGAGGGCGGAAGATTGCTGGGTGGGGGAGTGTTTGAGAAAGTGGGTGATCTCAACGATTCTTAAATTGGCAGGGGAAAGTGAAAACCAGAATCTCTGCAAGATCGATTGAGATGATGGCATGAGGCTTAATTATCGATTTTCAAAAAAGCAAAGGTTGGATCATAGTTCTCATGTGAACGACGATTCAGGGAAGCCTCGTAGGCGAGAGTGGGTTTCATTTTGGTCCTTGATCGGAATGCAATCGACAAATGCCTTCAATGATAGCTTTACCAAGTTTATATTGATTCCATTGGGAATGGGTTTGGCGTCAATGGGCCTTGCACCGAGCAGGGTAGAACATCTTTTTGCCCTCTTAGCAATCCTTCCATTTATTTTATTTGCTCCTATGGCGGGGTGGTTGGGTGATCGGTTTCCTAAGAGTCTAATTATTAGGCTTTCATCTTGGTTTCAGTTGTTGGTGCTTATTTTAATGGGCGGTGGGCTGTGGCTGGGGTCGAGGCAGGAGGCGGCTTCGTGGCCGCTTTACATAGTGATGTTAGCCTTCTTTTTGTTGGCGATGCAGTCGGCTCTGTTAAGTCCTTCAAAAATGGGGGTTGTGAAGGAGTTGGTTGGAAGTGAGAGGCTGGGATTTGCTAATGGAGTTATGGAAGGATCTGTAATTTTGATGATTCTGTTAGGGCAAATTATTGGGGGGTATTGGTATGATGCTTGGGGCTTACAAAATGGGCGTGCTCCATGGGCTGCGGCGATGATTCCGGTCTTATGGATTTTGATCGGAGCTGCTTTATCCATCTGTTTTTCCCATCTGATTCAGAAGACAAGGTCTCAATCTGATGAGGCTTTTTCGTGGGCGATGACGATGAGGCATTTCGGGGATTTACGGGAGCTAAGAAAAAACGAGACATTGTGGCGGTGCGCTCTGGGTATTGCCTTTTTTTGGAGCTTTGGAGGTTTTCTTCAGATGTTATTGATTCAGATGGCCGAGGATCGATGGGGTAGTCTAGAAGGACTGGGAGTCGGGGCGGCGATTCTTTGGATACCGGTCGTAGTAGGAATTGTGATCGGAAGTTTGCTTGCCAGTTGGATTTGTAATCGTCGGAATGAACTGGGCTTAATTGTGATTGGTGGGGCTTTTATGTGCTTAGCAACCGGTTTTCTGGCAATCTTTCAAGTGGGGACAATTTCGTTCTTGTTGCTTGTTTTAGCGGGTTTTGGAGGGGCCCTTTATTTGGTTCCTTTGAATGTTTTTTTACAAGATCGGGCTCCCGAAAACCACAGAGGGATGGTGCTGTCAGCTTCGAACTTATGCATCAATCTAGGCTTGGTTCTAGCGGTAGGAATCCAGTTCTTCATGTCATTCCTGGGGGTTCCGTTTTGGCTCCAATTTATTTTAATATCTGGGGTTTGCGGTTGGGCGACTTTTCATATTATGCGCTTGTTACCCAAGGATTTCATTCGCCTTGTTTTTTTAGGGGTTTTTCGTTCGATTTATAAAATCCGAGCGTTGGGTGTGGATAAAATCCCGAAAGAGGGAGGGATCCTGATGGTGCCAAACCACCTGAGTTACATTGATGCTTTTGTGTTGTCGGCGGCATGCCCAAGGCCGATACGCTTTGTGCTTTTCGCGGATTGCTTTGAGAGTAAGTGGGTTGGTGGATTTGCGCGGCTTTTTGATGCGGTGGCAATTTCCCCGAGCAAAGCTCGGGATGGAATCCGGATCACGGCAAACGCCTTAAAGGAAGGCACGGTTGTTTGTGTATTTGCGGAGGGACAGCTTTCACGAACAGGGGCCCTTTGTGAAATAAAGCGAGGTTATCAGATGATGGCAAAGAAAGGGAATACTGAGGTTTTGCCGGCCTACATGGATGGGCTTTGGGGCTCGATGTGGTCATTTTCGGAAGGTAATTTTCTAAGAAAGCTTCCCCAGACTCTGCGCTACGGAGTGACCGTGGCGTTTGGTCCACCGATTCCTTGGAATGTTGATATAGGAGATGCGCTGCGCAGTTTGTCGGTCAAGACTACGGAAGACCGGGAAGGGAGGCTTATGGGGAAGGCGAATCGGGAGCCAGAAATTTCTGGTGATTTGCCACGAGGGTGGACCGAGATGAGGGATCGTTGCTTTGAGAAGAGCGAAGCTGGTCGTGGAATGAGAATGAATGCAATGCAGCTGAGCCAAGTGCATATGGCTCATCGTCGGACACGCCTTTTGGTTGAATGGTTACCCGAAGACGATTTGAGCGGGATTTTGGGCGTGCTGTGGCCGCTTAGTGTTGGGGCGACGGTTTCTCTTGCCGATGGTTTGAGCGATGCCGCGATTTTGGCGAAAGTGTCGCGAGAGGGAGTTGATTCGGTGGCGCTGCGTGGAGTAGCGGGAAGGGAAGACTTGGTGAGGCGTTTGCGGAGAAAGAAAGTGATTGTATGGACTTTTGATGAAGTAGGTTTGAGCGACGGAAGTTTCTTCGGCTGTTTGGTAGAAAATAGTCGGGTTGCAAGCTTTGCGAGGCCTAATCCGGATTATGAAACGACGACTATGCTCCCTCAAAGTGGCTGGCGCGAGGGCAGGCGCGGAAAGCTGCTACCGGGTTGGGAGGCGGGGAAATTTGGTCCGCTAGACGAAGAGGGTTTTATTTTGTAGTAAAGCGACGGGTTGACATTGGCGGGGGGACGGTATTGGTTCCCGCCATGCAAGATCACGATCAGGAAACTGAAGTCGTTGAGGAGGACGGCGCAGCGACCGAAGAAATTGTTGAAGAAAATGAAAATGAAGAGGTTCCTGAAGAGGAGGTTCCTGACGTTCCTCTGACTCCGGAAGCTGAGGCGATGAAATGGAAGGAAGCGGCGATTCGTTCGGCAGCTGATCTTGATAATTATCGTAAGCGAATGGCTCGGGAGCGTTCTGAGGATTTACGATTTGCACGGTCCGGCTTAATCGAGGAATTGCTTCCAATTTTCGATAATTTCTCGATGGGCCTGCAGATGGCAGAGCAGGAGCAGGATTCAATGATTTACAAAGGGATGGCTATGGTGAAAGGGCAGCTCGATGATTTTCTTTCTGCACAAGGTGTGAAAGAAGTTGCTGCTGAAGGGGTTTTTGATCCTAATTATCATGAAGCGGTAGCTGAGGAGGAAAAGGAAGGCTCCAAGGCGGGAGAGATTCTTTTTGTAAAGCGTAAGGGCTACGTGCTGCATGATCGTTTGCTACGGGCAGCAGCGGTTATTGTAGCGAAGGGGGCAGAGGAAACTCCCGAAGAAGATGCTAAAAACGAGGAGGGAGTCGAGTAATGGCTGAGCGCGATTATTACGAGGTGCTGGGGATTTCTCGAGATGCCTCTCAAGGCGATATTAAGAAGGCCTATCGTAAGTTGGCGATGAAACATCACCCGGATCAGAACCCGGATGACCCGAGGGCTGAAGAAAAATTCAAAGAGATAGGCGAGGCCTATGAAGTGATTAGTGATGAGGAGAAGCGGGCTGCCTATGATCGCTATGGTCA
>DIHU01000166.1:0-2947 GCA_002420315.1 Akkermansiaceae bacterium UBA5688
CCTCTTTTTTCTTTAGAAGAAAATGCAGACGCTAGAATTGTCATATTTTCAGCAGGTCCGCGCAACTTATCATAGAGCTCTTCCGGACCATGTACGAAAGTTGAGGGAAGCCCCTTCATAATAGGATGCTCTTTTTCTCGCACTACTATTTCAAACTCATGCTGAGGACCATGAGAGCCTCCTGTTCCTTTTGAATTATCACGGATGACCTCACTTTTATCATTAAGGTAAAGGTAAGGGCCACTCTTTTCATCGCGGCCGCCCCATCCACCAAGACCAGTCATTTTGTTGTATGCCTCCCATTTTGGCCAACAATTATTTGCTGCATGGATGGAAACCATTCCCCCTCCCTCTGCCATGAATTTTTCAAACGCCTTTTGAGTGACTTTTGGCCAGTCAAAAGAACCAAAACCCTCATTCATTACAACAACATCATAGTTGCTGAAATCAGGCTGATAACTGCCATCTTCACAACTCTCCTTCGAAGAGCGTGAGTGGTCGACCTTAAAGAAAGAAACGCTCTCGAGTACCTGCTTCAATACAGGAGTTGTTTCTAAATAGTTATGAGCTTTTTGAGGGCCGTCGAGAATCAAGACCTTAATTTTCTGAGAGGCTTCAAGGCTAGCTGTCGCCAGAAAGCTAATAAAGGTTAGAGATCGTAGTAATATTTTTTTGTTCATAATCGGTATATTTTTAGAGAGGTGCGATAGACTGTTTTTTGAACTGCAAATGCTGCACTTCATTAGAGTTAATTAAAACTGAGATTTCCATTTGGGGAAAGGGTCAGCGAAAGTTTTGTGCCATCGCCTTTCGTTTGTTGCGATTTCCTCTTCGGTAAGTAGACAATGGTCAAACATCTCGGTGAGAGCATCGCAGTCCATGTTTTGCCCGATGAGAACGATTTCTTGGCGACAATCTCCGTTGTCGCCTTTCCAGACTCGCTCAATATGGGCACGATCTTCAGGCCATTGAGTCCTTGGCACAGCAGCCCAGAAATTACCTGCGCATTCGTGTCGACTAATGGTCCCTGCTTGGGACCAGAAGCCAGCAAACTTTAGACGCGTAGCAAGCCAAAATACTCCCTTTGAGCGAATAACCCCAGGCCACTCTCTCTTAAGGCAATCATGAAAGCGCTGGGGATGGAACGGAATACGACGTTCGTAGATAAAATTTGAGATGCCATATTCCTCTGTTTCAGGGGTATGTTCCACAAGAAAATCTAGCCACCCTTCATGCTTGGAGGCACGCTCAGGATCATAGAGTGAAGTAACGATAACTGCATCAAGTGGCACTTTTGAATTCACGGTGTTACAAATAATAACCTGAGGATTGAGGGCGCGAATCATACCATGAATCTTTTTGGCTTCTTCCTTAGAAACAAGATCGGTTTTATTAACGAGAATGACATCCGCGAACTCAACCTGATCATTAAGCAGATCGACAATCGTTCTCTCGTCTTCCTCTCCCACAGCTTGCCCACGGTCATCGAGTGAATCAATACTGCAGTAATCCCTTAGAAAATTTGGAGCATCGACGACGGTCACCATCGTATCAATTTGAGCAATGTCTCCAAGCGACTCACCGTTCTCATCTTCGAAAGTGAAAGTCTCAGCGACGGGCATCGGCTCGGAGACACCGGTGGACTCGATGACGAGGTGATCAAAACGGTTCTCTCGAGCCATTTTACCAACCTCTAATAATAGATCCTCACGCAGTGTACAGCAAATACAGCCGTTAGACATTTCAACCATTTTTTCTTCCGTGTGGGAAAGGGCGGCTTCACCATTACGAACAAGATCTGCATCAACGTTGACCTCGGACATATCATTGACGATCACTGCAAGCCGCTTGCCCTCGCGGTTGCAGAGGAGGTGGTTAAGCAAGGTTGTTTTACCAGAGCCTAAGAATCCTGAAATGACAGTAACTGGAAGCTTTTTGCGGGAGTTCATCACTAGGTAAAAGAGGCGGGTTCAGGCGTGTCAGAAGTATTTGTTTCGATTGCACATTCGCAATTGGTACAGCAATCAAGATCAGTATTCATAAAACCAGCTTTAGCGTAACTTTGGAGATTTTCTTCAATGTTTGGTAGATCGAGTCTCCGAGCAATTTCAGCGGCAATCACTCCGAAGCGCGCGCGGAACTTATAGATAAAACAGAAAAGAGCGTTACGATGGACGAGGGAAGGTCCGCTGTAAAAAAGCCCTCGAGTGATACTCGATTCGTCAGCCTCTTCCGAGAAGACAGGAAGACTATTCTCATCATAGTCGAAGAGGTCAGAAACGAGATCCAGGCCTGAGTGAAAACCATTCGCTAGGATCGGTCTTGTTGTAGTAGCTATGGGTATGTCATCCTGATCCCGCAAGGTCCAGAATCCGCTACTTGATTCGATGCTCTTAATGGTGGTGTTTTTGACAAACTCGAGCGACTCTGCTTTCCGAGGAGTTTTGAGAATTTCGCGCAGTCGATCGAGCGTTCGGGGGCTGAGCGAGCGTGAAGGATCGGGGTGATCCGAAGCCCAGGGTTCACCGCGTGAGATAAGTCTTACTTTTTTGCCATGGTTGATAAGGTTTAATGCTGCATCAACACCACTCTCGTAACCTCCGATGATAGTAAAAGAATCTCCTTCCAGTTCCTGCCAGTCTTTAATTGCTGAGTTGTGGAGGGCGTGTTGAGAGCCTGGAAAATCCCGATCACGCGGATGAAAAAATTGACCCGCTGCCCAGACGATAAATTCAGTCGTGATGAGACCTTGAGAAGTCTCAACGGAAAAGTTGGATGACGTCTTAGTGACAGAGGTGACCTTAACTCCAGTTTCCACTGGTAGTTGGAAGTGCTGAACAATTGCTTCCAGGTAGTTAGCATAGCTCGGGCCATCAGGGTGTTGTGTGTTCAGGAAATCGGCTGGAGAGGTGTCAGGATCAATAGAATTAAGATCAGTGAGGCCGAA
>DIHU01000166.1:3318-3809 GCA_002420315.1 Akkermansiaceae bacterium UBA5688
AAAGGCAGCCCCGACTTCCCTGGCATCCAAGACTATTTGCTCAGTGACGCCGGCTTTTTTAAGAGCCAGAGAAACTCCAAGTCCAGCAGGCCCAGCGCCTACAATGAGAACTCTTGTTTGCTTGATCGATGTAGTACTATTCATAGTTCAGAGAGCGCTTTTTGAAACCAGGAGATAATTTTCTGAAGGTGCTCTTCGCCATACATCTTCAAAAAAGTTTGAGTTTCGGGTAACTTTTTATTCTGAAAGATTGCGATACGCTCTTTGCAGAACTTTTCATCTAGGGTTAATCCTCCTCGGGTAACGATGGCATGGCGCCATTCCTGATAGTTTGAGTAGTGAGTCATTATGATCGATTGGTGGGATTTGAGCTTTCTAACAAATCAAGACATTCGATCCAAAAAGAAGGATCCATCGCATCGTATTTGATAGAGTCTGGGCCGGTGACAGTGGTGAACAAAATATTGCTGGGTTCTTCTACAAGTTCTTCG
>DIHU01000027.1:0-20965 GCA_002420315.1 Akkermansiaceae bacterium UBA5688
AGTTTCATGCGGAGAAAGTGGCTGGGAATGGACGAATGGACAAACGCAGAATGAAAAATTGGCTTAGAGATAGTGAGGCAGCAGGAATCGCTAGCTGCTAAACGAGAGATGGAGCCTCCTTTCGGGGCCCCATCACCTTTAATATGCTCTTAAGAAAATTAGTTGGCTAAGATGTCGATTTTCCGTGGAGCAAGCTCTTGTCGTCTTTGGAGTGAGAGGGTGAGAATGCCATCACGATGAGTGACTTGGATCTTTTTGTCATCGACGTCTTCATGGATTTCGAGTTTCAGTTCGAAGCGGAGAGTTTCTTGCTCCCGTCTTTCTAAGTTTCCTTCAAGCTCCTTACGGTTTCCATTGATCGTAAGGATTCGTTTAGCAAGGTTCACTTCAAGGTCCTTTTTATTGACGCCTGGGAGGGCAATGGCGAGGTCGAAGCCGTCTTCGTGGGCGCGAGTCTTATAATTTGGTCGTTCGGTTGAGATTTGAGTTTTCATGATCTTATTTTAATTATTTGATTTAGGTAATTTTAATTTTGCGAACGCTTGGTTCCTGATCGGTGAGCTTTTTAAAACTGAGATCGAGAACGCCGTTTTCAAGTTTGGCGTTGATGCCGTTTGGGTTGATATTTTTGGGTAGGTTGTATGTGCGCTCGAAGCTGGAGGAAAAAGCACCTTCACGTTCACTTTTTGCGATGATGGTAAGCATCTGCTTTTCAAGAGAGATGACGATTTCTTCACGAGTAAAGCCCGGGAGATCTAGCCGAAGCCGGTATGATTCCTTTTCCTCGTAGCGGTATGCGCCGGGGGCGGAAATATTGGGTGATGGGCTAAAGCTGCGGAGAGTTTGATTGAGGAATTCATCTAGATTTCCGAGGACGCGATTTGGATTGTAATGGTTTAGATTCATTGATTTGGTTTTTAGAGTTCAACTTACATCTAATCTCTATGGCAGGAAGTAGACCAGACCGCTTAAAATCAGTTCAATCCTTTTAGATATAAAGGAAAAGGTGTTCGGATAGTGGTTCTCTAAACAACTAATTCCCGAAAAATGACGCAGTCGGGGTCAAATTGTCACGACGTTATGACGCAGTGAGTTTTTGGGCGAGCTTTGTAGCTTCAACAAGAGAACTAATAGAGGCGATTCCTTGCCCAGCAATATCAAAGGCGGTGCCATGATCCACAGAAGTGCGGACGATTGGGAGGCCTAGGGTGACGTTGACACCTAGGTCAAAAGCAAGAGTTTTGAGTGGGATGAGGCCTTGGTCGTGGTAAAGGCAAATATAGGCGTCAATGTTTTGTCTAATGGCAGGAAGAAAGGCGGTGTCGGGTGAGAGAGGACCGACGATATTGATACCCATCGAACGAGCTTTCTCAAGAACGGGAATAATGAGTTCAATTTCTTCACTGCCAAAAAGTCCTCCCTCGCCGGCGTGGGGATTTAGTCCTGGCATGGCGAGCCGCGCAGGCTGGCCCTTAATCATGCTCATTGCCTTGTGGGTGAGAGTGATGACTTCGAGCATTCGCTTTTCTTCAAGAAGTTCAGGAACGCTGGCAAGAGAGACATGAGTGGTGACAAGAGAACAGGTAATTTCATCTGATGTGAGCATCATGGCGTGGTCAGGTGAAGAGGTTTTCTCGACAAGGTATCCGGTATGGCCAGGGTAAAATTTTCCTGCGCGATACCAAGCTTCCTTGTGGATCGGGTTAGTGATTACTCCGCTAAAAGTTCCGTCCATAGCTCCTTCGACAGCGGCTTCTAGGCAGGCGAAGGAATGTTCTCCGGCTGCAGCTGAAATCTCGCCGATTTTTATGGATCCGGGAAGGGGTAGATCAATGAGGTATTGGTCGAGAAAGGGTAGCTCCAGTTGGGAGGCGATTTCTGAAAGGTGATTACCACAACCAATAACCCTGAGATTTGGGCAGGGTGGATTGGCAAGTATTTTAAGGACCAATTCTGGACCAATTCCAGCCGGATCGCCTTGGGTGATGACAAGTGGGTTTGGCATGTGAGCCTTTTAATCGAGGTCTTCAGGAAGCCGGGCAAGTGCCATCATGGCGCGTGCAGGCGTGGCAGAATGTAGTGTAATGAGGGTGCGTCCTTTTTCGTTATTCTTGCGTGAGGCTCCATTGTCCATGGTGCTAATGGTTGCAACGTGACCGATGGCATTACCAAAAGTATCTAGGACGGCGGACCCGCTGGATCCGGGAGCCCAACGGCTACTAACATTGAGCTTTAGCATGCCAAGAGCCTTGATAGAATTGGGATCGTCACCACGTTTGTCGTTGTTCCAGTAAAAACGGTTCACAATGCCTTGAGAAAAGTATTGTCCTTGTTTGAGCGGGCGACTTAGGCAGAAGGCGGAATCTCCAGGTGCAATTTGGTCGTTGAGGGGAAGATGAGTTGTTTTGGCATCGATTTTGATGAGGGCGCCGTCGATTTTTTTGTCATTGGCGAGAATTGAGGTGACCGGGTAAACCTTGCCGGAATGATCAACGGCAATAAGTCCGCCTTTGCGCATTTTTTTATTATCCATGTTAATGACGTGAGAGCATGTGCCTAGAATTCCATTGTCGGTAATGGCATATCCACCAGCCAGATTGATATGCCAATTGTCGCAGCTATTACAAAGGTAAGCCCAACCGACCCGGTATCCGCTTACCTTAGCGCGCTCGGCAACTTGACTGGGTGTGAGCGCATTTTTGTGAGCAACGGGAAGCTCTAGCTTAATTGCTGCAGGAGACTTAATGAGTTCGCCGGTAGCCTCAAGGCCAAGCAGCTTTCCGTCTTGGAAGAGTTTCTCGGCTTGCTTGCTAATTCTATTTTCCTCGTCGCGTATACCATTACGAGATTGTTCAAAAATTGAAACTCCTGGTCCTTGAGCATAAACCGAGATTAGAAAGGTGAAAAAGATAAGAATAGTCTTCATTTTGGGGAAAAGCGTCGTGGTCTGATCGAGTTGTGGGCAAGAATGAAATTTATTACCAGCAGGTTTGTAATTAAAGAATGGTTGGCACGCGAGCTGCATTGATAGAGATGATGTTGTGGGGTCCTGTTTGTTGCCCCGCTTTCATTGTCGATTGTGTGTGCGAAAAGGGCGGTTCTTTTGAGCCGTCCTTTTCTTATTTTTAAGGAGGGAGCCTTACCATTCGTAAAGGTTGATGCCCAGGTAGCCGAAAAGGCCATTATCGAGGTCCTCTTCGAAAATTGTATCACCGTTTTTCTCGGCGCGTAATTCGTTGATGAAGTTTGCTCCAGCCCAGGCGGTGAGCCAAATTCCGCGCCTTAATTTAAAATCGATGCCAACTCCAGTGTTGTAGCTGGCAAATCCGTAATCAATGGCGTTTCCAGTATCATCCTCGATATTCCAGAGCCCTCCGGTAGGAAATCCGCCACCACGGATAATCAGACGATCGCTGATTTGGTGGGAAAGTGTGATGCGGGGGCCAAGAAGCGTGAAGGACCAGTCATTGGCGGGTTGCCAAATACAACCAAGAGCTGGAAGAACCATGGCATCGCCAAAATTCCGCACTCGCGCGGCTCCGAAGTTGAGAGAGAAGGTGTTAGAGAATTTGTATTGCGCGCCAAGGCGGGCCGAGTAATCGAAGTCATCGCCGGTAATATCACTAAAATCGCTAGCGAGCTGACCGGAGATTTGGGCGAAGAAAGACCAGGGGGAATCCAAGGAATCGTAAATGAGTGAGAAGGGGACGATAAGGTCGTGCAGATGAGATAAATCTGCTCCGGTGGAGAATTCGCCCTCATCGATGCGAGTGAGGCGGTAATTCATTCCGTAAAAGAGTTTGAGTTCGTCGTTGAGGGCCTTTCTTAGTCCGAATCCCCCTTGAAGAGTGAGTTGCTCCCAACTGAATTTACTGATCCCGCTTTCCTGCGAGGCCCCTCCAAAGAGGATTCCAAAACGTCCTGGCATTTCAGTCATTGGTGAGCGATTTTCAGGCTCGAGATCAATCTTGGCGATTGCAAATAAGGTGGAGGCCAGAAGGATAGAGGAGACTTGAATTTTCATGAAATATTGTGGCCTGTATTTGCAAACATCAAAGGGGCGTTCGTGAGCATTTATTATCCTCAGAATGAGGCGAGGTAATGGTTAAGCGATTTGAGAGAGGTTATGGTAGAAAAGTTTTAGCGCTGATTATTGAGCGTCCCCTTCGATTTTTGCTGGAGATATTTCATGTAACGATCTCTTTCTTTGAGAGAATCGTCGACAGCAGGATTGACGAAGGGATTGTTTTTTCCATATCTCGTCCAAGGGCCTGATTTTGGAATTCTGGTATATTCGATGAAGCGCCAGTGAACGATGGCTTTGTTACCTACACCAAGATAGTCTCTAACAGCGGGAGATATATCGATCCCTGCACTTTGGTTATTTCTGTTTTTAGGGCGTTTGTTACCGAAAACATATTGCCAGTCATCGGTTACAAAGGGTCCGCAATCTTCCCATTGCGCGTAACAGACTCTTCGGGTTTTCGCGCAATAAATCTGAACCCAACGGCCTTTGCAGGCTGATTCTCCAGGTTTGCGATTGATCCGATTCCACCAAGGGATCACGCGGGCTGCTTCCGGTTTGTGCATACGATGGTTGAGGCAGTCGTTGTAAGGGAGGGCTATGTAAAAAGGGTTTTGTCCCGGATTTAAGCCACGCGGAAGGTATCCGAGACGGGCTTTTGGATCGGGGTTGTCAAAGCCTCCATAGTTTTTCTGCCAGTTTACGTCCCACGAAGATTTGTTGTTCGGGGTCGGGTTATTTTGTGTGGGCCTTTCTCCGATCCAAAAAACAGTCGCTGTAATTGACTTTCTCCAAGGGTAAGAAGTGGTTTGCTGCAGTTTGAAGGGGTTTTTCGAAGCCGGTACCACTGTAATCTTTGGCCCATTCTGGCCTAAGAGCGGAAAAGCCAATAAACTTGAAGTAATAAGTAATTTGATGATCACCTTGAGATAGTTGGGCGGATTTCCATATATTTTCAGTGATGAGTCAATCGTGGTCTGTGCTTGCAGGCGGAGCTTAGGCGCGTGAAGGTAGGGCCAGAACGAAATGCGCTGCTTTTACTCCTCTGAATTTTTCCTCGAATTGCCCAACGGCCACCCTTTTCCCATGGACAAGTTCGAGGTTTCCAAGGATATGCTAGTTGGTAGTGGTATCGTTAAGGGAGAAGATATTATCGAAGTGAATGAGGCCGATAGCCACGTTTTGAGGCGGGTTCACGATCATGACTACCTTTCCAAGATCTATTACGGCCAGTTGGATCGGAAAGAGCAGATACTTCTAGGGCTTCCGGTGACTCCAAAGCTTTATCATCGCAGCGCAACGGAAGTAGAAGCGACCCGCCAGGCTTGCCATGCTGCTCTTCAGGATGGCGTTGCGGCTGTTCTCGCCGGAGGAACCCACCATTCGTTCCAGAACCGTGGCGAGGGATATTGTGTTTTCAATGACGTTGCGATCGCGATTCGCGACCTGCAGGTCTACCGGCCTGGTATCAAGGTTATGGTTGTTGATACCGATGCTCACCAAGGAACCGGGACTAATAGCATTTTAGCAGATGATCCCAACGTGTTCACCTATTCGATCCACGTCGGGAAGCATTCTTCAAGTAGTAAGATCAATGGCTCGATGGATGTCGAGACCGTTCGCTATGTCGAGGGAGAGATGTATCTCAAACAGCTTTTTAATACTCTAGCTGCTGCGCTGGATGTTTTTTCTCCGGATCTGGTCATTTGGATTGCTGGAGCTGATAATCATCGTAATGACCAAATGGGGCAAATGCTGCTAGATTTGAAAGACTTTATTCGGCGAGACGAGGTCATTCTCCGTGCTTTCATGGGGAATCGGATTCCAGTAGCGATTCTTTATGGCGGTGGCTATAACAGGCAGCCAGAATACACTGCTAAAATTCACCGTAACACCATCGCTACCGCAGCTAGAGTGGCTCGCGAATTGGGAAGATGAGAAGTTTCGTAATTGTTGGAGCGGGAGCAGTTGGAAGTTACTATGGTGGAAGGTTGGCTGCCGCCGGGAACGAAGTGCATTTTTTGCTGCGTTCAGACTATGAAGTGGTGAATGAAAAAGGACTCGTTGTTGAGAGCATCGATGGTGATTTTCAATTACCAGAAGTGAATTGTGCCATAACGCCTGAAGAGATTGGGCCAGTTGATGTGGTCATCGTAGCTTGGAAGGCCACCTCGAATCATTGCTTTCAGGAAGTGATTGGGCCGATGCTTCATAAAGAGACTGCGATTGTAACTTTGCAAAATGGTCTCGGAAATATCGAAGCGCTGGGGGATCTTTTTGGGGTCGAAAGAGTCCTTGGTGTAATGTGTTTTGTCTGCATCAACCGGATAGAGGCTGGGCTGATCCGTCACACGGGTGGGGGGATGATCGCGATGGGTGAGGCTGTTCCAGGTGTGACCGATCGTCTCCGTGAATTGGTTGCTATTTTTCAAGCGGCCAATGTTGTCTGCGAAATCTCCGAGAATTTTGCCGAGGCACAATGGCGTAAGTTAGTTTGGAATATTCCTTTCAATGGTCTTTGTATTACAGAGGGAGGTATTGATACGGGAGAGCTCCTTGGACAACCCGATGGCAAGGCTCGCGTTCGAGAATTAATGTTTGAGGTCACAAAATCTGCTGCGTCCTTGGGCTTCGAGATCGAAGATGAATTCGTAGAATTTCAAATTGAGCGAACTTACCCGATGAAAGATTATCGGCCTTCCAGTATGATTGATTTTGTAAATGGGTATCCTGTTGAGATTGAGGCAATCTGGGGTGAACCTTTGCGCCGTGCTAAAGCGGCCGGAGCATCGACACCAAAGTTAGAAGAGCTTGATGCCCGGATTCGCGAGATGCTGGAGCATCGCTAAGGGAGGCCGAGTTCTTTTTTAAGGTGTTCGATGAGACCTTTTGAGCCATCTTCGATTAGGTCAGCAACTAATTGAAATCCAGTATCGCCCCCGTAATAAGGATCTGGAACTTCATGATGATTGTGCTGCAAACAGAAGTCTGTAAACCTTTGGACCTTAGCTTGCTTTTCTTCAGTATCTGCCAACTTGAAGATGTTTTGGAAATTCTCATTATCCATTGTTAGAATGAGATTGGAGATTTCAAAATCTCGTAGAGAGAATTGCCGAGCATGACCGGTTACTTCGTAGCCACGCCGACGGATAGTTTTCGACATGCGGGTATCGGGTTTGTTGCCTGAGTGGATTCCAATGGTCCCCGCGGAATCACAGTGAATTCGGTCGGAAAGCCCGGCTTCTTCGACCACTTGCCGGAAGATATTTTCACTAGCTGGTGAACGGCAGATGTTTCCCATACAAACGAAAAGAATATTGTAACGGGTTTCCATAGAGAAAGATGGTAATATCAGCTTTCTAAATTAACAGACGAACAATCATGAGTGACTATGTTTTGGAGCTATCAGGGATTCGTAAAATCTATCGGGGCGGTGTTGAAGCGCTGAAAGGTATCGATTTGCGAGTGCCTCGAGGCTGTGTTTATGGGCTTTTGGGTCCTAATGGTGCTGGCAAAAGTACAATGGTGAAAATCTTAACCACCCTGATCCGCCGATCTGGAGGTAATGGCACGATGTTGGGAAAGCCGATTGGGGATCGTAAGACTCTTCAGCAGGTGGGCTTACTTCCGGAACACACTCAGTTTCCGCCCTATCTTACCGGGCGGCAGGTTATCGAATTTGCGGCGGGCCTTCAGAATGTGCCCTCGGCCTTGACTAAAGAGAGAGCGGATATGCTTTTAAAAAAAGTTTCGATGACAGAGTCGCAGCATCGGAAGATTAAGACTTATTCAAAGGGGATGAAGCAGAGGATTGGGGTTGCACAGGCACTCGTAAGTAATCCCAAAATCATTTTTTTAGATGAGCCTACCGATGGGGTTGACCCGGCGGGGCGGAGAGAATTCCGAAGCCTTGTTCGTGAACTTCGTGATGAAGGACGCACCATTTTTATCAATACGCATATCCTTTCAGAGTTGGAGCCGATTGTTGATCGAGTGGCGATTATGACGAATGGGGAGATTTTAGGAGAAGGGAAGCTCGATGAATTGCGCACCGAGAAAACTGGTTATGTTATTGGTTTCGAGGGGCAGCTTTCGGCGGAAAGTCTTTCAAGGTTTTTGGATGGAGGTCTAGAGGTTGAAAGTGGGATTGTAAGATTGCCTTCGACTAATGCTCTCGATGCCCAACCTGTGATTGATCGGATTCGTAAAGAAGGCCTTGTGGTCACCGACCTTAGTTTAAAGAGCCAGTCTCTCGAGGATCTCTTTATTGGGCTGGTCGGTGGCACGTCTTCTCCGCCCCCGCTGCAAGCTAATTCAGCTCAACCTCCGAAAATTCCTCAAGCATGAAACCATTCTTAACACTTCTTCTAGAATCTTACCGCGGATTAAAATCTGAGACTATTTTCTGGGTGACGGTTGGTCTGTCAGTAATAGTCGCGACTCTTTTTCTCTCGATTGGGTTTAATGAGAAAGAGATTAGCTTTCTATTTGGCGCGACAAATATTGAGTCCGATTTTAGTGGGAGCGGAACAAGATTAGTCCAAGAAGTGGTCTACATCATGATTTTCACCGATCTTATTGCAGGAGGTTGGTTGACCTTCATCGCAATCATATTAGCTCTGATCTCGTGTGCATCCATTTTTCCAGATGCCATGAAAGAGGGGGCTGCAGGTATGCTGATGACAAAAGTCCCTTCACGATTTCAGGTGTTTTTGGCAAAGTTGACCGGAAGCTTATTCTTCGTCTTTATCCAGGTCGGGTTATTCGTCGTGATTGTGTTTGTGGCATTTCGTTGGAGGCTCGGAGTCTGGGATTTTTCGGTTTTTTGGTATGTTCCTGCGGTCCTGTTAGTGTTTCTTAATCTTTACTCTTTTATGGTCTTACTTGGCGTAATGACGCGTTCTGTGATGACTTCTATCATGCTCACAATGCTGGTTTGGGGGATTTCGGCGGGAATCGACTGGACAATTTCGTTCCAAGAAACCGCTTATCAAAACTCCCAGAGTTTTGAGTTTGGCGGGCCTGCTATCTCCAAGGAAACTTCAAGCGAGGTTAGAGCCCCGACTGAAGAAGGGCTGCGAGAAGAGGTTAAATTGAGAAAATCGAAGATGAATGAATCCGAAGGAGATCCTCAAATTCTTAGCCGAATTGATACTCTAAAAATAATCCATTCATTTTTCCCCAAAAATTCCCCAATTATGGCATCGGCTGAAAAGAAGCTCGTTTTGGATGGGATACTTGCTTCCGCTGGTGGGGGCGGTGTTTTTAAAGAGCTCGAGAATGAAGGTGAGTTTGAAGACGCGGTGGATAAACTCACCCCAAACGATTCGATCTTTTATTCAATTGGCACCTCTTGTATTTTTGCTTTTGTAATGCTGAGTATCGCCGGCTGGTTTTTTTGCCGAAAAGATCTTTAGTTGCCCTCTCAAGAAGATTGGGTTGCGAACAATACTACGAACAACGTATCACTGCGTCAGTGAGGGCTGATTTGTGGTCGCCCCAAGTTGGCACGAACTCATGGGCGAGGAAGCCGCTGTAGCCGGTTGCTTTGATTGTTTTGATGATAGCGGGGTAGTAAAGTTCCTGGGTAGTATCGAGTTCGTTCCGGCCAGGGCAACCAGCGGTATGATAGTGCCCAAAGTATGAGGAAAACCGTTTGATAGTCGCCATCACGTTGCCTTCCATGATCTGCATATGGTAAATGTCATAGAGTAACTTAAAGCGCGCTGAGCCCAATTTTTCACAAAGAGCGACTCCCCAGTCGCTATGATCGCACTGGTAGTCAGGGTGATCTACCTTTGAGTTGAGGAGCTCCATGATTAGAGTGACGCCATGCTCTTCAGCAAGAGCGAGCAGTGGTTCAAGCCCTTGAGCACAGTTTTCAAGGCCTTCCTCGTCACTAAGGCCTTCACGGTTTCCTGAAAAAGTGATCACGTTTGGGATCCCTGCTTCGGCAGCCTTTGGGATGAGATCGCGATAGATCGCTAACAACGTTTCATGGTGATCCGGATTATTGAAAGCTTTCTCAATACAGCCAAGGCCGCTTTCGTGTTCAGGGGCTGCGGTAACAGGGCAAAGTAATCCTAGGTCGGCTATAAGTGCGGCTTCTTCGGGGTGAAGGAGATCGATTCCCTCGATTCCGATTTCTTGGCACCAATCGGCAAGCTTGAGAAGCGGCGTGTCCTCGAAACACCAGCGGCAGACGGAATGTTTAAAGCTCATTTAACTAGGTTCAGGAGTAAAGGACCGTGTTTCGAACCGCATGAGAGCGGGGAGGAAGGTGAGAGGAATATTTCCAGTGGGGCCGTTTCGATTTTTGGCTAAAACAAGTTCTGCCTCGCCGTCATCGTCGTCGCGGTCGTCCTGATTATCGGCGTAGTAGACTTTCCGGTAAAGAAGTCCCACCATATCGGCGTCTTGCTCGATTGAGCCCGATTCACGCAGGTCGGACATTCGAGGAACCCCGAGTGATGAGCCGGTTCGCCCTTCGGGCCCACGGTTAAGCTGAGCTAGTACGATGACAGGGACGTTGAGTTCTTTGGCGAGTGCTTTGAGACCGCCTGAAATTTCTGCAATTTCTCTTTCACGAGAATTTGAGGCCTGCTTTGAGGTTGATCTCATCAGCTGGAGGTAGTCGATCGCAATGACACTGATACCTTCGTCGCGGTGTTTACGCCGAGCCTTCGCACGAAGATCGTTGATAGAGATGCCAGCAGTGTCGTCGATGAAGAGCTTCGATTTTGCAACCTCTTCGGAGGAGTCTTTAATTCGCTTAAGATCAGCTTTATTAGGTTGATATCCCTTTGTGAGTTTTTGAAATTCGAAACGTGCTCGAGAAAAGACAAGTCGTTGGACAATTTGAACTGTTGACATCTCGCAGGAAAATACCATAGCGGGCTTGTCCGAGGTGACGGCAATGTGCTCGACAACGTTCATCATAAAAGAGGTTTTACCCATCGAAGGACGTGCTGCGATGACAAACATATCTGGAGCCTTCAAGCCGTTGATCATCCTATCGAGTTCTCCGTAGCCTGTCGTCATCCCCGAGATCCCTCGGTCACCCGCCAGAAATTCCTGAAGATAGACCATGACTTCGCTGACGGCCGTCTTCACATCCATCTCTTCGGTTGCTTCGCTGGCTTCTCTAATCTCAAGTACCTTTTGCTCTACGCTGTCGAGGAATTCTTGGACATCTTCGGGATCATCGTAAGCTGTCGTGATAGACTCGGTGCAAGATTTGATGATGTTGCGGAGAATGAATTTTTCTTTTACGATCGAGAGATGCGAATTGAAGTGTGCGGCGGTGGGGGCGAAGGTGTAGATTTCAGTGATAGCGGAGGGTCCGCCAATACCATCGAGAAGGTCACGATCCATGAGGTATTGGGACAAGGCAACTAGCTCCACAGTTTTCCCTGATTCGAAGTGCTCCACGAGAATTTGGAAAAGTTTGCCATGAGACGGCATGTAAAAGTGGGCGGCAGTCAATTGTCCTTCGACGGCTCGGCCAATGTATTCCTCGGGATCCTGAATCATCGAGCTTAGGACACTTTTTTCGGGGCCAATGGCATGGGGTGGAGGAGTCAGCTCATCACGCTGGTCCTTTTTTCCATCTTGAAGTTTGGGTCCGTCCTTTTCTTTAAAAGGTGGTTTGTCTTCCTTAATCGCCATGGTGGGACTTTGACTCAGAAGCCTGAGGTTTGGCAATCTCGGCAACCTGTGAATAACCCTAAATCCCCGTGTTTACTGGGATGTCGTTCGAAATTTATTTTTTGAAAGGAGTGCCTTAGCCTCTCCCAGAAGGAAGAGTGAGCCGGTCAGGAGAGTAGGTCTGCCGATTGTTGCGTCCAAGGCGGAGGTGAGATCGGAGTGAACTACTGACTTCACTTCGACTGCGTGGCTTTCTGGAGCTAGTCCACGGTGGGAATTTACGGGAACAAAGTGGAATTCTTTGGCAATTTCGGAGAGCTTGGAAAGAACTGCGTCAGTTGACTTGTCTTCAACTGACCCAAAAATGATAACGGCCTTTTTTGTAGGAAATTCTGTTTGCCAGGTTTTCACGAGAGCCTCCGCGGCGTGTGGATTATGAGCAGCATCTAGAATGAGAGTTTCGTTTATTTTTTCAAAGCGGCCGGGCCATTGAATGTGTTGGAGCGCGTGTTGAACCACGTCGAAAGAAAGATGAAGTCCAGCTGCAACAATAGCCTCGCAAGCAAGGGCAGCATTTTGTTTTTGGTGTTCCCCAGACAGCGATAGTGAGTAGCCCAACAAGGGGCTCTTAACAAAAGTAAGAGGAGCTTGGGTTTGGTTGGTGATCTGACGGATGGCTTTTTCGGCCTCCGGATCTTGAGGAGAAGATAGGATGGGCTTTCCCTTGATTGCGATCGCGGCCTTTTCTCGTGCAATTTCATCGAGCGTTGAGCCAAGCCACTTAGTGTGATCCAGTGAAATCGGGGTAAGTACGCAGACATCGGCTGGGATTGCGGTAGTAGCATCAAGCCTCCCACCCATACCGGTTTCAAGAACGATAAGGTCGCAATCTAAGTCACGAAAGTGTCGCATGCCAAGAGCGAGAGTGAGCTCAAAGAAGGTTGGATGATGCTCCCAATCAGCTACGAGTTCACGAAGCTCAGTTAAGAGGTTTGCCGTCTTTTCTTTGGTGATTTCGAGGCCATTGACACGCACTCGTTCCCGATAGTCGATCAGGTGGGGCGAGGTAAAGAGGCCGCTGCGGAGTGCTAGGCCTTGGCCGAGGGCGTCAATCATCGCGCACGTTGAGCCTTTTCCATTGGTTCCTGCCACATGGATGACCTTGGTGCGGTGAGAGGGAAATGCTAGGAATTCGCGAAGTAAGCGAGTTGGGCCTTCGAGTCCCAGCTTGATTCCGAATGTTTGGGTGGCGTAAAGCCAGTCTAGCGCTTCCTGATAGTTCACGGTATTAGTACTGGGCGAGTTCCGATTAGTCCGATAGGCCTTTGACTGAAAAGTAAAATTCTCGCGTTTTGCTCTCATGAAATGAGGGAAGTGCTCGGGGAAGAGATAAGAAAATTTTAGTTTTATTTAGATTAAAGTCCAACGGGTCTTGAGGCCAAGTCATCTTGGTTGAAGGCCCCCGGTTTCGATGTTTTTGGCATAAAATCAATCCGAGCGCTGTCCTCGAGATTGGAAGAGACAATCGGTTTTGCATACCGCGATCATCATCGAATCCAATCGTATCGCAAGAGATCTCTCTAATGGTTGAGTAAGATATGCGGAGCGCATTAGGACTCGCTTAAGCTCGATGATTTCGGTGGAGGGATGGAACGTGTGCAGTCCTGCGAATGATAGATCTAGCTAAATCGAAACAAGCTATTTTTCTCTCCTCGTTATGAGTGGGAGAAGGACGGTGATTTCTTATGTCACCTCGGATTTTTTCTTGATAGTAGGGATTTGATGAAACCGGGGGCCTTTTCATCCCCGGATGAGAGTCAGGATTGCGACCTCTTTAACCCCTCCGTCTTTTTTTAAGACTCTGGCGCATTCGTGTGCTGTTGCGCCAGTAGTAAAAACATCATCGATGATGATCACCTTTCTCTTGGCGATGAAAGAAGCGTGTTTTTTTCTTATTCGAAAGGCATCACGAAGATTGGAGAGTCGTTGTTTTCTGTTCAGCTTGGTTTGGGTATTAGTCGGGCGGGTCCGTTTGATGGCTTCAATTGTTTCGTGGCCGCTGAGTCTGGAAAGTTCTCGGCTCAGCTCATAGGCCTGGTTGCCTTGTCGCCATTGTTCCCTTCGCCAGAAAAGAGGAACAGGGACCAAAATCGCACTTTTGAATTCGGCAAACCGAGGATCTTCCTCAAGGGTTTCTTTTAAAAATAAAGCTAATTCGCGTGCGAGAAAAAACTGGCGTTGATACTTGAGCCCATGAACGAGGCGAAAGGAGAGGGTTAATCCCTTTAGTGATGCTCGGGCGAAGGAAAAATCGACCTTAAGACCATCGCAGTTTTGACAACGAAATTTGTCATTAATCTTTCCGTCAAAGGGTTCTCCACATTTCTTGCAAAAGGGTGAAATAATTTTAGGGATCTCACTCCGACAATTTTTGCAAAGAGAATATCCATGGGTGAGCGGGATTTGGCAAACTTCGCATACTGACGGATAGATGAAGTCAAGAAGGCGGGCAAAGATTCCGATGGTGTTCCTATCTCGTTTCAACACATGTTAATTGATGCCTAGTTTTCTTTATTATCACTTAAACCTAGAACAGATTATTAGAGAAAGCCAGTAGAGATGGATTCTGGTTTCAATATATCAGAGGTGATTTGAGGCTGGATTTCAATTAGGGAGAAAATTTCAAAGTTGGTTTTTGAAAAAAAGTGAGAAGACTAGTGGCATGACGAAACATCAATGGCGAGGTGAAGATGGCGATGAAATGCGCTATTGGAGAGCCAATTATCATGGTGGTCGTTTTGAGCTTTATACCAAGACTGATGAAGATGAGCGGTGGAAAAGACTTGATCCGCCGTCGAAAGAAAACTGGAAGGCTCTTCGTGATGTTCTGTGGCGGAAGTATCAGCGGAAGCGGTGCTCATGGAATCTGATCGCGAAGGTCGACAAAATGCTGGGTAGGCCCAATGAAGGATCGAGTAAATAAGTGGATCTTGGCGGATCATGCTCACTGCTGGCATCCTTTCACGGACCAGGAGATCTGGGAGAGTAATTTTCCGGTGGTGATTTGTCGAGGTAAGGGAAGTTGGCTTTTTGATGTTGAAGGGAAGCGTTATCTTGATGCTAATTCCAGTATTTGGACTAATATTCACGGCCATAGCCACCCTGTGATTGTTGAAGCAATTCAGGATCAAGCGACAAAACTCTGCCATAGTTCTTACTTGGGGTTGGCAAATGACAAAGCTAGTGAGTTGGCTGAAAAACTTTGCTCTTTTTTTCCGGATAGTTTGGAAAGGTGTTTTTTTTCAGATGATGGGTCAACAGCGCTGGAAGTGGCTTTTAAAATGTCTCTGCAATGGCGACAGCAAAATGGACAAAAAGAACGGACGGGAATTATTGCGTTTGAGAATGCCTACCACGGCGACACCCTTGGGGCGTCTTCAGTTGGCGGGGTTTCGAGATTTATAAAAGGATATGGGGAAACGGGATTGAATGTTTACCGTATCGGTTCCTTGGAAGATTTGCAGAAGCTGCCGGAGGTTGTCGTTGAGACTGCTTCTGCACTTGTGATCGAACCTTTGATTCAGGGAGTGAATCAAATGCGGCTGTGGCCGAAAGGAATGTTAGCTGATCTGAGAGCTTGGACGACGCAGTATGGTATCCACTTGATTCTTGATGAGGTGATGACTGGTTTTGGTAGAACCGGTAAGATGTTTGCCTGTCAGAATGAGGAAGTCATCCCTGATTTTCTCTGTCTGGCCAAGGGCCTAACCGGCGGAACGATGCCCTTGGCCGCGACCCTGACAAAGCGTGAAATTTATGAGGGTTTCAAAGGCCCGGAAAGAACCTTCTTCTATGGTCATAGCTATACTGGAAATGCCTTAGGTTGCGCGGTTGCTCTCGCGAATTTATCACTTTTTGAATCCGAAAATACCTTAGCGGGGATTGAAGAAAAGGGAGCTTATCTCGAAAGGGAGCTTACTAAAATCCCATGGATCCAAGAGGTTCGACGGGTTGGCCTTATTCTCGGGTTTGATGTGGGCGAATGTGGTAAAGAATTTTGTCTAAAGCTTCGGGAGCGCGGTGTGCTGACTCGACCAATTCTGAATACGATTGTCATCATGCCGCCGCTCTCGGTGACCATGGATGAGCTGAAAATTTTGGTGAAAGCAATCAAGCTATAGTGCTTAATATTCGCATGGTGTAAGCTAAAGATGAGGAATATCTGTTCGGTTTTCTTAGTTTAGTCAAAGTGAGGCGTCTCAAGCTGTTGGGATTTTTTTTTGATCAAGCCTTCTGGTCCGAACAGCCAAGCAAGAAGGAAAAGAAAGCCAGCAGTGGTGGCCATCATTCCTGAGCTTGTCGTGTCGGGGAGCCCGATTAGGGGGGGGATATGAGATGCTATTTGTCCAAGCATGGCGGAGAAGGCCGCGACAATGAGACTGACCATAATCAGGAAAGGAAGATTTCGGGTGAGGAGAAAGGCCGTGGCGGGAGGAACAATAAGCATGGCAATGACAATGATGGAACCAACTGCCTCGAAGGCGGCAACAGTCGTAATGGCGACCATAGTCATTAGCAGGTAGTGCATAAGTTGCGGGCGGAAGCCCTGGGTCTTGGCCAGGGCGGGATCAAAAGAAGCAAGTTTGAATTCTTTATAGAAAAAGGTAATGATCAGTGCGTTAAAAAGGAGAGTTGTCCCGATGATCAGTGCGGCATGGGGAACCGCGAAGAAAGAGGTCTCGTTCTGAAAAAGAATGACCAGATCAAGAGGAGTATATTCAAGAGCCCCATAGAGAACACAATCGGCGTCGAGTTCAACGCGGTGAGCCGCTTTGCGAATGATGACAAGCCCAATTGCAAAAAGGGTGGTGAAGACGATTCCCATAGCGGCACCGCGTTCGACTTTGCCAAAGCGGATAATCCATTGGGAAAATAGAGCGGTAAGAATACCGGCGATGGCTGCTCCGAGAAACATCCAGATGTTTGCACGGGACCCAGAGATCAGGAACGCTAAGGCGAGTCCCGGGAGGACGGCGTGGCTGATGGCATCACCCATCATGCTCATACGACGAAGAAGGAGAAAAGTGCCTGGGAGCGCGCACGCCATCGCACACAATCCTCCGACAAGGATAATATGGAAGTCGTTTGCGGTCCAATCCATGAGTATGAGACTTTAGAAGCGTTTGGTGAATCCAGTGAAGCAACCGAAGTCTTCCGAGTCGCTGTTCAGGCCAGCTTGAATTCCGGCGTCGAGGACGAAGTTTTCATTAATCTCATAAGTGAAGCCACCAGAGTAGTAGGATTCGTAGCGGTCGTCGGAGATAATGCCGATATATTCGGTGTATCCTCCAAGGTTTCCGATTATGGGGTAGCCGATTACTGCGGTGAATAGAAATTCTGTTTCGGTTCCGGTATTGTCGTTGACGAAGTCCAGCTGACCTTGGAGACCAAAGCTAATATCATCAGTAAAATCAGTTGACCACGGGACGATGATACCGCCTTGCCATTCGTCATTCCGGGTGGGTGCGGTAACAAACGGCATAATGGCGAGAGCAGAGTTGCCGCTATCGTTACCCCAGAGGTTGTATTTTAGCCGAATCGTAAGATCTCCAAAAGTGGTCCAATCGCCGAGAGTTTCGGAGCGGATATCAATGACGGCCTGAAAGTCGACATTGTGAGTAAGTCCGGCCTTCATGTTGATCTGGCCATAGGTAAAAGTTTCGTTACCTTGGTCGCGTCGATAGTCAAAAAGGGAGGTCTCAACTTGATAACGGCCTGCGTCGACTGTGATTGGTGATTCGGTTGCATCGGGGCGATCCGGGGAAAGGTCGCGGAGAAGGTTGTTGGGGGTGGGCTTGAAGAGGTGGTATTGGGTTTTGTCGGAAAATGGGGTCGCTGAGATATCGTCCAGAGCCGGAGCTAGCCCGCCTTTTGAGCTGGCTGATATGCTTAGAATGTGAAGTTGATCCACCAAGTCTTTGTTAGCTCGCTTTGCACCCGATTCGCTTGAAGGGGTATTACGATTTAATAAAAGGGGGGCGATTGTTTGGTCATCTGCGATTAGAGAGCCAATGAGGCCGAAGGTAAGGATGAATGGTGTTTTCATTTTTATTTGTTATCTTAAAGAGATTAAGCTGACGGCTCTGACTGAAGTCCAAGTTCGGTAGGCATGATGGTGTGAGGTGAGTCGATGATGGGCTTGGAGAGGTCGAGCTCAGCTTCAAGCTGGTGGACGATTTCTGCACCGAGAAGGTGTTCGACCATGTCTGCATCACGGTCAACATGGTTTGGGGCAATGTCGGCGTATTTAATGAGGTAGAGTTCCCAGAGTCGGTGGTTTCTGGTGATGCGGGAGGCTTCGCCAAATCCAGATTCCGAAAGTCGAAGTTCACCCGAGGGCTGGCGTTCGATGTGATCTTCGGAGCGACCTTGCCGAATCAGTCTGGCGAGTTCGCCCTTGCCCCAGTATCGGTGCTTACGAAGGAGATCCATATCAATTGGGACGTTTTTGAGAGGCTCGGTTTGCTGGGTTTCCTCGAGGATTTCGAAAGTGGACCGCAGTAGGTGTTGGCGGCCGACTTTACGCTGCAGTTGAAGGTGGCGAAGGTAGCGTGGAAGGAGCCCCCGAGCCGAGCCGAAGATCATGCTAAAGAGAAAGATGATGGCGGCGGCAATTACAATGATTGCCCCGGGAGGAAGGTTGGAATGAAGGGCTGAAATCGAAACTCCTAGCCAGCCGGAAATTGCTCCTATAGTTGCGGAAAGAACAAGCATCCACCCGAGTCGATTGGTCCAGAAGCGGGCTGCTGTCGGTGGTGTGATAAGAAATGCAATGACGAGGATCAGTCCGACCGCCTGAAGTCCCACAACCGTGACTGAAGTGACGAGAGCCATTAAAATGATATCGAGCCGCAGAGTTGGCCATCCTTGTGCTGAAGCAAAATCAGCATCAAAGCAGAGAAGCGTTAGCTCTTTCAGGATGGCGATAGTGATAGAAGTCGTGACGATAAGAATGACGGTGATAAGAATAAAGTCGAACCAAACCATGGATGCGGTTTTCCCGTATATAAAGCCATCGAGCCCAGCGGCGCTTTGCCCCGGGATTCGTTCCACCATTTTAAGAATTGCTACCCCTAGACCAAAGAAAACAGAGAGGACGATTCCCATGGCAGCATCGTCCTTAAGTCGAGTCGTTTTACGAATACCAATTACGAGTAGAACTCCCAGTAGGCCTGTGATAGTCGCCCCGAAAAGCAAGACTGGTAGGCTTTTCCCGTTGAAGCCCATGGTGGACATGATGGCAAAGGCGATTCCAATACCGGGTAGAGTTGCATGGGAAAGGGCGTCACCAAGCAGAGATTGTTTTCGCAAGAGCAGGAAACTGCCAACGAGACCTGCGGTGGCCCCAAGAAAGGCTACTCCTAGAACTGGCAGGCGGGTATTGTACTGCTCAAGGAGTAGAGTTTCACGAAGAAGATCCCAAGTCATAGTCCTTTCCTTTTATGGGCGTCCAACGTTCTTGAGAGCCTGTGCGACGTCGTCGAGAAGGTTGAGTTTCCCTCCGTAAGTTTTTTGAAGGTTCTCTCGCGTGAAGGTCTCACTTGTGGGGCCACTTGCGACGACCCGCATGTTGAGCAGGACAAGATAGTCGAAGTATCGCGATACGGTAGCCAGATCGTGATGGACGCAGAGGACGGTTTTTCCTTTCGTGTTGAGTTCTTGAAGGAGCTCTATGATAGCCTGTTCTGTGGCGGCATCGACCGCAGCGAAAGGTTCGTCCATGAAGTAAATTTCAGCCTCCTGAACGAGGGCTCGTGCGAGAAAGACGCGTTGCTGTTGTCCTCCCGAGAGTTGGGAGATTTGACGCTGGGCAAGGTGGCTGATACCAACTTTTTCGAGGGCTTCAAGGGCTTGTTGTTTTTGTATTTTTGTGACTCGTTTAAACCATCCAAGTTTTCGATAGGTGCCCATTATGACGACATCGAGCGCGCTTACAGGAAAGTCCCAATCGACACTTTCTCGCTGAGGCACATAGGCGATCAGGTCACGTTGGGTTTCATAGGATTTCCCGTATATCAGCGCTTCGCCGGAAGTTTTTGGAATCAGTTCAAGACAAGCTTTAAGCAGGGTGGATTTTCCGGCTCCATTTGGTCCAACAATTCCAGAAAGAGTTCCCTCAGGTATGTTTAACTCGACATCCCAAAGGACCGGTTTGCGGTGATATGCGACGGTTAGGTCGTGAACCGCTAGAGGAAACTCCGGTGGGTGTTCGGGGCGCATTCACTCTTGGAGTTTGTTCTGGAATCCACCTTTGGGTGCACTCCCGCCTAGGGCATTCACGATAGTTGTAAAGTTGTGGTCCATCATGCCAATATAGGTGCCTTGGTAGGTGCCGGCAGGACCCATGGCATCAGAAAAAAGCTCACCACCCATCTCTACGATATGGCCTTTTTCTGCCGCTCCTTCGATCACTGCTCTGACGGATTTTTCAGGGACCGAGGATTCAACGAAAATTGAGGGGATTTTGTTCTCAATCAGGTAGTCGACAAGCTCATTGATGGATTTGGTCCCAGCCTCAGAAACGGTCGTTATTCCCTGTACTCCACGAACTTCAATCCCATATCCGCGGCCGAGATAACTAAAGGCATCGTGTGCCGTGACGAGGACCCTCTGCTTTTCGGGAATCGTTTGAAGTATCATGAGGGCATAGGTGTGAAGGTCGTTGAGTTTTTGTTGATAATTCTCGCGTCGCTTTTGGTATTTTTCGGAGTTCTCTGGATCGTAAGCTGCCAATTCATCGCCGATTTTTTTAGCGACTTTGGACCAGATTGAGACGTCCATCCAAAGATGTGGATCGGGGGTTTCAGAACCAATAAGTTGAACGTCAAGTTCTTCCGCGACTGCTGAAATTGGATGGCCCTTATCGGCTCTGCTTTTAAGAACGCTTGCCATTTTCCCTTCAAAAAAAAGTCCGTGATAGAGAACGAGTCCGGCCTTCTGTATTTTGTCGATCTCAGACTTGCTAGGCTGATGCAAGTGCGGGTCAATCCCTTCACCGATTAGATTGATGATTTCTTGGTTATCTCCTGCGATTTGGCGGGCGACGTCGGCTATCATCCCAACTGTCGTGACGACGGTTCCATCAGTTTTTGAGGCTTCTTCTTTGTTGGTGCAGGCCCCCAAAAATAAGAATAAGACGAGTAAGAGAAAATACTTCATGTCGAAAGAGTGGCACAAGAACTTTGATTAGTCAAAGTTCAAAACTTGATTAACCATAATCAAGGAGGTGATTCT
>DIHU01000027.1:21340-30446 GCA_002420315.1 Akkermansiaceae bacterium UBA5688
AGAAAGATTAAGTCTATCTAACGTAAGAGAGTGAAGCAGCCGTAGCTTCAATCTTGTCGTTGTTATCTAGGAGTTCCTTGATTGGGTCGTATTTACCGGCCAGCAGCGCTTGGCGTGCAGAGGCAGGCATGTCCACAGGAAAAGAAAGATCTCCGGCGGTGACTGTCATTGCATTGAGATCAATTAATACTTCAAGTGTCGGGTCTGCAGCGCATGCCGCTTTGAGGATGTCGATGTTTTCGCGGGTGGAGCTAACGCAGGGGAGCCCCAGGGTGGTCGAATTTCCGTAGAAGATCTCGGCAAAAGACTCAGCGATGATAGCGCTGAAGCCATATTTTGCGAGTGATTGGGGGGCGTGTTCCCGAGAGGAACCGCAGCCAAAGTTAATACCAGCAACGAGGATGGAAGCGTCGTTGAAGCGTTCATCATTAAGAGGATGATCCGTCTTTTCGCCCGATTCAGGATCAAATCGGACGTCATAGAAAGCGTATTCTCCGAGTCCGTCAAAGGTGACACACTTCATGAAGCGTGCCGGAATGATACGGTCCGTATCGATGTCAGCGCCTGGGATAGGAACGGCGGTGCCGGAAACTTGTGTGATGGGTGCGATAGCCATGATTATAATTAATTTATTCGTCTTCTTGTTCTCCGCGGGCGGCTCTGCGCTCGAGGATTTTTGTAAGGGCATTCTGGAATGATCCGACGTGTTTCTGGGCTAATTGTTGGCTGAAAACCATTATTTCGCCGGTGATTGTGGGCATGACTTCAAGGGATTTTTGTCCGGTTGGAGTCTTGTAAAACGCTGTGAGTGCGGCGATTTCATCATCGGTGAAGGCTTTCTCATAAAGAGCTTTAGTCTTAATCTTGAGCTGTGGATCGCTGGCGACTTTGCTCATGTAGGCAATAAAGGCATCTTCAACCTCATCCATTTCTTCCTTATTGAGATCTTGTCCGGAGAGACTTTGTTCAACCATGACAAAACCGGCTTCACCACCGTCAATCACGGTCTGCTCGAACTTCATGATTTTAAGAAGCTCATCAATCGGGGCGAGCGTGGAAGGTTCCTGAGCAGATACTGGAATAAATATTAGGGAAACTGCGAGGAAGAGAATGAATTTCATCTGATAGATTACTTTTGTTTTAGGCGGCGGAGTTGTCTGTAACGTTGAATGTTTCCCGAGCGTCAGCGATATGACCTTCGACAGCGGCTGCGGCCACCATAATAGGAGACATTAGGATAGTACGACCGATAGGAGACCCCTGACGTCCTTTGAAATTTCGATTAGATGAAGAGGCGCAGATCTGATCGCCAACGAGCTTGTCTGGGTTCATTGCGAGGCACATGGAGCAACCCGCAGCCCGCCATTCAAATCCTGCATCTTGAAAGATTTTAGCGATCCCCTCCTTCTCACATTGGATCGCAGTGATTTGTGAACCAGGAACCGCAATGGCCTTGACTCCGTCGGCAACCTTGTGGCCTTTCAGTAACTTGGCGGCTTCGCGGAAGTCGGAAAGACGGCCGTTGGTGCAGGAGCCGATGAAGGCGACATCGATAGGGATGCCTTTGATAGGAGTTCCGGCAGGAAGCTTCATGTAGGCGAGAGCTTCCTCGATGACTGCCTTTTCATCAGCGTCTGCTGCAGCAGGGTCGGGAATGGACTCGCCGATTGAGATACCGTGATCTGGAGAAATTCCCCAAGTGACAGTTGGCTCGATGTCTTCGGCATCAATCCGAATAATGTCGTCGAATTCTGCGTCAGGATCAGTGGCAAAGGATTTCCACTCTTCTATGGATTGCTCCCATTCCTCGCCGGTGGGCGAGTAAGGGCGGTTTTTTAGAAACTCAAAAGTGGTCTCGTCAGGATTGACGTAACCGCAGCGTGCTCCGCCCTCGATAGCCATGTTGCAAACTGTCATGCGCTCCTCCATGGAGAAGTGTTCGAAAGTGGTGCCTGAGTATTCGTAAGCATATCCGATGCCGCCTTTGGCTCCGAGCATACGGATGATGTGAAGGGTCACGTCCTTGGCGTAAACTCCGGGACGGAGTTTACCGTTTACTTCAATCTTACGCACTTTGAGGGATTCCATTGCCATCGTTTGGGTGGCCAAAACGTCGCGGACTTGCGTGGTGCCGATACCGAAGGCGATCGCACCGAAGGCTCCGTGGGTCGCGGTGTGAGAGTCGCCACATGCAATTGTTGATCCGGGCTGGGTGATGCCTTGCTCGGGGCCAACCACGTGAACGACGCCTTGCTTGCCTGACTTGAGATCAAAGTAAGTCACACCGAAGTCATCGCAATTTTTTCGAATCGCATCGATCATGTCGGCCGCGAGTGGATCGGCGGGCACGTCCTGATCAATAGTGGGGACAATGTGGTCGATGGTGGCGAAGGTCCGTGAAGGATACTTCACCTTTAGGCCGAGATCTCGGAGCATCCCGAAGGCTTGCGGGCTGGTGACCTCGTGAATGAGGTGAGTTCCTATAAAGAGTTGTGTGCGTCCATCGCTTAGGGTTCCCACTGTGTGAGCATCCCAAACTTTCTGATAAAGAGTCTTTCCCATGGCAAAACCGCGGTTTTTTCGCGAGGCGAGAAAGATGTACGGAAATTTCCCTGAAAGCAAGCATCTCGGGCGGTTCTAGGGGATAAGTGCCCCTCCAGCAGCTGAGATGATAACGAGAGTCCAAACTGGGATGATTTTTTTTTGTAGGATCAGGAAGAAAATGGCAACACAGCCAAAATCGATCCAGCCGGTCAGGGTGCTCTGATCGGTGGCCATGCGGAGGAGAGCAACTCCAAGAATTCCTACAACACCTGCGTTGGCTCCGTTGACGGCGCGTTGGGCCCAGCGTTTGCCGCGAAGGCGTCCCCAAATCCTCATGGTTCCTCCAAGGAGGAGCATGCCGGGAAGGAAAACGGCGATGAGAGCCGCTCCAGCTCCAAGCCATGGATTATTAAAGATGTTCGCTTTGACTCCAAGAAATGCCGCGAAGGTGAAGACCGGGCCAGGAACTCCTTGGGTTGCTCCGTAGCCACCAAGAAATATTTCATTCGGCATGTAGCCACCATCGACCATACTTTCTTGGAGGAGGGGGAGAACGACGTGGCCGCCGCCGAAGACAAGGGAGCCAGCTCGATAAATTCCGGCGAGTGGGCCGTTATCGCCCATTGAGACAAAAAGGAGAATGAAGAAAGCAATTAGAGCTCCCCAGCCGAGAAGACCTCGTCCGCCGGTCTCTTGCCTTTCAATTTTTTCACCTGCTGAGAGGGAAAAAACTCCGATAATTCCGGAGATCGTTATCACCAAGACAGTCATCCATTGGTAGGAGAAAAACCAAAGGGTGATGAGAACGAAGAAGGCCAGAATCATCCGGCGAAGGTCTGGAGCGAGGCTTCTTCGCATTCCGATAAGGGCGCTGGTGACTACCGCAAGAGCTACTAGCTTGAGGCCTCGGAGGGCTCCCTGGGCGTGATCTCCGGAAAGGTCGCCAATCCCAAGAGCAACCAGAATTAAAATGAGGGCGGAAGGAAGGGTAAAGCCAATCCAGGCCGCAATTCCGCCAAGCAGTCCGGCTCGTTCATAGCCGATGGCCGCGCCGAGTTGGCTGCTTCCGGGGCCGGGAATGAATTGTGTAAGAGACATGATTTCGGCGAAGCGGGACTCGGTAATCCACTTACGCCGCCCAACGTATTCTTCGCGAAAATAGCTCACGTGGGCCACTGGTCCTCCAAACGAAGTGAGGCCCAGCCGCAGGGCGACAAAAAAGCATTCGATTACGGGACTCATCGAGTCGTGAGGAGATCACAGGAGGCATGACTGTCAATGGCAGGCTTGAGGGATTCATGCATTTTTGATCTAGCGAAGAATTTTACATTGAGGGAGGGTGAGGCCGTGAATTCCTTTATCGTGCCAATCTGCTTTCTGCTCGCTTTGATATCCTGTGGATGGAATTCGGAGTCAAACCTCTCTGAGACAGTAACTTTAGCTAGGGTGAACAAATTTTCCGGAGTAACGCAATTGGCAAGGACCGAGACTGGAGACCGTAAAAAGAAGGCCTTTTCTGGTCGAGTAACCTTCCGAGGTTTAACGAAGTTACAGTTGTCTCAGATCCGGGTGATTCCAGAAAGCGGAAGCTGTCTAATCGAGCCTAATAACCAGAGCTATGATCAGGTTGACGGACTTTGGGTGATGGGAACTCAGGGGAACGAGTGGTTCAAAATTCCGGACCACAGTGAAGCTTGGGTGGGAGAGGAGCCTGCTAAATTTGAAGGAACCGCTCATCTTCGATCTTTAAAAATTTATTATCGGAGTAGTCCTATTCTACACTTCGTAGGTGCAATGAGGAATGGGTTCAAAAATCCAGGCTGGGTAAGCGATTCTGGATCGACTAAAAGTCCATTGTCCGCTCCTTGGTAAAACCCACACGCCAATCAACCCGTTATGAAGATTTTTCTTTTTTTATTATTTGTGCCCTTTTCGATTCAGGGAGAGGTCCTACTCAATCAGATCCAAATAGTAGGAACACACAATTCGTACCATGTTGCGCCGACCTCGGCGCAAATGAATTTTCTTGGGATGTTCAGTAAAGAAGCCGCTACGGCTTGGGACTATACTCGTAAGTCTTTGGATAAGCAGCTTGATAATGACCTTCGGCATTTCGAACTCGATGTTTATGCCGATCCTGAAGGCGGTCTTTTTTCAAGCTCGAGTGACCCGATTGATAGCCCGCTTAGGAAACCAGGGATGAAAGTGCTGCATGTACCTAAGCTCGATGCAAAGTCGATTCATCTGACTTTTAAGAGTGCGCTTGATTCGGTAAAGAAATGGTCGGATGAGAATACCAATCATTTGCCAGTGATGATTTTGGTGGAATTGAAGGACCGCGCTGAAAATCCACTCGCTCCAAAGCCGGTGAAATTTGACCGAAAACAAATGGAAGCAATCGAGGCCGAGATTCTCGCAGTGCTGAAAATAGGCCGTTTGATCACGCCAGATTTTGTTAGGGGGGAGGCTGCTACTCTCCGCGATGCAGTCACGAAAAATGGCTGGCCCGCTTTGGAGAAATGTCGTGGGAAAATTATGTTCTGCCTCGATAACGAGGGGGCTCATCGCGATACCTATCTCAAGGGAAATCTAACTCTGGAGAAGCGGCTTTTGTTTGCGAGTGTCGGAGCGACCGAACCGGCGGCGGCATGGATGAAGAGGAACGATCCGGTGCAAGGATTTGAAGAGATTCAAAAGTTGGTCAAAGCGGGCTTTATGGTTCGGACCCGTGCCGATGCTAATACCGTAGAGGCCCGGTCCAATGATTCTTCACGCTCTCTCAAGGCGCTTGCAAGCGGAGCACAGTTCGTTAGTACGGACTTTCCGGACAAAGTGCCCCGGATCAGTGACTATGAAGTCAGGCTTCCCGGGCGGGTCGTTGCAAGAGCGAATCTGGTGTCAGCACCCGAATTGAAAGGAAAGGCGATCAAATAGAGTGGTTCTTGAAGATCAGGGAAAACGTGTTCATCCTCCGGTGTGCAGAACCGATTCTACAAGTCTTTTGATACCGAGCGTGCTTCGGGATACGATACCTCGAAGGATTTTCGGTCGCCGTTCCAGATCGACCGGGACCGTGTTTTGCACACACCGGCATTTCGCAGGCTTCAGAGCAAGACCCAGGTGTTTTGGAGTGGAGAGTACGATTTCTATCGTACCCGATTAACCCATTCCCTGGAGGTGGCACAGATTGGTAAATCAATCTGTCACTGGCTCAAACACTCTAGTGACCTACTGGGAAATGATTTTTTTGTAGACGAGGATTTGGTAGAGGCGATCTGTCTCTCCCATGATCTTGGGCATCCTCCTTTCGGTCATGCCGGCGAAAGGTCATTGAACCATTTCATGTCGGACTACGGCGGGTTTGAAGGCAATGCCCAGACTTTGAGGCTTCTCAGTCAGCGGATCTTTTCCCAGAGCCGCAAGGGGATGGATCCCTCGCGGGCTTTTCTGGATGGGGTTCTGAAGTATAAGTCGCTTTGGTCGGAGCTTAAGGTGACGAAAGGAAAGTTGCCCAAGAATCACTTTCTCTATGATGCGCAAAGCGAAGAATTGAGCTGGGCAATGGGAGGAAACGATTTTCCAGCCGAATTGTCACCCGGTGAAACGAGGGATGGTTTCAAATCAATCGAGTGCCAGATCATGGACTGGGCTGATGATACTGCCTATTCCTTGAATGATCTCGCTGACTCGGTGAAAGCCGGTTTTCTTACGGTCGAGCGGATCGAACGTTGGGCTAAAAAACGCGGGCACCAGACATCTGGGGACTCGCCCTTGGGAGCGCTCTTGGAAGCGATCCGGGGGCAAAGGATTGAACCTTTTGTGGGCAAGAGGATTGGGCAATATATTAAAGCGGCGACATTGATTCAAGTGACCAACTTTTTGAGTGCCACCAGTCACCGCTACGCCTTGGAGCTAGTTGTTGACGGTGAAGTGCGTGCCGAAAGTGAGCTGTTCAAAAGTCTTGCCTATGAAGTAGTTTTTTTGTCACCCCAGTTGAAGCAATTAGAGCACAAGGGGAGCTACATGCTTCGCAGGCTTTGGGAGGTTCTGGAAAAACGTTATGTTTTTGGAAAGAGTATCGATGGACAGGACTTCGCCTTGTTGCCGGAGGCAGATGCCGGAGAGATTTTGAAACTAGAAACGGAGGAGAAGAGAGCGCGGCTTGTATGCGATTTTTTGGCAGGAATGACCGACGGCTATGCCGCAAGAACATTTAGAAGACTTTTTGAGCCGGGATTTGGAAGTATTGGGGATCTTGTTGGGTAAATGCGTCTTGAAAGGCTTATAGGAAAATGGGCGGGGACGGGGAAACGCCGAACACGAGAATTCTTCGAGAAGGGGAGGGTTGTTTTGAATGGCGAGGTTTGCGAAGATGGAAAGGTTTTAGTCGGGAAATTTGATCAGGTTCTTCTGAGCGGTGAGATCGTGCAGGCTAGAGACAGGCGATATGTCATGCTGCACAAACCGCCCGGAGTGGTCAGTGCGACGATCGATTCCGAACACAAAACAGTGATTGATTTGATTAACGAAGACTGGGCCCGGGAGCTTCATCTTGCGGGTAGGCTGGATCGTTTCACCTCCGGGCTCGTAGTTTTGACGAATGTCAGTCGTTTTTCGGAATCACTCACCGAGCCATCGAAGAAGGTGGGTAAGCGCTATTTGGTTCAGGTTGATGGTGTGATCACCCCAGAAGTTACTGCGGTTTTCCAGACCGGGATTTGGTTTGCTAAAGAGAAAGTGAGAACGGCTCCGGCAAGGGTTGAATTGCTTCGTGCCAACGAGTGTCGATTGACGATCTTTGAAGGCAAGCACCATCAGATTAAGAGGATGTTTGCGAGGTTTTCGCTTAAGGTGGTTCGCTTGCACCGTGAAGCGATCGGTGATCTTGAATTACCGGAAGATTTGGATGAAGGAAATTGGGTTGAATTTACTCCTGTTAAATAATCCGTATATCCGAATCGGGTTAAGAGTTTTCCTGATTGTGGCTTGATGGCGAGCTGGTTGAGCTTAGCGTTCATAAATGAAATTCAATTGTCTTTGGCGGGTCTTGCTAGCGATTTTTCCTTTGGACATTGTGAGTGCCAACGATCCCCTTGCGGGCGTTACCCAGGGATACTTCGACGGTAAGCGTCCTTTTGATGCCGTACAATTGGTTGGCGAGAGAGGGCATATTCTCATTCCGGAATCGGGAAAGATCGAGAGCCAGTGGGTTTTTAAAGCAGGTGTGCTTACAGCATCTCCCAAGTGGGACAGTCTAGTCACTCCGGATCATTATCAGGATTTCAGAATGCACGTGGAATTTAACGTCAACAGCGTTGTAGATGTGGACCCGGAAAAGAACGGGAATTCCGGAATTTATATTCAAAAGCGATATGAACTTCAGATTCTAAATTCACATGGTGTTTCAGAAAAGGATTACAAGGCGAGTTATGCTGGTAGCCTTTATCGGCAGAAGAAGCCGGATAAGCTGGTCTCGAGGCCGGCGGGTGAATGGCAATCTTATGATATCGTTTTTCGAGCGGCACGTTTCAAGGATGGCAAGCGGACTGAAAACGCCCGCATCAGCGTTCAGCAAAATGGCGTACTAATCCATGATGACTACGCTCTGAAAAACAAGACGGGAGCGGGGGAGAAGGAGGGAGCCAACCCCGGCTCGATTAAGTTTCAAGGACACCACAATCCGGTGCGATTTCGGAATGCCTGGATTCAGCGACTCGATCTTGATGAGGTGAAAGAGAATGAAGCTCCGAAACTCTAAAAAAGAAAAGTTCCACCTGCGTGGTTCCTTTTGATGAGATTCCGGCCTCCCCAGTGCTGAAGCTCAAGGCGGTCTTAAAGTAGACTATCGTTTACGAGTTCGTCCGGTTTTCCTGCGCGGGCCCTTGTTTTTAAGTTTGGGCTTTTTGTGCTGAAGAGGCTTTGAACCGGTTTTGTTGCTGTGCCCTTTTTTGGACTGTGTTTTAATCAACCGAGGTTGTTTGTCATAGGTGAATCCCGCGGCGAGACACCTTTTTAGATTTTCTCCGGAAAGTTTTTCCAAAGAGTCCAAGCGGAGTTGATCGCTGTTGGTGATGAAGGTCGATACTTCGCAGACAGCGGCTTGGATATGAGCGAGATAGTCTCCATCGATCTCGTGGGGGTCGAAATGAATGATGGTGGCGATTCCCGAAAGATCGCTTTCGCGAAGGACAGACCCGGTTGTAAAAAGGACATCGATTGAATGATCTTTAAGGCGTTTGAGCGCCCGGTCACGAACCTCAGGCTTTTTGTTTCCTGAAATATTTTCGGTTGCTAGGTTCTGATGGTTTGCAGCGGTGTTTAAAGCGTGAAGGGTATCCTTACTTCTCACAAAGACGAGGGCTGGCACCTCGCAAATTGATTTGGAAAAGAGGTAAAGAAGCAGATCTTTCTTCTGGTGAGGAAAGACTTCGTAAATCAATTGGCGTGCAGCAGGCATTGGCTTGGTTTACTTAACCGTATTGTTGGTTTTGAGTAGATCGTTGACTGCTTTGTTGGCAACCCGGACAATGTATTTATTTGGTTGCTTCGTGAGAGCTTTTTG
>DIHU01000027.1:30833-31846 GCA_002420315.1 Akkermansiaceae bacterium UBA5688
GACCACTCTTCGGGCGATTCGAGGGATTTTGAAAGTTCCGAGAGAGCCCTCTCCTCTTCTACTTTCATCCTTAGAAGTGCACGAGCCGTGGCAACCCTTACGACTGTTGAGCTTTCTTCAGCCAGGACTTTCACGCAGGCGTCCTTTGCTTTTTCCGAGAGTTCTCCGGTGTTACCAATTCCGATGGCAGCCCAATAGCGGACTGCGGAATCTTTGTCGTCGAGGCCTTTGATAAGTTCGGGAAGGGACTTTTCCCCGTCGGATGCGAGCAAGGCCATCCGGCCAAGACGCTCGAGAAGAGTTTTGTCATCGGTCTTGGCGAGGATGTCGTAGCGAGAGCCGGCTTTCTTTTCACGAATAACCATTTCCGGTTCCGGGATGAGGCCGAGATCCCGGGTTTCGGTGCTCCACTTTTGGTGGACCTTTCGGAAACGATTTAGGATTACCTGATGGGCGGGATCCTTGGCAAGATTGTTGATTTCGTGGGAATCATTTTCGAGATCGTAGAATTCTTCGACAGGCTTTCGTTTAGCCATAAAAAGTTTCATGGCGGCGGGCATTTTTCCGGTAGCCGCGACGCGTCGAAGCTCTTTCATGGTAGCTCCTTTTTCCGGAGTGTTCATGTATTGGAAGTAAGGTTTCAGTGGCTCGTAGTTGCGGATGTATCGGTAGCGCTTGTCCCGAACGCTGCGAATGATGTCGTATCGCTCATCCATGCGGTCGCGGGCTCCGTAAATGTAGTCGCGGGGAGGGGTGAGATTTTTTCCAAGGAAGGCGCGTCCTTGTGTAACCGGAGGAGCGGGGAGTCCTGCGAGATTGAGAGTGGTGTTGCCAAAGTCGAGGGAGCTGATGAGTTGGTCATCAACCGTTCCTGGCTTGCCCTGCCTGGGTGTGCGATATTTCTCAGGGATGCGAACGATTAGGGGGATCCTAGTGCCAGAGTCGTAAAGCCATCGCTTGGCGCGGGGAAGTCCGACACCGTGGTCAGACCAGTAAACGATGATGGTGTTTTC
>DIHU01000046.1 GCA_002420315.1 Akkermansiaceae bacterium UBA5688
AATGGATTTCCGGATATTTTAAGCAAAGGCTAATGTAAATATGAAATTGGTGCGGTTTTTTTTAACTGAGCCAAGTAAATCCTCAGTGCTTATTTTAGTGTCTGAGTTCTTCTGATTTTTTGAAAAATTCCTGAAAAGCGGAAATTGATTGCACGATCCCGAAAATGATCAACCCATGGTGTGATTCGATAATGACATCAACTACCCCTAATTCATCAAGGGCCTCACAGAGTGATGATAAGGTTAAAAGGATTAGGGCTATTAATTTTAGGAGTTTCATTTCGTTAATAAATATTTTGATGGTTGGATATTTTTTTACATGTAGCGTTTTATCCTCAGCAGATTGTTACTTTCTCGTTTTTTCGTTTCGATGACGATCTACCCTTAAGAAAAATAGTCTACCCATTAAAATATAAGCTAAGGTCGGGAGATTGTAAAATCATGAACAAGTCAGCTCTCATCCAATTGAACCAATGAAAACACCACTCCAAGAAAAGATTTTTTCACCTATCTTATCTCTATGTATTTTTTTGGTGAGTTGTGGAGACCCAGACAATTCTTCTGCGGAAAAAGAAGATGTTTTAACTTTGCCTGACGAGGAGTCGCCCTCGATTAATCTAGAAAAAAGATCAGAAGATTCGTTAGAAAAAAAACCTGCAAAAAGTCTCGAAGAGGCTGTTGTAGAAGGGGATTTTGAGGTCGTCAGAGCATACATCGAAGCGGGATCTGACTTGAATCGAGCAGTTGCCGAAAATGGGAGCACGGCACTGGTGATGGCGGTCACTTTTGATCATACTGAGCTCTCGCTTCTTTTGATCGAATCTGGTGCAGACTTGGAGGTGAAAATTGACGATGGCTCGACAGTTCTTCACGCTGCCGCTTTTTACGGTCGTTTGGAAATTGTGCGGGCCTTGTTAGATAAGGGGGTAAACACCAGCGCACGAACAAATGATGGCTCGACGGCTCTTTCTATAGTGATGATGCCCTTTGACGACTTAATGCCATTTTATAAGATAATTGAAGGGGCGCTTGCCCCTGCTGGATTCGAAATTGATTACGATCTACTTAAGAAGAATCGGCCAAAGATCGCTGAGATGCTTCAAGAATCAGGGGGCGATGCCTCTTCCAACTCTATAAAAGCGGAGCTGGTCGGGAATGCAGTGGTTCTAGGAAACAAAGAAGAAGTTAAGAAATACCTCGCAGAGGGAATGAACTTAAATCAGGCCGTTAACGAAGACGGAAGTACGGCCTTACAAGTTGCCGCGGTTTTTGACCGAACTGAGATCGCCCTACTGCTCATTGAAAATGGTGCGGATATTGAGGTGAAGAAGGATGATGGCGCGACGGCTCTGCATGTCGCTTCATTTTTCGGCCGTGTCGAACTTGTGAAGGCTCTTTTAGAAAAAGGGGCAGATAGAACGGTAAAGACGAATGACGGCGCTTCAGCTCTGGACAGTGTCTCTAGTTCCTTTAAAGAGGTAAGGCCAGTTTATGAATTTTTAGAAGGACTACTAGCTCCTGTGGGATTCAAACTGGATTACGATTTACTTCAAGCGAACCGGCCTAAGATTGCTGAAATGCTTCGTGCTGAATAGTGCTTTGTGCTGAAGAGGTTTGTTGATTTTGGAGTTGAATAGTTCGTTGATCGATCAACTGAAGATGTTTTAGTGCATTCTTCTTGGTGTATGTAAGACATGACAATGAAAAGAGAAAAAAGGGTCAGCTGGAAGGCGGCTTTTAGCCTGGGGTGTTGTGCTCTTGTCTCCTTGAGTTCTTGTGGGCATTCGACTGCTCGAAAAGAATATAACAAGATTCAGACGCTCATTCGAGGCCATGAGTTGGTGAGTTGCCCAATCGGTAAAGAAGAAGCAGGCTTTCTCAAAAATGTCGGCGAATCTTGGCACACCCATGAGAAAGAATGCCCGGATCCCATTTTTTCTGAGGTTTTAGAGACAGCTGAGTTTGAAGTTTCAGTGTCTGGGGTGGTTAATTTTTACACTCACCTGATTCCAGATTATTCTTCATCCGATTCTGAGCAGAATTTAAAAGAGGGGATAAGGGCGGCAACGATGGCGGTTGCGCGATCAGAATCGTTGGATGGTCGGGTCTATTTTAAGGAGGGCCTATGTTTCATTAAGCTAAGTGAGAAAGTCCTTGAGGTTTTTGAAGATCAAGGTGGAAAGTTATCTCGAACTCTTTATGTGGAATTGAATAAATAGAATAGGGTTGCCTGAGAAGGATGGGTTATTGCGATTAGAGCTTTGAGAAATTTTCTTCTCTCTCTGGCCTCGATTGCGATGATACCGGAATGATGCTCCGCTCCTTTTTCTTAGCTTGCTGTATTCTACTTTCCATCATGGATATCAGAGGGGCTCGATGGGCCCGAACTAAGATTCCCAGCAGAACGACCGAGAATTCCCAGCATCTATGGCTGCGTTGTTTTCTTCAGGTCCCCGATCGTCTTGTGACCTCCGCAGGGGATGAGCGGGATCTTTGGCGTAGCTCTACGGTTATCGCAATGGCTGACCTCCCAGGAAAATTTGAGGTCTTTTTGAATGGCCAAATTATCATTAAGTCTGACGGAATTCCTTTGGGTGAAGAACAACGTTTCAAGGTTCCTAAAGATATCCTGGGGAAGAATAAGTTCAACGCGCTTGTCATTCATATTGATAGCAAAGGCATTGCTAGCGGCTTGGCTTCGGCTCCGGTGCTGATCGATTATTTTAATGAACTGGTGCTAGATCAGGAGTGGGAGGTTACGACTACTCAGCCTGACGCTGCTGATTTTGAGGCTAAAGTAAAGAAGCCGGAATTTGCCTCTTATTTAGCGAGTCAATTTAAACTCTCAAGCCGCCCTCTGGCTCGCACAATCGATCCTATTCGCGGTCGACAGATTCCTCCAGGAGAAGATCTCCCCTTGTTAAAGACTGACGATGACCTTGCGGTCGAAGCCTTACTGAGTGAGCCGGAAATTGCTCAGCCAACGCACTTCAGTTTTGATGTCCGGGGCCGCTTATGGGTTGCTCAATATCGACAGTATCCCTATCCATCAGGTCTTGAGATGACTGGGCGGGATCAGTATTATCGTTCGAAGTATAATCGCGTTCCTCCTGCACCACCCAATCATGACCGCGGAGCGGACATCATAAGTGTGCACGAAGATCTCGATGGTGATGGCAATTATGAGACAAGCAAGAATGTCTTGGAGGGGCTCAATATGGCCAATTCTGTTGTGCGGGGCTGGGGTGGTCTTTGGATTATGCACACTCCATATCTTCTTTTTTATCGCGATGAAAATGGTGACGACATTCCTGACGGTAATCCTGAGATTCGACTAGCGGGATTTGGGCTCGAAGATACGCACAGCGTCGCTAACGGTCTCACTTGGGGCCCAGATGGATGGTTATATGGTGGTCAGGGTAGTACAACTACTAGCAGGGTGACACGGCCGGGATTCGATGACTTTCCGATTTATAATGAAGGTCCCATTGTGTGGCGTTATCATCCACCTACGAAAAAGTTTGAAGTATTCGCCGATGGGGGGGGGAATATATTCGGACTTAGTTTTGATGCCGAGGGTCGTCTTTTTAGCGGCCATAATGGTAGCGAAACTCGGGGTTTTCACTTTGTGCAAAACGGACAATATCTGAAGCAGGGAAAGAATCCTGGGAAGTTTGGGCCACCTCCAAATCCATTTGCATTTGGGGAACTCTCAATGATGGAAAGCACTAATCCGATTCCGCGTTTTTCTCACTTAGGGATTTACGTCGATGCCCCTGCTCTTCCCGCTCGGTTGCAAGGGACTTTTCTTAGTGTCGATCCACTACACCACTATCTCATCACCTCAAGCCGGAGTGCCTTGGGCAGCACTTTTAAAACTTCTGATATGGGATTCCCTCTTCGGAGCAAGGATCTCACTTTCCGACCAGTTTACCTAGCAAATGCCCCTTGTGGTGGTGTAGTTATCTCAGATTTTCGTGAGCAATACATTGCCCACGGACAAAATTACCAAGGTCAAATTGATCCAGATAGCGGGCGCATTTATCGATTACGGGGGGAAGGAAAGGTGCTTATCCAAGATCGTAATTTAGAAGTTAAGACATCCCAAGAGCTAGTCATGCTCCTCAATCACGATAACCTTTGGCACCGTCAAACAGCCGTTCGGCTTCTGGCTCAACGAGCGGACCCCGCCATCATTACTGAATTAAAAAATCTCCTCAATCAAAAGAGTCCCCATCCAGCGTTAGAGGCACTCTGGACTCTCCACCAAATGGGGGAACTTGAGCCGAAAATAGCAATCCAGCTCCTTGCACATCCGGTTCCGATGGTGCGGGCTTGGATTATAAGGCTTTCCGGCGATGATGGAAAACTTGAGCCAGAACTTTTCAATCAAATTCAAAAACTCGCTAAGAGGGAAACAAATGCGGAAGTTCAGTGTCAGATCCTCTCAACGGCAAGTCGTCTTGAATATCAACAAGGCCTTGCGCTCGCTAAGGAAATTATCGAGCGGCCTGATCATCTTAGGGATCCTTTTATTCCGCTAATGGCGTGGCATGTCGTGGAAGCTCACTGTAAGGATCAAGCGGCGGCGGTTCTTGGAACATTAAATGAACTTGAGATCTGGGCATCTCCCTTCTTTTTGAATCATATTGCGCCTCGCCTCATGCGCCGCTTTGCAGAAGCAGGGTCACGGAGCAATTTTCTTTGCTGTGCGCGCCTCCTAGAGCTCGCGCCCGATCTGACTGCTCGCGCCGCCTTGATGAGAGGGTTTGAAAAAGCATTCGAAGGAAGAATAATCCCACCTCTCCCGGATGAACTGAACTCGAGATTGGGCCGACCTTCTCTTTCGATGCGTATTCGTCGAGGAGAGGCACAAGCTCTGGAAGAGGGTATCAACCAGCTTTCTAATTCTCAGACCACTTCTGAAGACCAGCTTGCAATAATCAGGGCTTTTGGAACCTACCAAGGCACTGCTGAGGTTTGGAAGAAGCTTCTCGCCCTCGCAATATCGGCAGATCTCCCGTCTCTCAATCGAGATGCGATGATCGCCTTGCAAAATTATGACGACAAGGAGATTGGAATAACTCTCGTGAATTTTTACCCGAAGTCCTCTTCAGCACTTCAAGCCGCTATTCTCAATTTACTATCCTCTAGATCCGTCTGGGCTATAACTCTTTTGGAAGCCATTGGGCCAAAAAAAATTCCATCCAGTGATTTTGATCAGGATCTTTTAGCCCGACTTTCCCTCCACGGTGATTCCCAAATTAATGATTTGGTTCACGAAAAATTTCCTGATGTCGAAGAAAAAACTCCGTCCCTCCGGTTACATGCCTTAGAACAAATTCTTTCTGACCAACCGGGAGATCCATATGCTGGAGAGTCAATTTTCACTGAGCGTTGTGCCAGTTGCCACAAGCTTTTCTTCAAAGGCGGAGAGGTTGGGCCTGATCTGACCCGCTACCAAAGGGACGATTTGAGCACTATGTTGGTAAGTATCCTTGAGCCAAACGCAGAGATTCGAGAAGGCTATGAAAATGTTGTTGTGACAACAAACGATAGACGGGTCCTGAATGGCTTTCTTTCTGACGAAGACACTAATAGTATTGTGCTGCGCGGTTTCGATGGGGCCGATATCACTATCCCACGAAAAAATATCATTTCACTTAAGCCTGCTGGTCGAAGCCTTATGCCTTCGGGTCTTCTCAATGGTCTAGATGACGCTGCCCTCCGAAACTTTTTTGCATATCTTCGAATCTCTCAACCGATTACTAAGTAACGGGATACGGCCTAAAAGTTTCTTGGGGCAATAGACTATTTGGGGAGCAATATAATTAGGCGCGATCTTCGGGGGTGTGAAAATTTTTCGTTTCGTTTTTTGGCAAGAATCAGCGACAGGGGTTTACTTGGATCTAAGGCTAACCAATTATGATGAAAAAGAGGAATTGTCTGCTTTACACGTTTTTTCAAGAGCGTAAAGCTACCGTCTCCGTAGGCGTAAATTTCGCTGCTTAGCCAAGCCTCTTCGAGTGATGAAGAAAACTGATTTCCTCCCCCCAAAAAATCCAAAAATAAGTAGGGTGAGACACTTGGAAGCGTTCAGATCACTTGGATCTGAATGGAGAGTGCGATGGAATCTCTGGATGTCTTCTATTTGTTTTCTGCTTCTTTCGCCATCAGTGATTTCACAAGAAGTTTCTGACGCTCCATTCGACTACCATAGCGTTCGGAGTGAACAATCGGTCACAGAGGGCAATTCGGGAAAATGGGAAGGTGAATCTTTAGCGATGGAAGGAAGGTCGCGAATCCAGGAT
>DIHU01000105.1:0-9686 GCA_002420315.1 Akkermansiaceae bacterium UBA5688
CTTTTATGATGAAGGGGCGTATTCTAATTGCCGAAAAATTCAGGAACTTTAAATCATATCGGAATGGCTTTTCGATAAGAGAGTCACTTAAGCTGCGTAGAATCACCCATCATGAAACTGACGAATACAAAACAACTGATCTCATTTTGTGCCGCTTTCTCTCTGATCGGAGCAGTTGCCAATGCCAAGAAGCCCCAGGAACAGGCGGGTTACGACAAGTCCAAGGACCTTGGGGTTAAAGCTCCGGATGGAGCGGATACGCCATTCGATGGCACGATGAAGTCGGTCAAAAAGAATTGGGAGATGTGGCCCAAGAGCGAGATGGACATCACCTGGAAGATCGTGAAGAGCCCCACTGATGAAAGCAAGGTGCTGATGACCGATGGTGGAAAGAGGTGGGGAACTCATGATCTGGTCACCAAGAAAAAGTATCACGATTTTGAAGGTCACGTGGAGTTCATCATGATGGGCGCACGTGGTGATGACAAGGCCGGGGGCTATGCCAATAGCGGGGTTTATATGCAAAATCGACACGAGCTGCAGATCGAATCGCCAAAAGGTAAAAACATCGCGGATCCCTATGGTTGGAAGATCGGACCTCACGGGATCGGTGCAGTTTGCATGGAGCATGTCCCCAAGGGCAATGCCTGGCGCCCGAATGGTGAATGGCATTCCTACCATTTCCTTTTCAAGGCCGGCGAGTGGGAAGGCGAAAAGATGAAGGAGCCCGCGCGTCTCACCCTCTGGTGGAACGGCATCAAGGTTCATGATAATGTGCCGGTGAAGCACGCTAATGGTGGCGTGAAAAATGGACCAAGTGATGAATCCCTCAAGTTACAGGAACATGGTCAAGACGTGCGTTTCCGTAACATTTGGATTAAGCCAATTAAATAGAACGGTCAAAATTTTGATTTTCCCCGCAATGGCTTGGTGCCATTGCGGTTTTTTATGTTTGTGAGCTTTGGTGATTGGACAGACGGGGATTTTTTACAAGCGAGATTAATCGAGATAATTAGGCGGGTTTTACGCGTGCCCATGGGCATTATCGTGGGTTTTGGCGATTAACGATTGCGCGATGGGTGCGATGCTTTCATCCGTCACAACTTCGGGTTAGGTAGAAATATGCCTTCTATTCTACTGCAGCTGGCCCCCAGATTTTTTTCATTACGGCGAAGGCTTTAGGGTCGTGCTCTTTAAGTTCTGCCGCAACGAATGGGTAGAAGTCGTTGCGGTAGAGGTAGGCTTCGGTGGCCTCAGCGAAATATTCCTTATGGTTAGTTGCACCGTAGTGACGGACAATGCGACCGGTGAAAAGTTTAACTCTTTCAAGAATGCCTTTTTTCATCGCGGCATCATAAGATGCGATGATCGTTTGCTCGCCGAATCCGAGAACCTGATCGTGGTAGGCATGAGCCAGTTCATGCAAGATAACCGCAGGGTGCTTGAGCATTTGATCTCGTGAGAAAAGAGCGGAGGCATTGGTAATATGGACTTTTTTCGCAAGACGAGGGTCATAGCCACGATCCTTGAGCCAGCCGGCACCGGGGTGATACTGCATTGCGGTGAGCTCGGGGTGTTTGTTTTCGAGCCAAATTTCCATCTTTTGTATTTTGCCGAGTTGCTCTTTGGGGAGGAGAATGCAGATGCGCTGAAGGTGGTTGGCGAGCATCTTGAGCCCTTTCTCTCCTTTTTCAGCATGCTCTCCGTTTTCAAGAAGCGCCGGGTCAACGTGCACAGTCCAGCCTTCGATGTTCTTTTGTACGGGCTCAATCCAGCCGACTCTCTCAGGCCGCGCATTTTGCTTTTTATCACCAAAGGCGAGCCAGGCGGATGATCCAAGGATCAAAAGGGGAGTAAAAAGCTTGAAGAATCGTAGCGAGCGGGAAAAAGGGATTATGGATTTCAGAGACATGGAATGATAGTTGGCTTTGAGTCCTTATGTTGTCATGCTCCAAGGCATTGCACCAGCTCTAGGAAACCTTTCGACTGAATTTATGAAATATTTCACCTTCTCACTCCTCTTCTTGCTCCCTTTGATCGCCCGAGCTGACAAGAAACCGAACATTCTCATGTTATTTGCGGACGATCTCGGCCGGTATGCCTCGGCCTATGCGTCCAAGGATCAGCCTTCGGCGAACGATATTATTTCGACGCCCACTTTCGACCGGATTGCTGGGGAAGGAGTTCTGGCTACTAACGCTTTTGTTTCGGCCCCTTCTTGCTCGCCGTGCCGGGCGTCTTTAATTTCAGGCCGTCATTTTTTCACCAATGGTTCCTGTTCTCAATTGCATCATCGATGGCACGGATCGGAGGCTTCTGATCCTTGGGCTGAGATTTCGGGTTATGCGGAAATCCTTCAAAAGAATGGATACCACATCGGGCTCACTCATAAGGATCATGTAAAGGGGAAAAAATTTGGGCCGCAGTTTAACAAGGCTGGGCGCAAGGTGAATGGATTTTCGCAATATGTCAGCAAGGGCGGCAAAATTACAAAACGAAAGGAAGACCTTTATGAGGAGTGCCGGTCAAATTTCCGAAGCTTTCTCGAGAAGCGAGATAAGGATCAGCCCTTTATGTATCATTTCCATCCGACGAATCCACATCGGTCCTGGACGAGGGGTTCGGGGAAGAATCTTTGGGGGCTCGATCCTGAAAAATTGAAGGGGAGAATGCCTCCATTCCTTCCCGACGTTCCAGTGGTGCGTGAAGATCTAGCTGACTACCTTGGCGAGGCGATGGCATTTGACGAGTGCTGCCGGATTCTCCTTGAGGAGCTCAAAGCGACCGGGGAATACGAAAATACCTTGATTGTGATTTCGGGCGATCATGGCGCGCCTGGTTTTCCGCGTGGGAAAACGAATTGTTATGACTTTGGAGCACGGGTTCTTTTTGCGGCGCGTTGGCCTGGTCACATTCAACCCGCCCAGATTTTGAAGAAGCCGATTTCGTTGATTGATCTCGCTCCGACTTTCTTAGCGGCCGCAGGGCTAAAGAAGGCGGACACGATGCACGGCGAAAATCTTCTTCCAGCGTTGGGCTCCGGAGATCATTCCAGTCTCCGTTCTTGGGCCTTAATTGGGCGAGAGGTTCATGTTGAGACCGCGCGTGACCGTCAGCTCCCTTATTCGATGCGCTCTATCCGGACGGCGGACCATCTTTACATCATTAACTTCACTCCTGACCGTGCTCCGATGGGTGATTTGCTGGCGCTTGAAAAGGGCCCGATGACTTTCAACGAGCTTGCGGGAAAAACCCGCCTTACTTATGCCGACGTGGATGCTGGTCCGACTAAGGCTTGGATGATTTTAAACCAGAATAAGCCCGAGTTCAAATATCATTGGAATCTTGGCTTCGGCGCCCGTCCGGGGGAGGAGCTTTATGATCTGAAGAGCGATGCTCATCAGGTCAAGAACTTGGCAGATGATACGAAATATAAAGCAGTGAAAGCCAAGTTGCGTGCTCAGCTCATGGCCGAGTTAAAAGAGCACAATGACCCGCGTTTGAATGGCGACCAATTCGACTACCCGCCTTATTGCAAAGAGGGGTTGGAGAAGAAGTGATCAGAGTTTTTTGTGAGAATTCGATTAGGCAGTTTCAGGCATGAATGTCGGCATGGTAACTCCGCGAGGTGCTTTCGCTTCGCCGAGAACTTGGCTAAGGTGGATTTCGCAATTTCGAGCTCCTAGGCTGTAGAGGTTTTGAATTAATTCTGTTTCACTTGCTGGAACAAGGAAAAGTGGGGTTTCGGGGCCAAAGATAGAAAGCTGTGCGATGATGAGCGCAAAAGCGGTTTTTTGATCTAGCATGACGCCCGGGCCAAGCATGCGGCTGCCAGGGTGATTTATCGAAAATAAGAATCCTGTGATTTCGCCGTCAGTTTCAAAAACAAATCCTCGCCAAGCTGAAGAATTTTCATTGAGAAAATACCGCCAGTCTTTTTCCCGTGAGATCGCGCTGACTTGGTCTTCGAGTGCGAGGATGGCGGGAAGGTCCGCAAGCTTTGCAGCACGGACGTTTGAGGGGACAGCAGGCAAAACGGCCTCAGCCGGGACAATCATGTCCTGATAGATTACGAGAGGCCGGAATTTTGCCCGCGTATAGAGCGAGTAGGAATCGAGATTCAAAGCGCTCGAAACCAGGCGGACGGGCTTTTTCCCAGCCCGTTTTATGATCTCTTGCAAGAGGGTCCGCGCGACGCCCTGTCCAGCAAACGTTGGATCGGCATTCATGATTCCAACCGAGAAATGGGTTTCTCGTGGGTGGTAAAAGCAAGACCCCGCAAGTGCCCCATCAATTTCTGCGATTAGACAGCACCCAGGATCTAGAGTTTCGTAGACCTCAGGGAAGATTCGGCAGATCAAGGGATCGCTGCCGCCAAAACAATCTCGGTTTAGGTTTTGTTGATACCAGTTGTTCGTAGAATTAAAAATGAGATGAGCCAATTGATCCCACTCGGTAGTTTGAAGGTTTCGAATCTTCACAGCTCCTTAATAGCGGATTTACAGCTTTAGCAGCAGATAAATTAAAGAAAATCCAGTAGGCTACCATCGCTTACGTTGTTGTTAAGTTGTCGTTTTACTTTGCGATGAAGCATGACAATCCTTCGACTACGGTTAGATTGAAAGAGTTCCGATACTAATGAGTGACGCTATCAAAAGACTTCTTGTTCTCAGCCTCGTTTTTGTGGCCGCCTTTGTTTCGGTTCACGTTTTCCGCGCTTGGCGCGATGGGCAACCCATTTTTGGGTTTGGTAGCAAGGAGTCCAACCAGCAGTTTACTCCTGAATATGCGACCTTACAAAGTAAGTCCGCCATTGATCCTAGCCTCGTGCCAGGTCTAATCCGGGCCAATGACGAAATGGTGGAAATTGTCGACCGAGTAACACCAGCCGTGGTCAGTATCGATACCGAAATTCTGAAGCGTGAGCGTGTCATTGATCGCTATCGCGGGCGGATTTACGAACGCGACCGCGTCACGCCGGGTCTCGGATCCGGTGTGATTGTCTCGAAAGAGGGACATGTGATTACGAATCATCATGTTATTGAAGGTCACCAAAAAATAAGAGTGACTCTGCACGATGGCAGGTCACTCCCAGCCACCTTGATCAATTCTGACAAGCTTCTAGATATCGCGGTGTTGCGAATCAAGAGTGGCGACCCTGATGAAAAATTCTATGCTCTGAAATTTGGTAATTCCGATGCCGTACGTGTCGGGCAGCTTGCCATTGCGGTTGGAAACCCCTTCGGGCTTGGGGAATCGGTGACGGTCGGGCGTATCTCTGCGAGAGATCGTTCTCTATCGGATAATCAGCGTGATCTTTTCCAAACAGATGCTGCTATCAATCCTGGGAATTCCGGGGGACCACTACTCAATCATCTAGGTGAGATAATCGCGATCAATGTCTCAATTTACACTGAGGACCAAGAAAATCCTGGTTTTCAAGGGATTGGGTTTTCTATCCCTGCTAATGATGTTATGCGGACGCTGGAGTATATTCTTGATAAAGGTCGTCCCATTCACGGCTATCTTGGGTTGGCGACTCGCGATTTAAAACAACACGTCGCAAGCGATCTAAACTTCTCTGGCCAAGGGGTCTTTGTGTCCGGCGTAACCCCAAATTCTCCAGCCTCGAAAGCTGGTTTGGAGCCCTATGACGTCATTCTAGCTTTTCAAGGAGAGGGGGTGACCAACGCCCGTGGGTTACTCAATCGAATCCGACGTTCGCAAGTTGGCTCCGATACTGAAATCAGCGTTTGGCGAAAGGATAAGGTGATCAATTTGAAAGCGACGGTCGGGGAGGCTAATCCATTTGAGCAGGGACAACAGATAGCCGAGAATGCACGGTTGGCTTCAGATCGGGCAATTCTTAATGCTATAGGAATTGCAGTCAGGGACCTTCCCTCGGCTTATCAACACCAGGGGGGGGTTTTGGTCCAACAGGTTGCCTCTGGAAGCCTAGCAGATCAAAAGGGAGTCCGCGCCAACGACTATATTCTTGAATTCAACGGTCAGCGAATTAGTGATAGTCAACAATTTTATTTCAATCTGGTGTCAGGAGCCGCTGTGACAGAGACTACCTTACGTATTCGTCGTAACAATCAACCATGGCGAAACGTTACCTTTCCTAGGATTCCAAGAATTAAAGAGCCGACTGATTAACTACCCCCTTTTGTAATGAGCACCTACGACTCCCATGAACCTCGTTCAAATTTTGGTTTATTTGTCTTTTTGGCTTTTGTAGCTGCCGCTCTAATAGGAATTGGTTCTTATCTTTTTCGGTCGGGTCAGCCAGCTGAGCCAGCTGAGCCAGCTGAGCCGGCTACCAGCCAGGCTCCTTCGCCTGTAAACCCGGAGATTAAAAAGGTTTCCGAGAAAGTAGAGCCAAGACCATTTGATCCTTTCAATGCGGAACCCGAACCCGGGCCTGATCCGGTTGATACGGTAGCGCCGCCGCCGCCAGAGCAAATTTTGGTTGATGCCGGAATGGGTGCAGCCGAGCTTAAACCCGAGGTTCTTCTCGAGAAGATCGGAAGATCTCTCGAGGAATCTGATTTGGTAAAAGCGAGCATGCTGATTGGCCGAAGGGCTCTAGATGAATCCCAGCTTGAAGGACTGCGTAAATTAGCGGCAATTGGAGATTTCCGGCTCAGTTCGATGGATCCGATCATGGAAATCGGAGAACTAGAAGCAAATCGCAAGTCTCGCTGGGCTTTAAATTTTGAAGGCGAAAAAGGAGCTCGAATTTACTTTGACTTGCTCCGAGGGAAAACTGGGGGCTGGGGAGTCGAAAAGATGAAGCTTTTTGATCAGGAAGCTGCCGGAAGGGCTATCTTTGTCGATTCACTTGGGATTACAGATGCTTTTCTTCGCGCGGTGTTGGAGCAGAATTTTGATGACGCCAAATCGCTTGTAGACCCCGAATCTGTCTCAGATGCTAAGATTGCAGGACTTTGCATTATCTTTGAAGAGGCCAAATATCGACTCCGGACACAGAAGCCGCTACGGGCCATGTTTAATCGTGAGCTGACTGCGGGTTTTATTGCGCATGTTGAAGATGAGACTGGTGAAAAGGCCGCTGATTTTGGCCTTAATGTGCAGCGGAAGACGATCGATCAACCATGGCAGGTGACCGAGGTGAATCTGGATTCACTCCTCGCTGATTACGCGGATCGTGTGGCTGGAGGTGATGTGCACTACACCCCTCTTATCAAGAACCCGACCGGTGGGGATACTTTGATTCTCTATTTCGGGTTTGATGAGGATGTTCTTACTCCAAGAACCGAGCGTCAGCTTGATATTGTAGCCGGGCTTTTGAAAACTGATCCTGATAAAGAGCTTACTCTCTCTGGTCACACGGATTCATTGGGAACTGATCAATATAACGATAAGCTCTCAGAGCGTCGCGCAGGGGCAGTCGAAAAATATCTCTTTAGGCTTGGAGTTCCCCGGAAGCAGATTGTGGCCTTAGCGGAGGGCGAGGCGAAGCCTCGACGACCGAATTCTACTGTCGATGGCAAGGATAATCCCTCCGGGCGGCGCGCAAATCGGCGAACTGAGATCTACTTGGATTTTTAGTACTTTGAGCGCCGCCGTAAGCTTTCCTAAAGATTATACTCTGCCTTCGGCTAATTGGTGATTTTTGCCGCAAGTTTGTTAGCCAGCTCTGGATTCTCTTTAGCAATGTTTTTAGTTTCTCTCTCCGGTGACGTGTGGTCGTAGAGCTCAAGGTGTCCCTTACGGTGTTTAATGAGTCGGTGGGTTGTGGTGCGGATCGTATTGGCTTTCCCATTATAGGAGATCGCAGTATCATCGGAGGCCACTTTTGGATCCTTGAGGAGAGGGAGGAGACTGGAACCGTCTAAGAAGTCGGGTTTTTTGAGATCGACGAGGTCGCAGAGGGTTGGGAAGAGATCGATAGTTTCTACGATAGAATTTGTGATTACACCGGGTCTTTGAATGACAGGGTCTACGATGATCAGGGGGGAGCGCAGGGATTCCTCAAAGAGGGAGTGCTTCCCCCAAATGGCGTGTTCGCCGAGGTGCCAGCCATGGTCGCCCCAGACTACGATGAGGGTATTTTTACCGAGTCCAAGTTTGTTGAGGCGGTCGATAATTTTACCAACTTGGGCATCTGCGTAGCTTACACAGGCAGCATAGTGTTTACGGACTGCGAGGGCAAAGGCGGGATCCGTATTAGGATTTTTCCCCCAGCGGTTGTATTTCATGAATTCGCCAGAGCCGTGCCAGGTTGTTTGGCCTTCGGGCTTCTTGGGATGTGGGATAGGAGGGAGCTCGGCATCCTGGTAGTGCTCCATATATTTGGCGGGTGCGCCAAAGGGGAGGTGGGGCCGAAGGATACCAGTGGCGAGGAAGAATGGTTTATTGTCTTTTTTAAGTAGGTCGAGTTGGTTGAGGGTTTCATGGATGGCAGGGCCATCGGGGTAGATTCCATCGGGGCCTGCGGTGGATTGGAAGAGGTCCATATCTTTGGCGTTTTTACGGATCTCGCCGTTGGCGAGGCCATGCATCCAGCCGCGCGGGTGTTGCCATTTGCCCGAGGGGAGAAGGTGGCGATCCCAAGATTGGGGCATTTCGGGTTTGGAGTCATCGTCCCAGTCTTTGCCGCCGCGTCCGCCTGGGTGGTGGCTGACTTTGCCGACTGAAACAGTGGTGTAGCCGTTTTCACGAAGGTAGGCGGGGAGAGATGGGTTTTTGATTTTGTTAGCGCGGGCGAAGAGTGCTCCGTTTCCTCCGGGGCCATAGGTGCCGGTTAGAAGTGCGTAGCGCGAGGCTCCGCAAGTCGGGGCTTGCACGTAGTGGCGGGTGAAGGCTCGGCCGCGTTTAGACAGGGCGTCAATGTTTGGGGAATGAATATAGTCGACTCCGAAGCTTTTGAGTTCCGGGCGGAGGTCATCGATACAAATAAGCAGGATATTTTTCTCAGCAAAGGTTTTGCTCACTAAGACAAAAAGAACGAGGAGGATTCTCATGAGAAGAAATGTTATGAAAGCAATCAGGCAACGTCACTTTGAAATCTTAATTCTAAAAAACTGTTTATGCGAAGGATCGAGAATCATTTCGCGAACTTCGAAGGTTTCATTGGTGAAGGTTGTCGTTGTCGGGGTGTTGAGCCTTGCCAGCGAGGGTTCTGAGAAAGAGGACGAGGATCAGAAGGTGAGGTATAGCGGACGTGTTGGCTCCGTGAAGAATAAGATACAAATTGAAGACAGGAGACGGGGAAATTTAATCCACGTTTTCTAGTGAATAGTCGATATTTCTGGTATGATTGTGCTCATGGGGAAACTACTAACTTCTGAAGAGGTGGCGCGGGGCTTGGAGGCACTAGATTCATGGGGAATTGTGGAGAGCGAGTTGATAAAAGTTTTCAAGTTTGGTGATTATTTGGAGGGAATTGAGTTTGCGGGACAATGTGGGAAGATCGCGGAGGAGATGAACCATCATCCAGATTTGTTGATTCAATGGCGCAAGGTCACGGTGTCGATTTCGACGCACTCGGCGGGTGGATTGACAGCTCTGGATTTTGAGTTTGCCAACAAGATTGAGGGCTAAACTTTCAATATTAGGATTTTCAGGGTGAGCGCTTGGAGTTTGTTTTAAAATTCATGTTATCTAGAGCTGGAGCATTTCGAAGGTGGCGATTCCGTTGTTAACGGCGTGCATCCAGA
>DIHU01000105.1:10072-27399 GCA_002420315.1 Akkermansiaceae bacterium UBA5688
TGACGGGGGGATATTGAAGATGAAGAATAGCCCAAAAGAAGGAGGTCAGGCCGAGGGTTCCCCAGAGGCCGAGCTTAGATGCTCGCCAGCCCCGCCAGATTACCCCGCGAAACATAAATTCCTCAACAAGCGGAGCTCCGATAGCGACACCAAGAAATAAAAGGATTGGGAATTGGGTTGTGTTTGCCATGATCATCATGGAATCATCTGTGCCATCGACTCCAAGAAAGGGGGCGAGAAGTCCAAAAAGGAGGGAACAGGCAATTGTGATGGCAGCCCAAAATGGCCAGTGCCACCATTTGACAGGATGATTGCCTAAATATTCCCAACCGGTGTAATTTGGCCGAATTTTCCCGAGCATCCAGCAAAGTGGGCACACGAAAAATATTGAGAAGAAGGCGACTGCTCCAGCGATATCCCCGTCTAAAGCGAGTGCGAGTAAATCACTGTCGACAGCGCCAGTGTTGTTCATGTTATCAAAGAGCCCCCGGTGAAAAGCAGCGACGATTATGCCAATGCTAACCACGAATTGCCATATTAAGAAAATGACGACCGCCCAGAGTAAGGTCCACCAACCATTCTAAGGAGTTTTTGTAGCTTCTGGCAAAGGGGGCGGGGTGACGACAGGAGTTGGGGGTTGGTAGGGATCTTCCGTCATAGGTGATTGGAGGGTGTAGGATGGCCAGTGGTCACGGAAGAGCAAATACTGATTTGTAAAACGAGTCGTGAAAAACGGTTGGCGTTTTTGAGAAGGGTGGGCAATGGTTTGGCGTGCTTCGAGTGAATGGAGAATTGGTCGATCAGGAATTGGTGGAAGAAACCTTTCACCGGGTGAAGACGGCTGAAGAGCAAAGAGTTCAAGTCTCGTGCTGCGAGCGTGATCCCGAATTTTATGAGCAGGCTGAGCAGGAGGTGGCGGATTCTATCTTAATTGCACAGGAAGCTGAGAAACGATTTGAAGAGATCCCGGAGGAAGAGGTGACCCCCAAGCTCAAGGAAATGATCGATGTTTATCGCGAGCATGGGGCATCGTGGGACATGTTGGATGCGCAGCGCGATATGATGCGTCATGAAATTTCGGCTTCGCTTCGGATGGACAAATTGATTGTTGACTTACTTGGTGATGACAATGTGGTGAGCGAGGAAGAAGTAAGGGCCTTCTACGATGAGAATCGGAAAGAATACCAGACTCCGGCCGAAGCGCGTAGTTTGCACCTGATGAAGACCTTAAACGAGGAGACAACGTCGGACGAAGTGTTCTCGGAACTTTGCGTCGTGCGTGAAGAAATTTTAGAGGGTGGTGATTTTGAGGAAATAGCAAAGCGTGAGACCGAAAAGTCGACGGGTGAATTGGATCTGGGGTGGATTTCTCTGGATCGGCCCACAAACCCTTTTGAGGCAACTTTATTTTCGATGCGTGATGGCGAGGTATCACCGGTGATTGTCTACGAGCACGCAATGCATTTGGTGAAGGTTGTCGAGTTGAAGCCAGAGCAGGTGGTGCCTTTTGAAGAGGTAAAGGAGGAGCTTGAAAATCGGGCGCTGGCCCGAAAGCGAAGGGATGCCCTTCAGTCACTAGCAGTGGAGCTTCGCAAAGATGCGGTGATAGAAAAGATCGACACCACTAACGAAGATGAAGATTAATATCTCATGAACTTTCGTCGCGTAGTTTATCCTGCTCTTCCTATTCTCTCGGTAGGAACGTCTTCCTCGCAGGAGGCTCTTCGTTATCGTTATCAATTTTATGACGAAGACGCCGGGCGAATCGACGTTGAGTCCCATTATTTGGATTACCAATTTTCGTGGGGAGAGTGGGGAGAGACTTCAGCAAGTTTACGTCTGGCAGTCGATAGCTTGACTGGGATGACCCCAACAGGGACGCATGCGGCCGGCAACCCGGACGATTGGCTTTTTCAGACAATTACGGACGAGCGCCGAGTCGGGGTTGCGACTATTGAACACGAAGTCAATGATTATACCTTATCTTTTGAATATGCCCACAGTAAAGAGACCGACTATCGTTCCAATGCCGTGACAGGTAAAGTAAGTCGCCAATTTAATCAGAATAATACGACGGTGACGGCGGGCGCGGCCTTTGCCTTTGACGAAGTTTTGGCGACTCCATTCACCAATAACTTTGAGGATCAGGATAAGGATACGGTCGATCTTAATATTGGGATTTCGCAAATCCTAAGTCGCAATACGCTTTTTGATCTCAACTTGGGCTATGGCCGCAATACAGGATATCTTGGAGATCCTTATCGCCGGATTTCCCAGGTTCGGACAGTCGTGATTGATGGGATCTTTGGGCCTCGTGAGGTGACTGCCAATTTTGATTATGCGGAGAACCGTCCCGACGAACTAGATCGTTTTGTAACCAAGGCGAGTGTCCGACATTATTTCCAGGAGGCCAATGCGGCGTTGAAATGCTCTTACCGTTTTTTCGCAAATACGAATAGCTTGGAGGGGCATACTTTTGAACTGAAGTGGATTCAGGAGATCAATCAGCAGTTAAGTCTAACCCCATATGTGCGGTATTACCGGCAAAGTGAGGCGGACTTTTATTACACTTCGCTTACGGGGACGGGGATCGATGGGACTGATCGGATCGACGGGAGCGGTCCGAATTACTCATCGGATTATCGCCTCTCCAAGTTGGAGGCGCTCACATACGGGGTAAGGGTCGCTTGGGAGCCGATTTATGATATGACGTTTGATCTGCAGTGGGAGCGGTATGAGATGGATGGATTAAATTCGCAAACTCCTGCATCCTTTTTTCCCTCCGCACATGTTCTCTCGCTTGGAGCACAGTTCCGTTTCTGATCAAAAGATGAATACAAATCTGACTGGCGGGCTTTTTAAGCTTAAGTTCAAGGCGCTGGGAACGGTGTGCGAGGTCCAATTTCGGGCACCATCAGTTGAGATTGCGAAAGAGTTTCGCAAATCGGCATTGGGATGGCTTCGGGATTTTGAGGAGCGGTGGTCACGGTTTAAGCCAACTAGTCTGCTGTGCCGGATCAATGCAGAAGCTGGACGTTCCGGGGTCGAGGTTTCAAAAACTGACGAGGAAATTTTAAAGCTCTGCGAGCATACCTTTCAAATTTCAAAGGGTTTAAATGATCCTACCTCATTGCCGCTTACGAATTTATGGGACCAAGCCGGAAGAGAGAATCGAATACCTTCAAGTCGGGAGATTGAGGAAGCAAAAAATTTGATTTCCTGGCCTACAGTTGAGTGGGGGAACGGAAGGGTCTTCTTGCCTGAAAAAGGAATGGCACTAGAGATTGGAGGATTTGGAAAGGAATACGCGGTGGATCATCTTATCGGTTTTGCGAAACGTTTGGGGATTGTGGATTGCTTGGTCGATCTGGGGCGCGATGTAGCAGCGCTTGGTCAGCCGCCAAACGGACCGGTTTGGGTGGTTGGGATTGAGGACGCAAAAGAGGAAGAAGTGGTGGCGTTTCGCTTGGCAGTGAGTGGAAAAGGTTTGGCGACCTCAGGGAATGGCCGGAGGTATAGAATGATCAAGGGAAAGAAGTTTGGCCACATCATCGATCCGAGAAGTGGTTGGCCAACCGAGAATGATCTCCTGACTGCCTCTTGCTTGGCAGATGACTGTTTGACAGCAGGCATTTTATCGACGAATGCATGTATCGTCGGCGAAAAAGAAGGATTGGAAGATATCGAGCGCAGCTTTGGTGTCGATGCCGTCCTTCAAACGACCAATAATAATGTTCACAGCTCCTATATTCATCGATATGTCCTTGGCTCTTAAAATATTTGCAGCGCTTGCCCTTTTCTTGCCCTCCTGCACCGTGGTGTCAACTCCAGAGGAGCGAAGTAACCTAGCCACAAAGGTGATGTCGCCGGAGCGCGATCCTCTTGGTGAAGCGATGGCCGACCACATGTATTTTTCCCGTGAGGCTTCCCAGGGAGGAAATGGAATTGGCGGAGGGGGTTGTGGCTGTAACTAGATTTTAAGAAGGATGAATTATCGAATTGCATATGAACGCGCGGTTAACGTCATAGCGAGTGGACTGGCCATGGTGGTCCAACGCCTTCCATTAATTAAGAATCTCACTCCGATATTTGGGGCGACTGGAGGGAGTCACTTCGCCGCTCCTTTGGCAGTGACCTTCGTTGGGACACACGCTTTATCCGGCCAGTCGATCATGCTTCAACAAACTAATACAATTGAACCGACAGATGTCGTCGAGGTCGAGCTGGGAGAGGCGTTTCAGTGGGAGTTCAAGGCAACCCGATATAACATATCTTCATTTGGTATAGTAAACGATAGTGGCATCGAGCAATTGCCCTCCGGAGTCGTTGCTATTGGACCGCAAAGCGGGATCGGAACAATTGGAGGAATCCCAGAAGAGGCCGGCACGTTCACTCTCACGATCACTGGTTACAGAGGAAATAATCAAAGGAGTAGCCAGACGGCTCCTTTTGATTTGACCCTTATTGTTGAAAATCCAGTTGAAAGCCCCTTCAAGGTTTTCATGTCGGACTACTTTTCGGCAGAGGAATTGGCAAATCCTGCGATCACTGGTCCGGCAGCCGACCCTGATCTCGACGGTATCGATAACACAATGGAGTTCGTACTAGATTTGAATCCTCTGGCTTCTGATTCCATGCCGGGTGCAATAGGATTAGATTCTAACGATCCTCAAATGCTTCGTTACGAAATTCCTCTTAATGGATTCGCGACCGAAACTACGATTGGTTTTGAAGAGTCGACGAGCCTTGAGGGTGGCTGGCAACCCGCGTTGGGTGGAGTAGTTGAACGAACTGATACGATGATTGTTCTGACCGCTCCTCTAGTAGGTAAAAAGTTCTACCGGCTCAAGGTAATCGTCGAAGAGTGATCGCTATTCAGCGGCTTTTTCAAAGGCGCTCGCGATGAGTTTTTCAAAGTCAGCTTTGGTCTTCTTTAGGTCAGCCTCTTTGCCGAGCATTTTAAGAAAAACATCGCCGGAAGGGTGAGGGATGATTGCTCCTATGAGCATATATTCGGGTGTGGCGGTTTTGTTACGGGCCATCATTGGACCGACCATATAGGTGCCAGTCATTGTAACGATGGTGAGCTTCTGGTCGCCGAAGGTTTTGTTTTCCGGCAAGACTTTTGCTTCACCGTTTTCGAACTGGCGTTTCCAGCGTTGAATGTTGGCCTCAACGCCACCTCCTTGGCCCTCGCCGAAGTGGTAGAATTTGAGAAGGGGTCCGTCCTTTTTGCTGTGGTTGAGAGCGGCTTTGACCATTTGACTTGAGGTTTTGCCAATGACCCAAGATTTCTCCGGCTTGAAGGTGAAATTACCGACTTTAAAGGAATCTTGCGCAGAAAGAGCAGAGAGAGAAAGAGCTAAGATAGTGGCAATAATCTTCATACCGAAAGTTAAGCAAAGATTTTTGGATGTGCCACGGTTATTATCCGGGGTTTGGGACGAGGGTTTCTGCGATCTTTGGGAGCCATTCGACCGCTTTTTTTCCAGCAGTATTCATGGTGATGAGGTATCCTTGCTTCTCGATGAGGCTGAGCTGTGCTCGCGCATACCACATCGTGTTTGAGCCGTCGTGTTGAAGTCGGACAACTTGGCCGTTTTCAAGTTTCACCCCCCAGCCTAGACCGTAGTTGGATCGGATTGGAGTGTGGAGTTTTTGGTAACTATTTTGAGTCAGGAGTTTGCCATTTCCGTGGTGTCCCTTGATTTGATCCTGACAAAAAAGAACCCAGTCGGAGAGGGAGAGATGAAGGCCACCAGCGGGACCATACATGGGCGGGTTGTCGTGGTTCATCGGTTTGCCTTTCCAATGACCATGAATGGCGGTTGCGCCTTTCGGTGGTCCGAAGCCCACGCTTTTGATGCCAAGCGGCTTAAAGAGATATTCCTGAATCGATTTTTCCCATGTGGTATCGAGAAGTTTCTCAATGACTGCTCCGGCGATGATATAGCCAAAGTTCGAATATAAGAATCCTCTGGTTGGTTTTTGAGCTAGGCCTCGGATCGTAACTTCGAGTCGAGAGAGCTTCTTTTGAATGCCTTTCGGATTGGCAGGCAAGCCAGCTGTGTGCGAAAGAAGTTGAATGATGTTTGTCTTCCGGGCGTTTGGGTGAAAGTCATTTGCCAGTTTGGGAAAAATCTCTTCCATGGTCGTCTCCCACTTTAGGAGTTTTTTTTCTACAAGAATTGCCATCAAGGTGGCGGTCATTGCTTTTGCATCGGAGCCAATATGCCAAACAGATTGTTTTCTAACCGCAATCGTGCCGTCGATACGAGTTGTGCCAGAAATCTCAAAGGTGGTGATTTTTTCAGAATTAAAGCCGGTTGCGCCCACCGCCGGGATATTGGCTGCAATACGGGCCTCTGCAATAATCCTAGCTACTTCGCCTGCAGTTGCCGCGTCTGTAAGGAAAACTAGCGCGTAAATCAACAATCTCATGCCAGGATTCGTGTATCAGATCTGCTTAATTATTTCGAATTAGAATAATTCCAAATTTCAGCTTGCTCTGATACGATTTGTGAATAGCTTCCCGCCGTCGATGATTTCGCTCACCAACAACAAAGATTTGAAGCCGGAGGATTTCCCTTCGGACATCGAGGGTTTGCGGATGACCAAACAACGCCGTGAGGTGCTGGCGGTTATCCTAAGGGATCGTGATCATCCCACCGCGAACGATGTCTTTCTTCGTGCCCAAGATCGAATGCCGACAATCTCGCTTGCGACCGTCTACAACTGCCTTGAGGCGTTGGTAAATCACACGATCGTTCGTCAAGTGAACCTTGATCGCGAGTCATCACGCTATTGTCCCAATCTCAATGATCATTGCCACTTTCAGGATGAAGCATCTGGCAAGATTCACGACGTCGTTTTTAAAGAGGGAATCAAACTAGAGGACATTCTTGATCTCCCGAAGGGAACTGAAATTAGTCATCTTGATATCAGCCTTAAGGGAAATTTCGGTAATAAGTAAAAGTCACCCAACATCATGAGCCTAACCATCGAAAATCTCCACGCGTCTGTTGACGGAAACGAAATCTTAAAGGGTCTAAACCTTAAGATTCCTGCCGGAGAAGTGCACGCCATTATGGGTCCCAACGGATCCGGGAAATCAACGCTCTCGAAAATCATTGCTGGTCACGACGACTACGAAGTCACAGAAGGTCGTGTCCTTCTCGACGGTGTAGATATTGCCGAGCTCGAGGTGGATGAACGCTCCCGTGCCGGTATTTTTCTTGCTTTTCAATATCCCGCTGAGGTTCCTGGTGTCTCCAACGCCAACTTTCTGCGTGCCGCTCTCCAAGCCCGCCTTCCAGAAGGCGAAGAAATCGATGCCGTGGCTTTTTATAAGGACATGTATGCTAAAATGGACGAGTTGGAGATGAATCGTAAATTCACCAGCCGGTCCGTTAATGAGGGTTTTTCAGGTGGAGAGAAGAAGCGGAACGAAATCCTGCAGATGATCATGCTGGATCCTCGTTACTGCCTGCTTGATGAAACTGACTCGGGCCTAGATATCGATGCTCTCAAGGTGGTCGCAAAAGGAGTGAACTCAATGCGATCGGACAGCCGCGGATTTTTAGTGATTACTCACTATCAGCGGTTGCTAGACTATATCAAGCCCGACCATGTTCACGTCATGGCTGACGGGCAAATCGTAAAATCCGGAGGCGCCGAACTCGCCTTAGAACTCGAGGAAAGAGGATACGACTTCCTTAAAACTGCTTAACACTTTTAATAATGAATTCTGAGACTGCCACCGTCAAACAGGTCGCTTTTGAAAAGGACGATCTTGGTAACTTTTCTTTTCCGGAGAGCCATAAATTCGATGCCGGGTATGGATTGACGAAGGAGACTGTCGATTACATCTCGAAGGTTAAGGACGAGCCTGACTGGGTGAACGAATTCCGGCACAAGGCACTGAAGACTTTTGAGTCTAAGCCGATGCCGACAAACTGGGCGACAAGGGACCTCGATAATATCGATTTTGATGCGATCCGTTACTATCTCTCGGATGGCGCTAAGCCAAAACGTTCTTGGGACGAAGTTCCTCCCGAAGTACTCGAGACTTTTGATCGTCTTGGCGTGCCCGAGCAGGAGCGTGCTTTTCTCGCTGGTGTGGAAGCACAATACGATTCCGAAGCAGCTTATTCGAATGTGAAAGAAGCGCTTGCGGATGAAGGTGTGATATTTGTGACTTGCTCGGAAGGCTTGAAAGAGCATGAGGAAATATTTCGACCTTGGTTTGGCAAAGTGATTCCAACTGGGGACAATAAATTTTCAGCTTTGAACTCCGCAGTAATGTCGGGGGGCTCTTTCATCTACATTCCTCCGGGGGTTAAAGTGAAACATCCCTTGCAGGCATACTTTCGTATCAATTCTGAGAACTTCGGCCAATTTGAGAGGACCCTTATTATTGCCGATGAAGGTGCGGAAGTGATGTATATGGAAGGGTGCACCGCTCCGAAATTTGAGACTGCGACTTTGCATTCGGCGGTCGTTGAGCTGGTTGCAATGAAGGGCGCCAAGATTCAATATATCACGGTTCAAAATTGGTCATCTAATGTGTTCAATCTTGTCACCAAGCGTGGCCTGGCTCACGAAGATGCTGAGATTCGATGGATCGATTGTAATATTGGATCACGTCTCACCATGAAATATCCGGGTGTTGTCATGAAAGGCGAGCGCGCTCGAGGAGAGGTAATTTCTATCGCACTCGCCAACGACGGGCAGCATCAAGATACTGGTGCCAAGATGATTCACGCCGCGAACAACACGACCTCTAACGTCATTTCTAAATCGATATCGGTTGGAGAAGGTCGTTCGACTTATCGTGGCCAGGTTCACATCCCTAAGCACCTTAAAGGGTGCAAAAACAACACCGAGTGCGACGCCTTGCTTATCAACACTAATAGTCGGACCGATACTTACCCGGCTATCTCGGTAAAGGGAAATCAGCATGTCACTCAACATGAAGCGAGTGTGAGTCAAGTTTCTGAAGAGATGCTCTTTTATATGCAGCAGCGTGGACTTTCCGAGACTCAAGCTATGTCACTTGCTGTTAATGGATTCATCAATGACCTCGTTGAAGAGTTTCCAATGGAGTATTCGGTCGAATTGAAACGCTTGATTGATTTAGAGATGGAAGGGTCTGTCGGCTAACTCAAACTTGGTTTCGAAATCGAGACCAATCCACTTATACACACCCTTAAATGTCTGTTACTTTTGCTTCACCTGCTCTCGAGAAATTTGAGGAGCTCGATTGGCCAGCGCGCACCGATGAAAACTGGCGCTTCGGATCTTGGAAAGAGGCTAATCTTTCTGGGCTAGAGACCGTCGGGACTGGAACGACAGGAGATCTTCCCGAGCCCCTCACGGGTTTTGATCGGCTTGTTTTTGCTAATGGTGAACTTGTTTCAGGTTCTTCTGATGCAGCCGAATTGGTTGAGGGATCCTTTGGCCCAACTTCGCGCCTTGGTTCTTCGAAACACGCTGCATTGCATGCTGCTAAGTCTAAACACACGTTGCATGTTCGGAGCGGTAGCGATCTCGCGCTTGAAGTGATCTTCTTTGTATCAGGAGAGGGATTATGTTTTTCCGGTATTGTCATCGAAGCTGAAGCTGGCGCGAAGATCAGGATCGTGAACCGGTTCATTTCTGTTGATGATTCCGCGGCTGTTGTAGTCTCCGCTACGGATGTCCGCACTGCCGAAGGTTCTAAGGTGACGTGCTTAGTGACCCAAGAACTTAACCGCGACAGTAAGTTGATTCGATTTTCTGATTCTACCTTACAGGCATCCTCTCTCGCCAAACTTGCGGTCGTGCATACCGGTGCCAAGTGGGTTCGTGAAGAAACCTACTCGACGGTCGGTGGCTCGGATGCCAAATCAGAGATTCTCTCAGTCGCTTTGCCTGATACCGGCCAGGAATATGATCAGCGGACCTTCCAGCATCATGGAGCTCGTAACACCTTTTCGGATCTTCTCTTTAAAAATACGCTCTTTGGGAAAGCGACTACGATCTTTTCTGGTCTCATCTTTGTCGACGAGGGAGCACATGGCACCGATGCTTATCAGACTTGTCGCAATCTTATGATGACGGATGAGTGTGAAGCTCACTCGATGCCTGGTCTTGAGATCAATGCCGACGATGTTAAATGCTCGCATGGAAGCACTTCGTCACGTGTCAGTGACGAGGAGATCTTCTATCTTATGGCTCGGGGCATCTCCGCAAAGGACGCCCGTGGTTTGGTGGCGCAAGGGTTCTCGATTCAAGCGATTGAGCGCCTCGAAGACGAGCAACTTGAAACCTTGGCAATCGAGGTAGTTTCCCGGAAATTTTCGACGGTTGAGTAAGGTTCCTTTCAGTAGGAACAGAGGGGCTGATAGAGCCGTCAAAGTTTAAATATTCAGCTCCCTTTTGCCATCTTCATCGGTGGAGCTTCGTAATGTTCACGGAGGCGGTGAAATTCTTTGGTAAGCTGTTTTCTGATTTTGGAGTATGACGGATTATCGTGGACGCTTTTGAGTTCCTGCGGATCTTTGATAAGATCAAAGAGCTGCCATTCGTTGGTTTCGGGAAGGTAGAAAAGTTTGTGTGTTTCGGTGCGAACTCCGAAGTGTTGAGGAACGTTGTGCTCACCTCTTTCGTAGTAGGAATAGTAGAGCGATTTTCGCCATCCCTCGGCATTTCCTTGGAGTGTGGGAAGAATAGAGTTTCCTTGAATCTCAGGGGGGATTGCGACCCCGGCTGCTTCAAGGAAGGTGGGTGCGTAGTCAATGTTTTGAATCATTTCTTTGGGGCGTGAGCCGGGCTCGGTGACGCCGGGCCAGCGGATGGCAAAGGGCATTTTGAATGATTCTTCGAACATCCAGCGCTTGTCATACCAACCATGCTCGCCAAGATAAAAACCTTGGTCGGAGGCGTAAACGACGATCGTGTTTTCAGTAAGGCCATTTTTGTCAAGGTAGTCTAGCATGCGGCCCACGCTTTCATCTACCGCTTTCACAGTGGCGAGATAGTTCTTCATGTAGCGCTGGTATTTCCAGCGCACGATGTCCTTGTGGGTCATAGTAGGCACCTTCTCGATGAAGGCTCTGTTCTCAGGGCCGAAGTGGGCGTCCCATCTTGTTTTCTGGGGCTTGGTCATGCGCCGGTATTCCACAGTGGGGTAGCGATCGGGTCCCGGGAGCTTGATTCCGTTACGCTCATCTTTGCGGACCTTGGCGTCGTAAGCCCAGTCGAAGTGGCGGTCGATTTCCATTTCGTTTTTGGCAAGCGTTCCGCTTCGTTTTTGATAGTCATCGAAAAGAGTGGGGGGCTCGGGGATGGTGACTCCATCGAAGGCTTTGAGATGACGAAGTGCGGGCGCGAAGGTCCGGTGGGGGGCCTTGTGCTGGCACATGAGGAAGAAGGGTTTTTCCTTATCTCGCTTGTCGAGCCACTTGATCGCTTTGTCAGTGGTGATGTCGGTGCAGTAGCCGTTGAACTTTTTGATGCTTCCGTCCATTTGTTTGAAGACGGGATTGTAGTAGTTGCCTTGACCAGGAAGGATTTCCCAGTAGTCAAAACCAATGGGGTCTGAAACGAGGTGCCACTTACCAATGACGGCAGTGCTATAGCCGCATCCTTGGAGGGCTTTTGAGAGAGTCCACTGTGATTGATCAAGGCCCTTTCCGGTGTTGCGAAGGAAGCCATTTTTGTGGCTGTGTTTTCCAGTCATGATGGTGGCTCGGGAGGGGCCGCAGATGGAATTTCCGCAAAATGAGTTCTCAAAAATTGCTCCGGTAGCAGCAAGGCGATCGATGTTTGGAGTGGGGGCGATTTTCGCTAGATCGCCGCCATAGGCCGAGATCGAACGCAAGGCATGATCGTCCGAAAAGAGGAAGAGGATATTGGGCTGTTTGGCCTGAACTAGCGAGGCGCAAGCGAGGAAAGTAAGTAGTTTCATGGTGGGATCTTGATCTCTTTTTGGAGCTTCACATGGGGAGACTAAAACGCCAAGTCGCTTCAGAGCCTGTAAGTCGCCAGTCCTTCTGAGAGGTGAAGAGGAAACGGATCAAGTTTAAGAAGCGAGACAGAAGCTCAAGATCACGAAAAAGCCAGCTGGCCGGTCAGGCGCAGCTGGCTGTGAAAAAATTTACCCCGTGGGCCTTCTATCGTCTGCGACCGAGAAGCGCCAGAGCGGCGAGCCCGGAGAGTAGTAAACTTGAGGGCTCAGGAATACTCCAAGCATTTGAGTGAGACAAAATATCGGAATCGGAGAGCGCGCTGTTGAAAGTCGTAACACGAGAAATCGTGCCGATCATTCCTTCATTTCCACCATCGGAAACATTCCCTAAATGTCCTGGCCCAGTGGGCATCTCAAAGGTAGCTCCGGCAATGGAATCCGTGGCAGCACCATTGATGAATAGATCCATTGTGCCAGTTGCTTGAGTCCAACGGTAGGTGACGTGTGTGTCTTCAGTGGGAGAAGCTGCACCGGGAGCTGAAAAGGTATTGTCAGCAACACCTGCCCGGGTAAATCCAAGAGCTCCAGTATCAGCCCATTGCTCGTAGCGGAGGCTGTTTCCTGCGTTAGAATCCGCTCTCCCGATATATCCATTATTACCCCCAGCGACTGGGTCTCCACTTAGAATGAACTCAAAAGTGGCGTCACCAGAAATTGCCCCAAAATCGAATAGCTCGATATTTGATCCGTCAAAGGTGGCGGCTGTTGTGCTTCGCGCGGTAAAGCCAGAGCCCGCGATCGCGGTATCGTAAGCTGCCAAACTGGCACCGTGGAGGGAGCTGGTGGCCAGGAGTAAAATCCCAACAGGAATGATTTTTTTTATCATGGTAATAATTCTTTAAGGAAACCTAGAGACAGTCGTCCCGACGAGATAGAAACGAATTCCAACCCATATAACAATCAAAAAACATATGATTATAGATTCTCCATTTAATGAATGGGATGAAATCGATTAATCGATTAAAAATTGAATGGTTTCGCGCAGCCTCCAGAATTTTATTTCTGCGGCATGATTTGGTTTATGCTAGCCTCGGTTAATGAAGCTTTGTAGTGCTCAATTTACCTTTGGGCGAAGGTTTGACTGGTTTGTTGCTAAGGCGCTCCTTTTTGGGAGTCAGCTTTCTTTTGCTGAATCTATTTCTTCTCATGTTGATTTGCCCGAAGTTGAGAAACCTCTGGCTGATAAACGTTTCCGTGAAGTTCCTTCCGGCGAATCTGGCATCAATTTCATAAATAGTTGGAAGGCTCCACAAGACTATGAACGTGCTCTGACTCTATCATTTGTAGCGGGAGGAGTTGCGGTGGGAGACTATGATGATGACGGACGTCCTGATCTTTATTTGACGAGGCCTTTTGGTGGTGGACAGCTTTACCGAAATTTGGGTGATTTTAAATTCGAAGACGTGACGAAGAGGTGCGGGCTTGCCGGGGAGGAATTTTGGCAGGCTTCACCGAGTTTTGTGGACATCGATGGCGATGGAGATTTGGATTTATATGTCTGTGCCTTTGACGCGGCTAACCGACTTTACCTAAACGAAAAGGGGGTTTTCAAAGAGTGTGCAAAAGAAGCAGGGCTCAACTTCAAGGGGTTTAGCGTGAATATGGCGTTCGCGGACTATGATTTAGATGGTGATCTTGATGGCTATCTCCTGACGAATCGTCCGTTCTCGCCTGACGAAAATTACAGTGTGAGCGATCGTGCGACTGCAAACCGGGTTTATCGCCAGTTGCAAAAAGATGCGAAGGGGAATTTTATTATGCCGGATCACTTACGGGAGATTTTTGAGGTGGTTTGGAATCCGGCTGGCCAGATGCATATGTTCATCAGGGCGGGTCAGTATGATCATCTTTATCGTAATGATGGTCCGGTCGAGAAGGGCGGAGTTCCGCGTTTTACCGACGTCACCGAGGTCGCAGGATTGAAGGACAACGGGATGGGGCTGTCCGCGACTTGGTTTGACTACGATGCCGATGGCTATCCTGACCTTTTCGTGGCAAACGATTATTATGGGGCGGATCATTTATTCCACAATGATGGCGATGGGACTTTTTCCGAAGTCACTTTGGAAGCCTTACCTCACACTCCTTGGTATTCGATGGGATCAAACGTTGCGGATCTGAACAATGACGGGCTCCTGGATTTCATGGGTTCTGATATGATGGGAACCAATCATTTTCGCCAAAAAGTGGGGATGGGAAATATGAGTCAGAACGCTTGGTTCTTGGATCACGCACAGCCAAGGCAATATATGCGGAACTCGGTCTACATGAATACGGGGCTAGGGCGCTTTATGGAAGCGGCCCACATGACCGGGCTCGCCAAATCGGACTGGACTTGGGCGTTGAAGTTTGGGGATCTTGATAACGATGGGCATGTCGATCTCTTCATTGGAAATGGGATGACAGGGGATTTTTTTAATAGCGACATCACTGTGGCGATGCGAAACGGAACTTATCTTCCAGATCATGTGGACGAAGAAAGGCCGCCTCCCAAGAAAGATACTAACTTGGCATTTCGAAATCTTGGTAATCTTAGATTTGAGAACGTCGGTGAAAGCTGGGGGTTGGCCAAGGCGGCTGCGAGTTTTGGTGTAGCGATGGGAGATCTGGATGGGGATGGAGATCTTGATCTAGTGGTGAACAATTTTGAAGACCCAGTGAGCCTGTATTGCAATGATTCACCTGGCGAAAACCATCGTGTGAAGATTCAGTTGAAGGGGAAAAAGAATCGCTATGGGATAGGAGCGACCTTAAAGGCGATCATGGCAGATGGGGAAATATTGACGCGATACCTTACGTTGTCGCGGGGTTTCTATGCATCGGACGATCCCGTTGTTCATTTTGGGTTAGGCGAGAATCAGCAGATCGGGGAGCTACAAATCGCTTGGCCAGGTGGCGTAACCCAGAGCATTAAAGAACTGCCTGCTGATCGTTTTTACACCATTACGGAGCCTGAAAAATCTGCCCTCGTGAACCCAATTAGAGAGGCTCCGCTTTTCACCCGGATGGGAATGCCTCCTGGCGGGAAACACTTCGAAATGACTTTCGATGATTTCGCCCGCCAGCCTCTTCTTCCACAAAAGTATTCGCAGCTTGGTCCGGGAGTCGCGTGGGGTGATGTTGATGGTGATGGCGATGATGATGTGTTCATTGGGCAAGGTCGTGGTTTTGGTGGACGGCTGTATTCTAACGAAAATGGCAAATTTGAGGGTCGTTCTTTCGATTGCTTCAAAACCGACAAGGACTGCGAGGATATGGCACCGCTGTTTTTTGATTCAGACGGTGATGGAGACCGCGATCTTTATGTAGTGAGCGGGGGTGTGGAGTGTGAGCCCGGGGCCGCGGTGTTGTTGGATCGCCTTTATTTGAACGATGGGAAGGGGAATTTTTCGAAAGCCCCGGCTTCAGCTCTCCCAGGGGCGGCAGAGAGCGGAAGTGTGGTGTGTGCGGCGGATTTTGATCGTGACGGGGATACCGATCTATTTGTGGGTGGTCGGGTCATTCCTGGCCGATACCCGGAGGTCCCCGCGAGTCAGCTCTTGGTCAATGACGGGAAGGGGGGTTTTTCGAACGCAACCCCTGATTCACTTGCTAAAACCGGACTGGTTACAAGTGCGCTTTGGTCAGATGTCAATGCCGACGGCTGGGTTGATCTTTTGGTGACTCATGAATGGGGGCCGGTGAAGGTGTTCCGAAATCATGAGGGACGATTGCTAGATGAAACCAAGGGAAGTGGGGTTGAAGAGCTCCTTGGTTGGTGGAATAGCATTGCGGCAGGGGATATCGATGCTGATGGCGACCTCGACTACGCGGTTGGAAATGTGGGTCTAAATTCCAAGTATCATGCGTCCAATGCCCATCCAGTCCTCCTTTATTACGGGGATATGGATGATGCCGGGCGCCCCAAGATTGTGGAAGCCGAGTATGAGGGAAAGACTCTCTATCCGGTCCGCGGCCGCAGCTGTTCCAGTAATGCGATGCCCGGCCTGAAGCAAAAGTTTCCGACCTTTAAATCGTTTGCCTTGGCTCCGCTGGATGACATCTACGGGAGAGATAAGCTGAAGGAATCTAAGAAGTTGAGCGCCAACATTCTGGAGTCTGGAATTCTGATTAACGTCACGCAAAAAGGTGGGCCGCCCAAATTTAAATTCCAGCCTCTTCCTCGGCTTGCGCAAATTTCTCCTGTATTCGGTCTCGCCTTCACTTCGATTGATGGCGATGCCTATCCTGAGCTCTACGTGGTTCAGAATTTCTTTGGCCCCCAACGTGAAACTGGCCGAATGGATGGTGGGGTGAGCCTTCTTTTGAAAAACAACGAAGGTCAGTTCAGTCCAATATGGCCTGATAAGAGCCACTTACTCGTTTCTGGTGATGCGAAAGCTCTCACGATTTCAGATCTTAATAATGATGGATTACCCGACTTTCATATTTCTGTGAATGCGGGAAGAGCGATAGCCTTTGAATCCAATCCCAAGGAGACGAATGTCGACCAATTTCTTTGTCTTCAGTTAAAAGGCAATGAAGGAAACATTGATGCTTCCGGTGCGCTGGTATTTTTGCGAGGGGAATCGATACCAACCTTCACTCAGCAAGTCAGCAGCGGGGGAGGCTACCTTTCTCAGTCTTCTTCTCGGCTTTTCTTTTCGGTAGGCTCTCTGAAAGCCGATGCTTTAAATTCGCTGGAAGTTCAAGTTTATTGGCCATCAGGCAAGGAGTCGACTACGCAGGTGGGAGACTTGAAAAAGGTCGATGGGCGATACTGGGTCGAGGCTCCGCACTAAAATAGTGCTATGCTCCAACCTGCTAGAAATCATGATGATAAATCATGACGATAATTGTCTATTGTCTTGTCGGAGGTCAGTAGCTTTTGATAAGCAAGTTTAAAGGTTGGCTCATTCCTAGCATTCACGGATTAAAATAATAAAATAGAACGATGAAATTTAAGGACTCATTTCTGATTCAGCTTTTCACTACGGTTTCGATTGCTGCAGCGATTTTGACTCCAGCTTCGTTTGCTAGCCTCGCTTCGTATGATGGTGAAATCAGTGATGCTCATGGTGGTGGAGCGGGGACACTTCCCTACGCGGCGATTTTGACTACGCCTGCTGTGTTCGATGGAACGAATATCGAGCTATTCGATTTTGGAGCAATTTCTGGTGACGCCACTTTTGAGTTCATTCTAAGTGGAGACCCAGTCGCCGGGGGTAATAACGGATATATTGGGAGAGCGGATTCTAACGCAGGCAACAGCCTTCGCTATGAGCAATGGGCTGATACTGGTGCCCTTGGATTTACCCGGGCAGGTGTTGCTGACAAT
>DIHU01000029.1 GCA_002420315.1 Akkermansiaceae bacterium UBA5688
GTGCTCATAGCATCCTTGTTCTTTTTGAAGTTTTGCCAATTTTTCACCCCATTGTGCCGCACCTTCATTTCGCTTATATGCCGCATCCTTCCCCCCCATATAAATCCGGAAAGGTAGATTGCAGAGTCCATCCGCTGTCGCGTCATTTGGATGACCCGCCATCATAGTTGCTGCACCAAAACGGTCTGCCAAACGTGGAGCAAGCTGATAGACTCCATCACCCCCAGCCGAATAACCCATTAAATACACTCGATTCGGATCAACACCCTTCAGAGCCACCATGTTTTCGATGAGTCTCGAGAACAGCTCATCAATGTGCCACTCGTGCCATAAATTCCATGTATCACTTGGTGCACGAGGCGCAACATACCAACCTTCCTTAGGAACGTAGAGTTGAATTTGATTATTCCATTGCTGGTCATTCACCCGGGTTGGGGCACCTCCTCCTCCATGCATCGAAATATAAAGCGCACGCTTCCCTGGCTCAACCTCGCCATAAAGTTTACCCACGCATTTCATCGTCTTCTTCGCCGCCTTGATTTCGAAGTATTTAAATCCATCCTTCACCTCTCTCATCTTAAGCTCACGCTTCGCCACCATTTCCTCAAAAGTCTCAGCTACTATCTTTGATGCTGCTTCCTTGGTCAAATCTGCTCGAAGCACCCCAAAAAGGGCCCCGATACAGCAAATCAAAATTTTCATGGGAAAAGAATGGCCTCGTAATCAAGCCGATGCCAATTTTTTCTGTTATCCGCACAAGATTTCCAAAAGAATTTTGGAATGGATATTTTACGAACACCTGTGCCATAATCGCGACTAGAATTCTCGTTTCAATGATTCAGGAATTTAGAATTGGATCGATCCAAAGACGGAGCTTCAGATTACCGATGATACCACTGATATTTCACGCCCTAAAAACCTTCAAAACCTCCCACACGATTCGGATTTTCCCATGAGAAAATACAAGCCAAATATGCTAACATTCAGCCTTCAGAAAGAATCATCATGATACCCAAACAGAAAATCGGAATCATCGGGAGCGGCTTCATTGTTAATGACTGCCACCTCCCAGCTTACCGAACACTCGGACTGAATATTACTGCTATCGCGTCACGAACGAATGAAAATGCCAGAAAGACTGCGAAACTTCATAAAATTCCCAAGGTCCACGAAAACATAGAGGCCCTCCTCGATGATTCCTCTATCGAAATCCTAGACATTGCAGTCCCTCCTCAACATCAACCCGACCTTATCCTTGCGGCCTGCCAGCGGGGAACAGTGAAAGGTATTCTTGCTCAAAAGCCCCTCGCTCTAGACTACGCCACCGCTCGCAACTTGGTCGAGACATGCAAAAACAAAGGAATTATCCTCGCAGTAAACCAAAATATGCGCTTCGACCCTTCAGTGGTCGAAGCATCTTCACTCCTCAACGAGGGTCGATTTGGAAATGCGGTCTTCACCACCATCACCATGCGCGGAATTCCTCATTGGCAACCTTGGCAAGCTGAACTTGAATCCGCTACACTCAAAATTATGTCGATTCATCACCTCGACTGCCTCCGCTACTGGCATGGCAATCCTGAAGCGATCTATTGCAGCACCCGCCCTGACCCACGCACCACCTTCCCTCACCACGACGGCATTTGCACTAGCATCCTCGAGTATCCCGATGGCTTCCGCGCAATCATAATCGACGATGTTTGGACCGGTCCTGCTCATGAAGGCTGCCCGTCTGACATTCATATTGAGTTCCGTATCGAAGGTACCCAAGGGCTTGCTATAGGGGAAATTGGCTGGTGTCAGGATCCTTACACCACTCCGTCAACTTTGCGCCATGCAGCCATCGGGGACTCAAAATTCACTGAAGCAAACCTCAAAGGCAGCTGGTTTCCCGATGCCTTCGGCGGCACCATGCTTGACCTGCTCCGTGCTGTCAAACTGCAGGCCCCACCAACCTTAAGCGGATGTGATAATTTAAAAACAATCGCCTTGGTGGACGCCGCCGTCCTCAGCTCAACTGAAAAACGGCGTGTTCTTCTCGACGAAATCCTCCAAACTTAAGATCTTCACCTCATGAAACTTGGAATTATAAACAGTGCGTTCAGCCAAGCCGGCGTCAACACCGTCACCGGCTTGGAGCATATTGCACGAATTGGATTCGACTCCGTCGATATATTCACGGAACCATCGATGATCTCAGCTGATGAGATATCTGAGATTACTAAAACCTGCAAAGCCCACAACCTTCCCATCTTTTCTCTCCCTGTCGTTGCGATAGGCCTTATCGACTTTAATGACCCGGTCCGCGAATACCATATCGCCCGCTGCAAGGAGTTCATTGATCTCGCAGCCCGTTGGGGCGCCAAAAACATCCTCCTAGTCCTTGGTGAATATATTTGGCAGCGCGAGGTCATTACCCCGGAAGAACAGTGGCGCTGGGGCCTCGAATCTTGCCGCATTCTAGGTGATTATGCCGAAAACCAAGGGATCGATATTGCACTCGAGCTTGAACCTTTTCGCCTCAGCCTCCTAAACAGCATCGATGAAATGTCGCGCTTCGTCCGTGAATGCGACCATCCCCGCGTCAAAGCCAACATTGATATTTCTCATCTCGTTCTTGCTGACAATGGCCCCGAGGAAGTTTGCAAACTTGATGGGCAAGCCATCCATGTTCACATCAGTGATTGTGATGGAAAAGTTCATGGCGATCTCCCGCCAGGACGGGGAGTTGTGAAATTTGCGCCATATTTACAATCGATCAAAGACCTGAAGATCGATGGAGCGATCTCTATCGAACTTGAATACTCCCCCGATCCAAAGCGTATTGTGGAGTGGGTGGAAGAAGCATATACTGAAACCTCGCGCCTCATGGATCAGGTTGGCCTGAGGGGATAGTAAATTTCAAATCATACCAGACATCTCAAAACCAAGGGATCAGGCCACATTAACTAATCTGTCGGCTTTC
>DIHU01000100.1:0-12459 GCA_002420315.1 Akkermansiaceae bacterium UBA5688
TTCTTTAATCAAACACCGGTCAATGGCAGCGGCGGAGACCCGCAGACTAAACCTGTCCTCGAAGTCCCCACCCAACAACAAATCGACAAAGAAGAGACCATCCGGGGTGAGCTAGCCAAAATCCGGATAGAGCAGAAAACTCTTGCTGCTAAACTTGCTCCGCAGCAAAAAGCTTGGGAAGAAAACCAACGTCAGCAAAACTCGCAATGGAAAAGTCTCAAAGCAACTTCCATTACAGCAAGCGATAAGGGATTAAAATTTAAACACCTCCCCGACCACTCGATCCTGAGCTCCGGGAGCAATCCAGAAAAAGCAACATTTCAATTCACGGCACCACTTCCAAAAGGGAAGATCTCTGCGCTCCGATTAGATGCCCTTCGCCATACCTCGATGACCAAAGGCGGCATTGCCCGCTCGGATAGTGGCAACTTTGTCCTGACTAGATTTGAGGCTCACCTCATTCGTGAAGGCAAACCGATTCAGCCGATAAAGCTTGAACGCCCAATTGCAAGTTTTGAGCAAGGTGCCTACAAAATCGCAACCACTTTACAAACCGGAAACACTCTGGGATGGGCCATCTATAATGGAACTTCGATTAATCGTGATCACGCTGCTGTCTTCCACCTTGGCAAACCATTAGCAGTCCAGGAAGGTGACCAAGTTAAAATTGTCCTCCGCCACGATTCACATCATGCTCAACACTATCTAGGCCGCTTTAAAATTTCTGTTACCGAGACAGCAAAGCCTTCACTTGAGGAGGATGAACAGAGTATTGAAAAACTGCTCACAATAGCACCCGACCAACGCAGCCAGGAGCAGAACCAAAGCCTCGCCGCGGCATTCCTTGCAACTCACAGTGAATACCAAAAACTTTCCACTAAAATCACCTCTCTAGAGGCGCAAATCAGCACAATCAGGAAAGCAGCTCCGCGCGTCATGGTGATGGAAGATCGCAAGAGCCGAAGAAAGACCCACATCCTAGCAGTTGGTTCTTATCAAGCGCAGGGGAAAGAAGTTGAAGCCATCACACCAGGATTACTGCCCCCTCTACCGGAAAAAGAAAGTCACAATCGCCTCGACCTCGCTCATTGGCTGGTTTCGCCAGATCACCCTCTCACTTCAAGAGTTACAGTTAATCGAATCTGGCAGGAACTCTTTGGAATCGGACTGATTAAATCGCCAGAAGATCTTGGGGTACAATCTGAGATTCCAATTTACCCCGAACTCCTCGATTGGCTTTCAGCAGATTTCATCGAATCTGGCTGGGATTTCAAAAAGCTCATCAAAACCATCGTGACCAGCGAAGTTTACCAACAATCCTCAAAGGTCGATTCCCTCGCTCTTGAAAGAGACCCCAAAAACAGGCTCCTTGCACGAGCTCCCCGCTATCGCCTCCCTTCTTGGATGATTCGGGATCAGGCTCTTGCACTCTCTGGGCGTCTTATCCGGCAACTCGGAGGAACTCCGGTCAAACCTTGGCAACCACAGGGCCTTTGGTCCGAGGTCACCTTTGGTAGAAAGAAGTATACTCCGGATACCGGCGAGAATCTGCGAAGGCGGACTCTTTACACATTCTGGCGCCGTATCTCGGCGCCACCCATGATTTTCGACAATGCCAAACGTGAGGGCTGTGAAGTAGGGACCTATAATACAAACTCTCCCCTGCACGCCCTAGCAACTTTGAACGACCCACTCTATCTAGAGGCCGCGCGTGGAATTGCCTACCGGGCCCAAAAAATTGATCCAAAATCGATCCTCAAAACAGCCTTCAAATTGATCACCGCTCGTGATCCAAACGAAGAAGAATTCATAATCGTCAAGCGCATGCATGAAGCGTCACGCATCCACTACAAACAAAATCCCGCGGAAGTAACCGCACTCCTTTCCGCAGGAGACCTTCCCATCACAGATCAAATCAAACCTCTTGAGCAAGCCTCTCTCACCTCCACCATTCTCTCTCTTCTCAACACGGATGAAGCCCTCACCAAAGAATAGCCATGAATCCGATTTTTGAATCTCAACTCCTTTCGAATCGTCGCCACTTCTTCGGAAAAGCCGCAACAGGTCTGGGTATCCCTGCTCTCGTTCATCTCCTGAATAACAATGCCTCAGCCTCAGAGGACCGTATCCTTGAGGCTGCTCAAGCAATTGCGCCAAAGGCGAAGCGTGTCGTTTATCTTTTCCAAAATGGAGCACCAAGTCACCTAGAGCTTTTTGATCACAAACCCCAACTCACTAAACTACACGGAGAAAAGGTTCCTGACTCTTACATGGAGGGAAAACGTTTTTCGACAATGTCCGCTGCTGCTGACAAACGTCGTTTATTGGCACCTGTCGAGCCTTTTAAACAGCACGGTGAATCAGGCGCAACTGTTAGCGCATTTATGCCACACACTGCGAAAATCACCGATGATCTTTGCTTCATCAAGAGCATGCATACTCAGCAGGTGAACCATGCGCCCGCGATTAACTTTTTCCTTTCCGGATTTCAACTTCCCTCACGGCCGACCGTCGGATCCTGGCTTTCTTATGGTCTGGGGTCGATGAACGAAAACCTTCCAACCTTTGTCGTCATGACTTCGGTCTCTAAAGGAACGAGCTGTGGTCAAATTTTCTACGACTCTTATTGGTCTTCCGGTTTTCTCCCATCGCGGCACCAGGGCGTAAAACTCCGCGCTGGAGGTAATCCTGTTCTCTATCTAAATAATCCGACGGGAGTTAGCCCTCAACTTCGACGTCAAATGCTCAATGGGATCGCAGACTTAAATCAGCGCAAATATGACACTGTCGGTGACCCTGAGATCCAAACCCGTATCTCCCAGTATGAAATGGCTTATCGCATGCAAACAAGCGTACCGGAGCTGACTGATATTTCTGGTGAATCAAAATCGACTCTTGATCTTTACGGCCCCCATGTTCAAGAACCTGGAAGTTTCGCACGCAATTGCCTACTAACCCGTCGCCTGCTCGAACGGGGGACTCGCTATGTTCAATTAATGCATGCAGGATGGGATCAGCATAATTCCTTAACTACCGAGCTCTATAACCAGTGTCGAGATACGGATCAGCCGTCAGCAGGTCTTGTCAGAGATCTGAAACAACGAGGGCTTCTTGACGAAACTCTCGTAATTTGGGGAGGCGAATTTGGACGCACCCCCTTCCTTCAAGGAAATATGGATAATCGTGCGAGATGGGGTCGAGACCATCACCCCTACACCTTTACAATCTGGATGGCGGGTGGAGGCGTGAAGCCCGGGATAACCTATGGACAATCAGACGACATTGGGTTCAACGTCGCAAACAACCCGGTTCACGTCCACGATTTCCAGGCTACCCTTCTTCACCTTCTTGGAATCAATCACGAAAAGCTAACTTATCGATTTCAGGGCCGTCACTATCGACTTACAGATGTTGAGGGTCATGTCGTGAGGCCAATTCTGGCGTAAGCCAAATAAAAAAAGAGCCACGGGCGATTGCCCTGGCTCCTTTGAAAGATCGAGTGTTCCCAACCCTTATTTTTCCGCCTGAATTGGCGTTTCACTCTGAGCTGGAGAGCTCTTGATAGCAGGGGCCTCCTTAGCAGCAGGAGCATCTTGACCTACCTCAATATCCTTAAAACTAGGAAGTCGACGAAGTGATGGAATAGAAGCTTCGCCGGAGCAGCAACCGCAGGAGCTGAGACCGAGAGAAGCAACTGCAAATGAAGCAACTGCGAGAAGTTTAACAAATTTCATGTCTTTGGAACTGTGATGATGGCATATGCTCGAAGGCAAGAATTAGGAGGGATTAACTCCAGCTCAAACTCTTCTGTTGAACAACACTATTACTTGTCAGGGATAACGATGGGAGTAGGAGCTGCTGGTGCTTCCGCTGGGAGAGCACTGCATGAAGTGAGGGAGAAGCCAGCAAGAGCTGCGATCAGGCCGAGGATGGTAGCAATTTTCATTGTTTTTTCTTTTTGTTATTTTGTTCTTTGCGCGGAAAAAAATCTAGATTTTCCTGAAATCAGGTCCGGCCACTGAATTCCAGCTACCGCTCCGAGTTGGCGAAAGGATAATAATCTCACTTTGGCATGCAAGTAGTTAAGTGATCTTTTCTAATCTTTTTCGCAGAGCACCCTGTAAAATCACAAATGAAACGGTGATTGCAACACTGAGAAACCTCTATAACTTCCCCCTCTTTCATGAACAAAAAGCCTCATGTAGCAATCGTCGGCGCAACCGGCGCAGTCGGCCGCGAAATGCTCACCTGCCTCGAAGAGCGTAACTTTCCGCTCTCTAAACTCACCTTGCTTGCCTCAGCTCGCTCTGCAGGCAAACGTTTAGAATTTCGAGGTCAAGAACTCACGGTGGAAGAGTTAACGCCCGAATCGTTCCATGGAATCGACATTGCTCTTTTTTCAGCTGGCGGTGGTATCTCGAAAGAATTTGCCCCCATTGCAGCAGAATCTGAATGCATCGTGATCGACAATTCATCAGCCTTCCGAATGGATCCCGATGTTCCCCTAGTTCTGCCCGAAATCAATGGGAGAGACGCTCTTAATCCTGCTCGCAACCTCATCGCGAACCCGAATTGCTCTACCATCATCACTTTAATGGGCCTTGCCCCCCTTCATCAGGCTTTTGGATTGAAAGGAATCATTGCCTCAACCTATCAGGCAGTCTCGGGAAGCGGTGCTCAGGGTATCATCGAATTGGAAGATCAGATGAAGGCCCTTGTCGCTGGCAAACCTTTAAAAACAAGTGTTTATCCTCACCAAATTGCCCAGAACGTAATTCCTCATGTTGATGTCTTCCAAGAAACTGGCTACACCAAAGAGGAGCAAAAAATGCTCTTTGAAAGCCGGAAGATTCTCGGAATCCCTGAACTCAAAGTCACTTGCACTTGCGTTCGCGTCCCTGTCGTGCGCTCTCACTCTATCTCAATAACGGCCATTTTTGAAAAAGATCCTTCGGTTGAGGATGCCCGAAAGAGCTTTGAAGGTAGACGCGGCATCCGACTAGTCGACGACCCTAACAAGGCCATCTACCCCGTCCCGCTCGGGACAACGGGTAATGACGACTGTGAAGTCGGACGCATCAGGAAAGATCAGGTTCTACCAAATGCCCTCGCCCTTTGGGTAGTCGGCGATCAGATCAAAAAAGGAGCCGCCCTGAATGCTGTTCAAATTGCCGAAATTTTATAATGATTTTTTCGGATTCGGATCTAACATAACATTAGATAGGATCAAGAAATCTAGAACGTTTTTCCGCTATTCTTGTGGCCCTTAAAACTACCAACTGCTAACAACGAACGTATCATGGCCGAAGATGAAGCGAATCCCACGGTATTTGTGGCACCAACTCTTGAAGAGCTTGAGCCTCTGTTCCCGGCCTATGAGTTGGAGGCTTTCATTGCGCAGGGGGGGATGGGGGCAGTTTACAAAGCCAGACAAAAATCTCTGGACCGTTTAGTTGCGATTAAGATCTTACCTCGTGAGTTTGGTGATGACCCACAATTCAGATCATCCTTTGAAGCAGAAGCAAAGGCTATGGCACGGCTGAATCATCCGAATCTCATATCCGTTTACGACTTCGGTGATATTGATGGGATGCTTTATATTGTAATGGAATTTGTCCATGGCAAAGCCCTTTACTACTCGGCCCATAACAGGGCGATCGATCCGGCAGTTGCGCTTGAAATGGTCTCTACCATTTCCCGCGGTCTGGCCCATGCACATCAAGGCGGGATTATTCACCGTGACATAAAACCTGCTAACATTCTTCTGGATGCGGACGCCAAACCTAAGATTGGCGACTTTGGATTGGCCCATCCCGTTGGAAGGGGAGACGAAGAGGGCCCCGTGTTCGGTACTCCCGGCTACACCGCTCCAGAAATTTTTCAGAATGGAACGGAAGTCGATCAACGCTCTGATATCTTCTCGGTGGGTGCATTACTTTACGAACTACTCTGTGGGCGTCATCCGGAGGCTAATAGCTCTAGCATGACAACCGGGATCGACCCTCGGATCGACAACATTCTAAAGAAGGCAACCAACGCTAATCCCAACCTTCGCTATCCGGACGTTGGCGAACTGGCCGACGATCTCGACAAGCTCATCCCAATGCTCGGGGTCGGTGGGCCTCAATTTGCAACTACTCCAACCGCTCCCCCAATTCTGAACTCTGGCAGCAACGCTGTTCTTGCTCGTAGCAAGGAGAAATCCGGAATCGCCTCTTTTGTAATGATTCTTCTTCTTTTTCTGGGGGTTGGAGCAATTGCATTCTCTCTTTTTGGAGGTGGAGACGAAGTGCCTGAAGCCAACATCCCTGAAGAAAAATCCGAGTTGAAGCCAGCGCCTAAGCCGAAAGATCTTCCAGAAAAGAAGGCAATCGCCGATGTCGAAAAAATGGCTAACAAAGAAAAGCCAGCCAAGCCCCAACCAAAAGCTGTCGTTCTCCCTAAAGCTGCGGAAACTCCCTTGGAGTCCTTAGACCGGCTCGCCCAGCTACTTGTCGACGGTTTGCGAGATGAATTCCCAATCGGCACCATCAAGCGCGAGAAGTCAGCCTATTTCTTCCTTAAACAGAACATGACTTGGGACGAAGCTAACAACTTTGCCAACCGTCATGGTGCTCACCTCGCCCTCCTCCCGACCTCTGCTGACCTTGCTTGGTTTCACGAAAACTTCCAAAGCGCCAGCCCCGTCTGGACGGGAGCCTCTGATTCAGGGTTCGAGGGGAAATGGTTCTGGGGCGACGGCTTAGCCGTTGATCCGAAAGTCTGGATAGACAAATCTCCCGACAACCGAATCACCGATAATCCAAATGGTGAAGACTTCGGAGCAATCTCACCCAGCTCTCCAAATTTGGAAGATCACCACAGGCTCCAAAAATTTCCTGCAATCCTAGAATGGCGCCTTGATGGAACTACACCCGCTTCGCTTGCCTCTCAACTTGCTCGCACTGGAGAGGCATTGAATAACAAGCGCACTCCGATCTTCCCTTCCGGAACTTATGACGTCGGTGGTTCAAGATTCCTTCTTGTAAAGGACGCTGTTAGCTGGGAACAAGGATCACGTATCGCCACAAACGCCGGGGGACACCTCGCAGTTCCCTCTAACGAAAAGGAAGCATCTTTTATGGCTCTCAGTCTCAAGTCTGGCCTCGACGATTCAGGAAGTTGTTGGATCGGAGGACAACGCGATGGCAATCTACCCGAAATTTGGAAATTTGTAACCGGGGAAACCTTCTCATTCATCACCTGGCTTGAAGACCAACCCGATAACTCTGGGGAGGACGAAAACTACCTTGTTATTAAGAAAAAGGGAAATTCCTTGGGTGCCAATGATGAAGACAAGAACGGAACCAACACCAGCCATTTCCTCATTGAATGGTCAGTTCCAGCACGTCGCAACATGGCCAGAGCATCTATAAATGGAAAAGGAGAAGATGGCCTTCTTCCTGCACTTGAAAAAATCCGTGATAAGATCCGATATCGTCATGGACGAGCATACGATAAGTTTCGCAAAAAATACGACGGAGTCGTAGAGGGTTTTCTCAAAGACTTAATAAGCTCCATTAAATCTTATCCCCTAGGTGAAGATATTAAGGAGGACTTAATCGAACAATACGAAGGGTATCTTGAAAGAAAAGAGCTCCCCGATAGCCTAGCTGATGCCTACCCCGGGCGCCTGAAGCGAAAACTCAAGGAAGCCAAAGAAGAAACCAAGGCTCTTGAAGAAGAATATGAGGACCAATTTGATGAGGCCATGCAGGATTATTTGGACCTCCTCACCAAGAGTGCCAACTCCGTCCTCAAAAAGGGAGAAGTCGCTAAAGGAAAGATGTTCATTCTCGAAAACAAAGTCACGACTGATAACGAGGACCGCTTTGAGAAAATAATGGATAAGGAAAAGGTCCCTCTTCCCAAAGAAGCTTAAGAGGAAGGCGATAACGAATAAATCCCCTTGCCCCCGCTTGCGCCCCAGTTCTCCCACGCTAACGTTCCGCGTGTCAAAAAAAGCTGGCCCCAACTCTTCAGGAAAAGCCATTTTTATACGTGGCGCTCGTCAGCACAATTTAAAGAACCTCGATCTTGAGATTCCGGTCGGAAAAATCACCGTCGTTACCGGACCTTCAGGTTCCGGAAAATCGTCTCTAGCCTTCCACACTCTCTATGCCGAAGGCCAGCGGCGCTACGTCGAAACCTTCTCACCTTATGTCCGCCAATTTTTTGACCGCATGGATAAGCCGGAAGTCGACCGCATTGATGGCATCCCCCCCGCTATCGCAATCGAACAGAAAAATACGATTCGCACGACCCGGTCTACGGTTGGGACCCTCACAGAGATCAACGACTACCTCAAGTTACTCTACCCAAGACTCGCCAAAGGATTCCATCCCAAAACAGGAGAGGAAGTTCGCCCCGACAACCCCAAGTCTATTCTCGAATGGGTCACCTTAAATCACCAAGACGAGAACATTCTCGTTCTTTTCCCAATCCCTGTCCCATCGGATACCACACCCGATGATCTTTTTCCTTTTCTAAACTCACAGGGCTATCTCCGCATTTATCTTGATGATAAAGTCGTCCGGACCGATTCCGCTCCCTCACTCAAGAAACTCCCGCGGGAAGTATTGATAATTCAAGACAGACTCAAAGTCACTGTTCGCAACAAATCTCGACTCACCGAATCCTTCGAGCAAGCACTCGCCCTTGGTAAAGGAACCGCCGCAGTCTCAAGTGCTGAAGGAGTATTAAAAACCTTCACCACAAGCTGGGCACCTCTAGTCAAACCTACCCCCTCACTCTTCTCTTTTAACTCCCCTCTCGGTGCTTGTAACAACTGCCGAGGCTTTGGAAAAGTCATTGGCATCGATCTCGATAAAGCGATCCCAAACCATCTTATTTCGCTACGCAAAGGAGCCATCAAGCCATTTCAAGGTGAACGCGGTGAAGATTGCCAACGCGACCTCCTAAAAAACTGTAAAGAGGCTGGAATCAATCCAAACCTTCGTTGGAACGAACTCGACCCTGATCAACAGCGATGGGTCAAATACGGTGAACGTAGCAATAAATCACCCCTTTCATCTCTTGAGCAATCCGAGGCGCTTTGGCAGGAAGGTCGCTGGTATGGGATCCAAGGATTTTTTGACTGGTTAGAAACCAAAGCCTACAAGATGCACGTTCGCGTCTTCCTTTCCCGTTATCGTGCCTATACCGAATGCCCCGAGTGCCAAGGAACCCGACTCCAACCCGACGCCCTACACTTCAAAATTCTTGGGAAAACCCTTCCTGAGCTCTGGCACATCCCGCTGGACCAGCTACTCTCCTTTTTTGAAGAGATTACCGCTTCACACGCATCTCTCGACAAAACAACCGACTTGGTCTTGCACGAGATCACCTCACGTCTGAGTTACCTTTGCCAGGTTGGTCTCGGATATCTCTCCCTCGATCGCCAAGCGCGAACTCTTTCAGGGGGTGAAATAGCCCGTGTCAACCTCACCACCTGCCTAGGCTCAGCACTGACCCAAACACTCTTTGTTCTCGATGAACCCACCGTCGGACTGCATCACCGTGACATCAATCGTCTGACCAGAGTGATGCACAACCTCCGCGACAAGGGCAATACCTTGGTCGTGGTGGAACATGACGAAGCTGTGATGCACCAAGCAGACCAACTCATCGATATGGGCCCGGAAGCGGGTGAGCATGGAGGCGAAATCACTTATCAAGGACCAGCTAAAACCAATTTAAAAAACAAGTCGCTCACTCTTCAATATCTCTCCGGGAAAAAATCTATTCCCTTACCCCGCAAGTTAAGGAAAACACGAGCCCATCTCTCTATCAAGGAGGCCTCAGCAAATAATATTTCTAATCTGTCACTCGATCTCCCCCTTGGCGTTTTCACCTGTCTAACCGGGGTCTCAGGTTCGGGAAAGTCTACCCTTGCCCATCCCATCATCTACAACAACCTCGCGCGTCATTTTGGACTTTCCATAGATGATGAACCTGCGCCAGCCAAAATTACAGGCACAGACGAGCTTCGAGGTGTAGAACTCATCGATCAGTCCCCCCTTTCCCGCACCCCCCGCTCAACCCCCGCAGTTCTGCTGGGTGCCTTCGAGCATATTCGCCAACTTCTTTCACTCACTTCTTCTGCTAAAAGAGACCATCTTACTCCTGGATATTTCTCTTTTAATTCTGGCTCTGGACGATGCCAACGCTGTTCCGGAAATGGTTTCGAAAAGGTCGAAATGCAGTTCCTTTCCGATCTTTATCTGACCTGCCCCGAATGCAACGGCACCCGCTTTACTAAGGCTGCCGAATCTTATCGCTACCATCAAAAATCCGTCGTCGACTTTCTCCGTCTGACCGCTTCAGAGGCTATAGAATTCCTAGAGGGAATTGAAGGCCTTACTAACAAGGAAAACTTACTTCTGTCTAAAACCCGCAAGGCTCTTCAGCCCTTGGTGGAGACCGGCCTCGGATACCTTCGCCTGGGCCAACCTCTCAATACCCTCTCAGGAGGAGAGGCACAACGCCTCAAACTTTGCAGACTCCTGACTTCCACAAGCGGCAGCGTCAATACTCTACTCGTCCTAGACGAGCCCACAACCGGACTTCATTTCAGCGACATTGAGAAACTTCTCACCGTCTTTCACCGCCTCGTCGATGTCGGCTATTCCCTCCTTGTCATCGAGCATCAAGCCGATGTTATTAAGAATGCCGACCACGTTATCGAGATCGGACCAGAAGCCGGACTCAATGGTGGTCAAATCGTTTTTGAAGGAACCCCTAAGCAACTCGCAAAAAAGAAAACGCACACTGGCCTCGCCATCTCAGACCCGATCAAAGTAGAAAAAAAACGGGCATCGAACAACAACTCCATTACAAATCGTGAAATCTCTATTCACGGTCTACGGCACCACAATCTCAAAAACATTGACGCCACAATTCCCCACAATGAATTTGTCGTCATTTCAGGGTTAAGTGGCTCTGGAAAATCTACTCTCGCCTTCGATGTCATTTTTGCTGAAGGCCAGCGCCGCTTTCTCGATTCGATGTCGCCTTACGCGAGACAGTTCGCTAGCCAACTCGAAAAGCCCGATCTAGACCTTATCACAGGGCTTCCGCCAACCGTGGCAATTGAGCAACGAATTTCCCGCGGGGGTGGCAAGTCAACGGTTGGAACGGTCACTGAAACCTACCATTTCCTCCGTTTACTTTATGCAAAGCTTGGCGTCCAGCATTGCCCTCAGTCCGGCGAACCTGTCATTTCTCAAACACCGGAGGCGATCGGCGCTCAGTTGGGTAAGCTACTAAAAAAAGAAAAATCACTCCGACTTCTCTCACCCGTTTTGAAAGCACGAAAAGGCTTCCATAAAGAATATGCCCTTGCTGCGGAAAAAGCCGGCTTCAAGGAAATGCTGATTGATGGGAAACTGACTAATACGGAGGAATTCCAACCACTCGCTCGCCACAAAGCTCACGATATCGACTTTGTGGTAGCTCAAGTCACAAACAAGCAGCCACTAAAAAAAACCTCCGAAGCACTAACCGTCGCCCTACAATATGGAAAAGGCACCTTCAGAGTCCTTACTGAAAAAGGCAACCTTCAAACCTTCTCAACTGCAAGGGTCTCACCTGTCACCGGAGAATCCTTCGAAGAACTTGACCCGCATCACTTTTCATTCAACTCACCCCGCGGCTGGTGCCAAACCTGCCGAGGCTATGGCCACATCACAAACAGTCGATTTGATACAAAAGGGTTCAACTCTCAAGCAGAGGCAGAAATTCACGAAGAGAAGCTTGCTGGGAAAGCCAATCCTGACGATTTACGGGTTTGCCCAGATTGCCATGGTGCAAGACTTCGAGAGAACTCACGTCATGTCTTCATCGATGGCCAATCATTACCGGATTTATCACTCCTTAATGTCCAAGAAGCCAGAAAAACGATAAGCGCCTTCAAATTCAAAGGTCGTGGTCTTGCTATCTCACGAGATATTCTTCCTGAAATAATACAGCGACTTAAATTCCTGGAAGACGTTGGACTCGGTTACCTTCAACTGGACCGCTCAGCCACTACCCTGTCCGGCGGCGAATCTCAGAGAATCCGCCTTGCTGCTCAACTCGGATCTAATCTACAGGGAGTTCTCTATATTCTCGATGAACCCACCATCGGGTTACACCCTCGTGACAACAATGCTCTCCTGGGAACTCTTCAAGCCCTCAAGAAAAAGGGAAACTCGCTTCTTCTCGTCGAGCACGACGAAGACACAATTAAAGCTGCAACCCATTTGATTGACCTCGGCCCAGGTGCAGGGGTTGAAGGCGGCGAAATTGTAGCCTCTCTAACAAAGGCTGAACTAAACAGAAAAAACGCTCTAAAAACGTATTCCAAATCACCAACCCTCCAGGCGCTTAGAAATCCTCTCGTTCATCCATCTCGAGGAAAGCGGAGAGAGATCCCCGCAA
>DIHU01000100.1:12844-19707 GCA_002420315.1 Akkermansiaceae bacterium UBA5688
TCAAATTCCACTGGGCCGTCTCACCGTTTTAACCGGGGTTTCTGGGTCCGGAAAATCGTCACTTATGCGCGGGTGCTTAAGTATCGCTTGCGGAAAAAAAGTCAAAGAGGCTCCATTCAAGTCGGCGACTGGCTTTGATATTTTTAAATATTGCTACGAGGTAGACCAATCTCCTATTGGCAAAACTTCGCGTTCCTGCCCGGCTACTTATGTGAAGCTCTTTGATCATATCCGCGCCCTCTTTGCACAGCTTCCCGAATCACGTATGCGCGGCTATACTGCTTCCAGATTTTCTTTCAACAACAAGGAGGGACAGTGCCCTGAATGCAAAGGTAATGGCCGGATCAAACTAGAAATGGATTTCCTTCCGACAACTTGGATTGACTGTGAGAGTTGTATGGGGGATCGTTACAATCCGGCCACCTTAGAGATTCGCTATAATGGTCTTACAATCGGCGACGTTCTTAACCTTAACATTAAGGCCGCCGCCGACTTCTTTTCTGCACACCCAAAGCTTCAGAGACCACTTCAACTTCTATCCGAGACAGGCCTTGGTTACCTTACCCTCGGGCAACCTTCGCCCACCGTTTCTGGAGGGGAAGCGCAACGCCTCAAACTTGTGACCCAACTCACTAAAGGCCGTCCAAAGATCACTGAGTTAGGGCCGATTAATACAAATCTCTATCTTATCGAAGAGCCTACAATCGGCCTTCACCAACAGGACGTTGCCCGACTCACCGACGTGATTCACCGTCTCGTCGACGAAGGTCATACCGTCGTAGTAATCGAGCACCATATGGACCTCGCAGCTGAAGCCGACTACATTATAGATCTCGGACCCGAAGCCGGACCAGGTGGAGGTACGATTGTTGCCCAAGGCACACCAGAACAGGTCTCTAAGGCCGATCAATCGGTCACTGCACCCTTTCTCGCGAATGCGCTTTAGTCGAGAATCTCGTAAGCGTCTTTGTCGTTAAAGTTGATAAAAATACGGTCCTTTTTCTCCTGCTTTTTATAGCTCAACTTACCTTTTAGTTTGATTGTTTTACCGATCAGCTTCTTGAGAGTGTCCTCGGTAACCTCTACTTCCTTTAACTTATTAATATCTCCGCTCCCAATAAACTCGTGACTCTCTCCCTCAAAAACAAGGAACAAATTTTTTTCGTCACCAGAAACCCTTACGTTACCCACCTTGCCTTTAAAAGTTGCTCGTGTGTTTCTCAGAGCTATCAATTGTTCGGCATCAGCGATGGTGTAGATATCTTTTGGGGGAAGTAAATCCACCGGGTCAATCGTCGTAATCTCGAAGATTCCTTCAATTTGAATTCTCTCTTCCGAGACCATCCACCCGATGACCTTTACAATCTGGCCGGACAAATGAGCGGCGGATCCTCTCACTAGTTGCCCACTCATTCCCACTGGCTCTTCGAACTCCAAAACACCGTCCTCATTTCCAGTTTCCACCTTGCCTTGAAGCCTCACCCACTTCCCTATATTATCAGGGAAATCGCTACGATTTTCTTTAGAAAGCTCTACCATCTCGCTTTCTCGATCCGGCCTCTCGGTGGTCTTTTCTTTTTTACGAGGCTTGGGTCGAGGCTTCAGCTTGGGTGCCTCGACCTTTTTCTCTCCCGCACTCACCTTCTCTTCACTCTCACCTATCATTGAGCCAACAAAGATTCCTCCTCCAATCAAAAACAAAAGAACTCCAATTAGAATCAAAGGTTTTTTGTTACCTCCGGGAGGCGAAACAAGAGACCCAACCGGAAGGTGTTGCTTCGAATTAGGGGGGGGCGGTATTTGCTCACCGTCATTCATTCTTCTGATCTAACGACCGAAGGTCCAAAATACCAGTTTCGTTTTACCTCCAGTCTTAAGCCATTCCGAATTGCAATGATCGCAGCGATCCTTGACCCTCATCCCATGTTCCGCTTTCTTCTGCCAATCCTTGTAAGCTCAGCACTGGGTTCCGAAAAACCTAACATCATCGTTATTCTTGCAGATGATCATCGTTACGATTTTCTTTCCTGCCACCCTGAAGCCCCAGACTTCCTTGAAACTCCGAATTTAGACCGAATGGCTAAAGAAGGTGCCCATCTGAAAAACGCTTTCGTAACCACCTCGCTCTGCTCCCCAAGTCGAGCCTCCATTCTAACCGGACAATACATGCACCATCATCGCGTTGTAGATAATCAACGCGCCATTCCCAAGGGGACCCGGTTCTATCCAGAGTACCTTCAAATATCAGGCTATCGCACTGCCATGATTGGCAAATGGCATATGGGCCACGACAATGATGAACCGCGCAAAGGATTTCATCACTGGGTATCCTTCCAAGGACAGGGTTCCTACTTTGATCAAACTCTTAATATTAATGGAAAACGCCACGAGCAAAAAGGCTACACTGCCGACCGTCTAACCGATCAAGCGATCGCATGGCTCAAAAGCGACCGCGGTGATAAAGAGGCTCCCTTCATGATGCACCTTGCCTTTAAATCCGTCCATTACCCTTTCCAACCCGCTAAGCGCCACCACGGAAAGTATCAGGGGAAAAAAATCGATTATCCCGAGACAATGGCGAATTCTGAAGAAAACTACGCCACCCAATCACGCTGGATCCGGGAAAGACGCTATGGCATTCACGGGATTGACCACATGGAAACAGGAGCTTTCGATAAGGACCCTGTCCCTTCTTTTGATGATCTTTATTGGAGATTTTGCGAAACTGTCCACGGACTCGATGAAAACGTAGGGCGTATTCTCAACCACCTCGACAAATCTGGGCTCTCTAAAAAGACGATTGTTCTATACCTAGGTGACAATGGATTCCACCTTGGTGAACATGGATTTTACGATAAACGCGATGCCTTCGAACACTCAATCCGTGTCCCCTTCCTAGTCTATGCTCCAGGAAAAATCCATGCGGGCACCAAGGTGGATGAAATAGTACTTAATATCGATCTCGCTCCAACCCTTTTAGAATTCGCCGGAATTAAAAAAGCCGACAATACTCCAGCCTTCGACGGACGTTCCTTCAAACACCTTCTTGATGGAAATGGATCCAACAGACCATGGAGAGACCATCTTCTTTATGAGTATCACTGGGAGTGGAATTTCCCAGCCACTCCTACTCTCTTTGCTATTAGAACCGATCGCTATAAATTTATCTACTACCACGGCCTTTGGGATAAGAATGGTCTTTATGATTTAAAAACTGATCCTCAAGAGCGTCACAACCTCATTGACGTTCCTGGGTTCGCCGAAAAAAAGAAAGCTCTTAAAAAACAGCTCTTCTCCGAGCTTCAAGCGTCAGGAGCTTTAGAGGTCCCAATCCGCCCCCCAAAAGGTGAACCTCTCCACGACCGTAAACTGCGGCGTTAAAAACCCAAGTATCAACGGCCCAAAGACACGACTTAAAACTAAATCTCAAATTGATATGGTTTAAAAATGGCTATGAATTTTGGAATAAAAAACCCCGATCGGCTCTCGCTGATCGGGGTTTGAAATTTTGAGCGTCTCCTTAGTGATTACTCGCCGGCTGCTTCCACTTTTGGAGCTTCACCTTCAGACAGAGTTTCATCGTCTTCACCTTCGGGCTTTTCGGCAACTGGCTCTGGCTCTTCAACGGTCATTTCGAAATCTGAATTCTTATGGATCGGAAAGCCGGTTCCAGCAGGAATAAGATGTCCAAGAATCACGTTCTCTTTAAAGCCGCGGAGGGTGTCCACTTTTCCAAGAGTCGCAGCGTCCGTTAAAACACGAGTAGTATCTTGGAAAGAAGCTGCAGAAATGAAGGATTCGGTCTCGATTGAGGCCTTAGTAATCCCTAGAAGAACGGGCTCAGCTTCAGCAGGTTTACCACCTTCAGCTGCAACACGCTTATTTTCGGCGTTAAATGTGGTCTTCTCAATCTGGTCTCCCCAGAGAAACTCTGTGTCACCTGGTTCCGTGATCTTCACCTTGCGGAGCATCTGACGAATGATGATCTCAATGTGCTTGTCATTGATTTCCACACCCTGCGAACGGTAAACCGTTTGAACCTCGTTATTAAGGTGCTCTTGCAGGGCTTGGGGACCGCAAGCCTCGAGGAGATCTTCGGGAGCCACAGGGCCTTCCGTAATTTGATCACCACGCACAACCATATCGCCCTCACCAACAATCATATGTTTGCCCATTGGGACAAGGTGATCGGCAGTTTCACCGGACTCGGCATGAGTGACAATGACCTTACGTTTGCCTCGGACAGTACCTCCAAAAGAGATCTCTCCATCGAGCTTTGCGATAACGCAAGCGTCTTTTGGACGACGTGCTTCAAAAAGCTCAGCGACCCGTGGCAGACCACCTGTAATATCACCAGTTTTGGCGATTTTACGTGGGGTCCGAGCGAGTTGAACACCACCTGCAATCTTAGCTCCTTCTTTGACTGAAAGGTGAGCTCCAACTGGGATCGAGTAACTATGAAGAACTTCCTTAGACTTAGCATGAACAATAACGATCTGCGGATGCAGGTCCTCCTTGTGTTCGGTCACGGTTAATCCCTTCTTACCAGTCGCTTTATCAGTCTCAGACTGAATCGTAATGCCAGTAATCATATCGCGAAATTCGACCTTACCCCCAGATTCGGTAATAATAGGCACGGAGTGAGGATCCCACGTCAAAATAGACTGTTTCTTCTTAACGTTCCCCCCGTCGGCAACAGAAATTATCGAACCGATAACAACATTGTAGGACTCTAACTCGAGGCCATCCTTATCACGAACGGAAAGGGATCCGTTTTTATTGAGGACCACGAAATTTCCATCAACATCCTCCACTGTGCGAAGATCCTTATAGTAGGCAACACCCTTGTTCTTGGCTTTGACTTCAGGCTGTTTGGTAGCACCAAGTGCAACACCACCAGAGTGGAAGGTTCGCATGGTAAGCTGGGTTCCCGGCTCACCAATAGACTGAGCAGCAATAATACCAACGGCTTCGCCGATCTTACCTAGTTCACCGGTAGCAAGATTGAGGCCGTAACAAGATTGACAGCATCCACGCTCCGATTCACACGTAAGCGGACTCCTAATTTTTAGGCGCTCGTGACCAACGTTCTCAACAGCAATCGAAGTCGCCTCGTCCATGAGACTCCCCTTCTTGACGATAATGTCTCCAGAAACTGGATCCTTGATAGTTTCACAAGAAGTCCGGCCGAAGATGCGTGATTGAAGCGAAGCAGCTTCCTCGTCACCTGAGTAGATTGCGTGAACAGTAATACCCTTTTCCGTGCCACAGTCTGGCTCAGTGATGATAACGTCCTGTGACACATCAACTAGCTTCCGGGTCATATAACCAGAATCAGCGGTCTTAAGAGCGGTATCAGCAAGCCCTTTACGCGCACCGTGGGTGGAGATGAAATATTCCAAAACGGACAGACCCTCGCGGAAGTTTGAGGTAATCGGACGTTCAATGATTTCACCAGACGGCTTAGCCATTAATCCACGCATACCAGAGAGCTGCTTAATCTGGTTCTTGTTACCCCGAGCGCCAGAGTCGACCATCATAAAGAGTGGGTTTGCTTTCTCTTTTCCTTCGTTGAACTCGAGCTTGCGATAGAGCGCGTTGGCGATGTTGTCACCCGCACGAGTCCATATATCAACGACCTTCTGATAGCGCTCGCCATTGGTAATCACACCATTACGATACTGCTTGTTGACCGTCTCGACATCAGCGTACGCAGTCTTCAACTCCGCTGGCTTCTCTTCTGGAATTACCATATCGACGATACCAATAGAACAACCAGAACGAGTTGCTTCTTTGAAGCCAAGTTCCTTGAGCTGGTCCATAGTTTTCACCGTAGCTTTGCCTCCCGCAACTTGGTAACAACGCCAGATGATGTCTCCAATCTGAGACTTCCCTACATTGTTGTTGAAGAAGCCAACGCCCTCAGGCCAAATCTCGTTAAAGCGGACACGGCCTGGAGTGGTTTCGATGATCGAGTTTTTCTTGTCACCAAAGACAGAATCTTTGCCATGATCCGGATTACGCAGGCGAATATACTGGTGATAGTCCAGTTTCCGATTGGCAATTGCGAATTCAACCTCAGTGGTATTTTCAAAGAGTGGCAAGTGACCCTGCTTCTCAATTTCCTTCGGAGTCCGAACTTTTGCCCAAGTGAGATAATAAGTTCCCAAAATGATGTCCTGAGAAGGAGTAATCACAGGACGTCCAGATGCAGGCGAGAAGATGTTGTTAGTCGCAAGCATCAACTGGCGAGTCTCCATCTGGGCCTCAACTGAAAGTGGGACGTGAACCGCCATCTGGTCACCATCGAAGTCAGCGTTGTAAGCACCACAAGTGAGGGGGTGCAGACGAATCGCAGATCCTTCAATAAGAACAGGCTCGAAAGCTTGAATCGAAAGACGGTGAAGAGTCGGGGCACGGTTGAGCATGACCGGGTGCCCTTTCGTCACCTCAGCAAGGATATCCCAGACCTCGGTCGTTTTGCGATCGATCATTTTCTTAGCCGAACGAACGGTATGGCAGTAGCCAAGTTCTTTCAGACGGCGGATGATGAATGGCTCGAAGAGAGTAAGAGCCATCTTCTTGGGAAGACCGCACTGGTTCAATTTGAGTTCAGGGCCAATCACGATCACGGAACGCCCAGAATAATCGACGCGCTTACCGAGGAGGTTCTGGCGGAAACGTCCGCCCTTGCCTTTGAGCATGTCAGAAAGAGACTTAAGCGCTCGGTTTCCAGCTCCAGTCACAGCGCGGCCATGACGACCGTTGTCAAAGAGAGCATCAACAGCCTCCTGGAGCATGCGTTTCTCGTTGCGGATGATGACCTCGGGAGTCTTCAGCTGCATGAGGTTCCGGAGACGATT
>DIHU01000100.1:20099-55040 GCA_002420315.1 Akkermansiaceae bacterium UBA5688
AGAGGGCGGAGGTCGGGAGGAATGACCGGGAGAACCGTCATAATCATCCACTCAGGACGCGAGTTGGACTGCAGGAAGCCACGGGAAAGCTTAAGGCGCTTGGCGAGCTTCTTACGGTTCTGCTTCGAGCGAGTCGCTTCCATGGCCTCTTCAAGCTCAACAATGAGCTCTTCAAGATTCACCTGACTTAGAAGATCGCGAATAGCCTCGGCGCCCATTCCAGCACGGAAGGCTTCGTCACCGTAGTCTTCCTCGGCATCACGAAGTTCGGTCTCAGTGAGAAGCTGACCACGCTCAAGAGCGGTTTTCCCAGGCTCAGTAACGAGATAGTCCTCATAGTAAATCACACGCTCAAGCTCACGAGCGGTCATATCGAGGACAAGACCAATACGAGAAGGCATGCACTTGTAAAACCAGATATGGGAAACAGGCACAGCAAGATCAATGTGTCCCATCCGCTCGCGACGAACACGACTTAGGGTCACCTCAACACCACAACGGTCGCAAACGACGCCCTTATGCTTGATTCGCTTATATTTTCCACAAGCACACTCCCAGTCGCGGGTCGGACCGAATATACGTTCACAAAAGAGACCACCCTTTTCAGGTTTAAAGGTCCGGTAGTTGATGGTCTCAGGATTGAGGACCTCACCTTGGGACCAGCCACGGATGGTTTCAGGATTTGCGACGGTGATGGAGACCTGATCAAAAGGGTCTGGCTTTTGGTCAACTCCGTAAAGTTCGCGAAGATTAGTTTCAACACTCATAATAAGTTATAGGTAGTAGTTGGTAATTAGGGGTTTGTGTTGAGGTTTAGAGAGTAAGATCATCAAGGGAAAAGTCTTCGCTTGGGGTGGCACCGGGCTCCGAGCCAGATCGTCCAGGTCGAACATCGAGACCGAGCGACTGCATCTCCTTGATAAGAACGTTGAAGCTCTCCGGAGTTCCAGCTTCAAGATGGTTATCTCCTTTCACAATGGCCTCGTAAATTCGGGTTCGACCCTGAACATCGTCAGACTTCACAGTAAGAAGCTCCTGAAGAGTGTATGCGGCACCGTAAGCTTCAAGAGCCCAGACTTCCATCTCTCCGAATCGCTGACCACCATACTGGGCCTTACCACCAAGCGGCTGCTGGGTAACAAGTGAGTAGGGACCAACGGCACGGGCGTGAATCTTATCGGCGACAAGGTGTCCAAGCTTTAGCATGTAAATAATACCGACAACGACGGGCTGATGAATCGCTTCTCCGGACCGTCCATCATAAAGTGTAGACTTACCCGCAACAGAACCATCTTTACCATCACCGATCCAAGTAAATCCTTCGACCTTCTTGGCTTCGGACATATATTCCCAGATTTTCTCTTCGGGAATACCATCGAAAATTGGAGTCGCAACTTTGAACCCTAAAGCTTTAGCCGCCACACCAAGGTGGGTTTCTAAAACCTGTCCAACATTCATTCGTGAGGGCACACCAAGTGGATTGAGGCAGATATCAACAGGGGTTCCGTCGGAAAGATAAGGCATATCTTCTTCGGGCACGATAACTGAAACCACACCTTTGTTTCCGTGGCGTCCTGCCATCTTGTCACCAACGCTCAGCTTACGCTTAGCAGCAACAAAAACCTTAACTTCTTTCACAACACCCGGATCAATCTCGTCACCACTTTCGATCTGATCGAGCCGGCGTTCCCGGTCTCCATCGAGCTCAGCAAAACGACTTTCAAAACTGGATATAATCTCGAGGATTTTATTCCGTATCGGGGAGGGATCAATTTCAATATGATCGTAAACCGAGGCAAGTTTACGAAGAAGAGTCTTGGTAATCTTACGATTAGCCGGGATGATGATTTCACCAGACTGCGCATTCACAACGTCGAGAGGAATCTTCTCTCCAAGAAGGATGTCAGAAAGCTTCTCCGTGAGCTGGTCAGTGAGTTGATCTTTCTTCTTCTTGTAGTCGTCGTTGATCTTTTTGAGCTGCTTCTTGAGTTTAGCTGGATCACCTTCGATCTCCTTGCGGCGAGCCATCCCGTGGGTGGCTATGCGGATATCCTGAACGATTCCTGTGCATCCAGAAGGAACACGAAGAGAGGTGTCCTTAACATCAGCAGCTTTTTCACCGAAGATTGCGCGAAGAAGACGTTCCTCAGGAGCAAGTTCAGTCTCGGACTTTGGAGTGATCTTACCGACAAGAATATCGCCAGGCTTCACCTCAGCTCCAATGCGGATAATTCCATCGTGGTCTAGATTCTTGAGCGCCTCTTCACCTACGTTGGGAATATCGCGGGTGATTTCTTCAGGTCCTAGCTTGGTATCTCGAGCGGCACATTCAAACTCGCTAATGTGGATCGAGGTGTAAACGTCATCTTTGACCATACGTTCAGAGATCACAATGGCATCCTCAAAGTTGTATCCATTCCAAGGCATAAATGCCACGAGAACGTTTGCTCCTAGAGCAAGTTCACCACCTTCAGTATTGGGACCGTCTGCGATAATATCACCGTTCTTAACCTTCTGACCAGCCTTAACAAGCGGCTTCTGGTTAATGCAGGAACCTGAGTTCGAACGCATAAACTTACGCAGAGGATAGACGAAAGTCCCTTTATCAGGATTAGATTTGATCGCCTCCGGCTCCGAAAGAAAACGCTCTTCCGAAACGGGGAGTTTTCCATCCTTTGTCGTAATAATATATTCTGCGGAAGAGGCAGCAACAATGCCATCAGCTTCGGAAACAATCACAGAGCGGGAATCGCGAGCAGCCTTCTCTTCGAGTCCGGTGCCAATGTAGGGCGAGTCGGAACGAAGAAGTGGCACACCTTGTCGCTGCATGTTCGACCCCATAAGAGCGCGGTTCGCATCATCATGCTCGAGGAAGGGAATGAGGCCTGCAGCGACCGAAACAAGCTGTTTCGGAGAGACATCCATGTAATCAACCCGACTTGGATCGACTTCGATGAACTCCCCACGCTCACGCGCGGTTATGCGTTCATTGAGGAAGCCACCTTTCTTGTCGATGGGATTGTTGGCCTGAGCAATTAGATATCCCTCTTCTTGGTCAGCAGTAAGATATTCAATAGTATTTGTGACCTTACTCTTTTTTACCACCCGGTAAGGAGTCTCGATAAATCCGAATTCGTTGATCCGTGCGTATGTGCACATGGAGTTAATGAGACCAATATTCGGACCCTCCGGAGTCTCAATCGGGCAAATACGGCCATAGTGGGAAGTGTGCACATCCCGAACTTCGAAACCAGCACGATCACGATTGAGACCACCCGGTCCAAGAGCCGAAAGACGGCGCTTGTGGGTAAGCTCGGCGAGGGGGTTGGTCTGGTCCATGAACTGGGAAAGTTGAGACCGTCCAAAGAAGTCGCGAACAACTGCGCTGAGTGCCTTAGGGTTTATAAGCTTCTGTGGCGTCATACCCTCGATGTTGACATCAAAGAGAGTCATGCGCTCTTTCACCAACCGCTCGGTGCGGGCGAGACCGACACGACATTGATTGGCAAGAAGTTCGCCAACCGCACGGACGCGACGTGAACCAAGGTGATCGATATCATCAAGAATACCCTCTCCTTTTTTGAGTCCGAGGAGATATTTAGTAGCCGCAAGAAAATCTTCACCAACCATAATTCGCTCATTGGAATCAATATCGATCTTAAGCTTCTGGTTAATCTTGTAACGTCCGACACGAGTGAGATCATATTTTTTAGGATCAAAGAAGAGACGCTTGAGGAGAGCACGGGCATTGGCAGCGGTTGGGGGATCGCCAGGCCGCAGCTTGCGATAGATATCCTTTAGAGCCGATTCTTCGTCGTGCGAAGGATCCTTCTTTAAAGACTTTACAAGAATTTCGTCTTCGCTGGAATCAATGACCTCAACGGTCTTTTGCCCAAGAGCAACGAGCTGGCGGATGACACCAATAGAGAGTGGCTCGTAAGAACGAGCGACGACCACTTCACCATCCATAATATCTTCGAAAGGCATGAGGGAAGCCAAGGATTCCTCATCCATTTTCTCGCTGATTTTAAGCTTTTGGATTTTGTAGAAGTTTGAGACCAAATCACGCTCAGTTGGATAACCAAGAGCACGAAGAAAGGTAGTTACGAGAAACTTCCGGCGGCGGCGGCGGCGGTCGAGGTAAACATAAGCAAGGTCGTTCGTGTCGAACTGAACCTCAAGCCAGGAGCCACGATCAGGAATAATACGGAAGCTGTGAAGAATCTTTCCATTCAAATGGACCGACTTCTCAAAGCAGATACCAGGTGAACGGTGAAGCTGAGAGACAATCACGCGCTCAGCCCCATTGATAACAAAAGTCCCACGACGAGTCATCATAGGGAGCTCTCCCATGTAGACGCGCTCTTTCTTGGTGCCTGTATCGTCCTTCAAATTGAAGGTCACATAGAGTGCCGCCGAGAAAGTCTCGCCAGAACGAAGGGCATCAAGAGCACTCGCCTTGGAGTCCTCGATATCGTAAGAGACAAAACCAAGCTCGATGGTTTCGTCATAGGATTTTATTGGAAAGACTTCTTGGAATACGGCCTGTAGCCCGGTTTCCATGCGCTTGGAAGGCGACACGTCTTTCTGCAGAAAATCCTCATAGGATTTAGACTGCACCTCAATCAGGTTTGGCGGCTCGATGACCTCCTCGATGGTTCCAAAGTATTCTCGCTTCAACATAATATTAGGATCCGGATGAGATTTTACAACACGGCAACACGGTCAACTCAACCGTTTGTGACATGTTGTGATTTCTGGGTCTGGAATTGCAATTCCGTCTATGACTACTTGTGATGGTGGGCACGAACAGAGGGAAAGTAATATCGACGAAAAATCCCAAATTTCAAATTTGGGTAGATAACGAGTATGATTTTACTTTTCCTCCGGCCGGGCCCAACTTCAGCCAATTTGACCAAAGTTGGGTGAAAATCCGGAGATTACTATTTGAGTTCGACTTTTGCGCCAGCCTCTTCGAGTGCTGCCTTGGCGGCCTCTGCATCATCCTTGCTAGCTCCTTCGAGCACAGGTGCTGGTGCACTCTCAACAAGCTTTTTAGCATCAGCGAGTCCGAGTCCGGAAGCAACTCCACGCACAGCTTTAATGACTGCGATTTTGTTACCACCTGCCTCAGCGAGAACCACGTCGAATTCGGTCTTCTCTTCGGCGGGTTCGGCGGCGGCAGCGGGACCGGCTGCTGCTGCTGCTGCAGGCGCGGCGGCACTAACGCCCCACTCCTCTTCAAGGTTCCTAACCAATTCGGCGGCTTCCAGGACGGTAAGCTTGCCGAGCTCTTCTGCAATTTTTGTAATGTCTGACATTGTTTTAGTTTTGTCGGTATCGTCGCGACCGGGGCTTTCCGATCATTTCAGGGCAACTGCCGTTGTCCCGACGAGGAACCAGTTTTGTTTTCCAAGCCCTTCCAATTTCACAAAGCGAAACGAGTTGGACCATCCGTTCAAATTGTTTATTATCCTTCGTTGAATTTTGCTTTGATGACACGGGCGAGACTTCCGCCTGGCTCGTTGAGCGTGCGCACCAGCTTTGAGGCTGGAGCATTAATGGTAGAGAGAAGCTGAGCAAGGAGCACTTCGCGCGGAGGAAGGGCTGCCAACCCTTTGACCTGCTCGGCGCTTAAGACGTCGCCGTCGAGAATACCAGCTTTGACAACAGGCGTTTCAAATTCCTTCTGGAAATTAGCAACCACTTTTGCAACAGCACAAACATCAGAAGCTCCTGTCACAAAAGCCGTTTGTCCGGAAAGCTCTTCACTGAGATCAGGAAGACCAGAGTCAGCAAGAACACGTTTCATGAAAGCGTTCTTGGCAACATGGCACTCGGCACCCTGTTCAAGGAGACGTCCACGAAGCTCGTTGAAGGAAGGAACAGTTGTTCCGGTGTAGTCCACTACGAGAACGAAGTCGGACTCATCAACACGTCCCTTGATTTCGTCGAGAATGAATTTTTTATCTGGGTTCATGGTCTGCGTTTCGAGTTAGGCAATGTAAGAAGAGATATCGAGCGAAATTCCGGGAAGCATCGAAGCAGCGAGAGTGAAGCTTTGGATATAGTTTCCTTTGGCGGAGGCAGGCTTTGCCTTTACGATACTGTCAACGAGAGAACCGAGATTCTCCTGAAGCTGCTCTTCCGAGAAGGAGAGCTTCCCGCAAGCGGCGGCGATGTTTGCACTCTTATCGACCTTGTAATCAATGCGACCGGCCTTAACCGCGTTTACTGCGGTAGCGGTATCATCAGTCACCGTTCCGGTCTTTGGGTTCGGCATGAGACCACGAGGTCCAAGAACTCGAGCAATCTTCCTTACTTCCGTCATAGCATCGGGAGTAGCAATGGCAGCATCAAAGTCGGTGTATCCTCCCTGAACCTTTTTGATGAGTTCCTCGAAGCCAACCTCATCAGCTCCAGCATCAGCAGCAGCCTTGGCGGCATCACCCGACGCAAAAACAATTACTTTAACCTTTTTGCCAGTTCCATGAGGGAGAGCCACCGAGCCACGAACCATTTGGTCGCTTTTGCGAGGATCTATTCCGAGATGGGCCGAAAAAGTGACCGTTGCGTCAAATTTAGGGGCGGGGAACTTTTTTAGAAGAGCTACGGCGTCGTCCAAGGAATAACTTTTCCCTTCCTCGACGAGTGCTACAGCCTTCTCGTATCTTTTGCTTCTTTTGTTATTCATTCTATTAGTTGCAGTGCGGTCGGACCACTCAACGAGAGACCCTCCTGCGGTTTGAAATTTTTACCACTCAACCTCTAAGCCCATCTGCATGGCAGTGCCGGCAAGAATCCTTGCAGCTTGCTCAGGATCATTTGTATTAAGATCGGGCATTTTGCGCTCAACCACCTCGAGCAGCTTAGCCTTGCTGATTGTCCCAACTTTCACCTTATTGGGCTCTCCAGAACCAGATGCGATACCAGCCGCTTTCTTGAGCAGAACGGCTGCTGGAGGCTGTTTGGTCACAAAGTCAAAACTTGCATCCTTGTAAACTGTAATAACCGTTGGGAGAAGATCACCAGCGGACGCCTGGGTCCGAGCATTAAATTCCTTACAGAATCCCATAATATTGACGCCAGCCTGACCAAGTGCAGGCCCAACGGGAGGAGAAGGATTGGCTTGTCCAGCCTGAATCTGAAGTTTGAGGACTTGTTTTACTTCCTTAGCCATGATTTTAGAATTGTGAGTGAATGTTTCCGGGGGTGGCGGAGAGGGGTGTGGTGATATTTATCGAAAAAAGTCAAGATGAAACCGCTTCGATTTGAAGATTTCAGGACTTTAGCCCTTCTCAACCTGCCAGTATTCGAGTTCAACGGGAGTGGATCGACCAAAAATGGTTACAGCGACTCGCATTTTGCCACGCTCAGGATCGATTTCCTCAACAATTCCATTCTGGGATTCGAAAGGACCGTCGGAGACCTTGACCGTGTCTCCCACCTCAAACTCGATGGATGGACGGACGCTTCCTTCTCGCTCCTCAATCTGGCTGAGCATACTGGCCACCTCCTTGGGACGCATAGGAATAGGCTTGTTGCGAGCACCGGCGAAACCAATGGCACCATCAAGCTGCTGCATGAAAGACCATGTATCCTCCACAACATCATTATGCTCGTCCAGCAGATGCATGTTGATGATGACGTAGCCGGGAAAAAATTTCTTTTTCTGCTCGGTCTTTTTGCCAGCACGTACTTCAGAAACTAGTTCAGTAGGCACAAGAACCTTGAATATTTTATCGCCGAGCTCTTCGGCTTCAACAAGGCGAGCGATACGGTCCTTGACCTTGTTCTCTTGACCAGAGAGGACATGGACGACATACCATTGGTCTTTGGGTGCTGGGATGGTGGGCATTTTAAAAAAGTTGTTTCGAAGCTTTAGTGAAACGGCAAACTGATGAAGAAGAGACGATTAGTTGGCTAATCCACCAAGAAAAGTTACCGCTTCAGTGTGAATTAGATCCCAGAGCGCGACATAAGCAGCTAAAAGGATTATGGCGATAAGAACAACCACCGTTGAATCGATGAGTTCCTTATATTTCTTAAATCCACGAATTTTGGGATCAGATTCCCAGGGCCAAGATGCTTTGCGAAGTTCGGCCTTAACCTCACCGATGAATGTGAAGAGTTTCCCAGGGAATTTTAAGAGTTTCATTGAATTTGATGAGAGTGGCAGGACAGACAGGACTCGAACCTGCAACCCTCGGTTTTGGAAACCGATGCTCTACCAATTGAGCTACTGTCCTATCTTTGCTTTCGAGAGAGTTTGTGTTTTGAGGCGACTGAGGGGCACTCCCTAAAAAGAGTGCCCCTGTAAAACCAGCCAACAGGTCGCCTTTCCACCGAGGAAAGTCAACCTGTCTGAAATCGAAATTACTCGATGATATCTCCGACGCGACCAGCACCAACGGTGCGACCACCTTCGCGGATCGCGAAACGCATGGATTTCTCCATGGCGACAGGAGTAATGAGGGTAATAGTGAGACTCACGTTGTCACCAGGCATAACCATCTCAACTCCCTCAGGAAGATCAACGGAACCGGTCACATCAGTCGTACGGAAGTAGAACTGCGGGCGGTAATTTGCGAAAAATGGAGTGTGACGCCCACCCTCATCCTTTGAGAGGACATAAACCTCTGCTGTGAATTTGGTGTGAGGATTCACAGAACCAGGCTTCACGATACACTGACCGCGCTCAAGATCGTCCTTCTTAAGTCCACGGACAAGAAGACCGACATTGTCGCCTGCACGACCTTCGTCAAGAAGCTTACGGAACATCTCGATGTCAGTAATAGTGGTCTTCTGAGTGTCGCGGATCCCCACGATCTCAACTTCCTCCATTTTCTTGACGATCCCACGCTCAATGCGGCCAGTGGCCACGGTTCCACGACCTTCGATCGAGAACACGTCCTCAATCGGCATGAGGAAATCCTGATCAACAGGACGCTCGGGCTCGGGGATATAGCTGTCGACAGCCTCCATAAGCTTAAGGATAGCCTCTTTTTGGGCAGCATCACCTTCGAGAGCTTTGAGAGCGGAACCCTTGACAACGGGAATATCATCCCCAGGGAATTCATATTGACTGAGGAGCTCGCGCACCTCCATCTCGACGAGCTCAAGGAGCTCCTCGTCGTCGACTTGGTCGGTCTTATTAAGGAAAACTACAAGAGCGGGGACTCCAACCTGACGAGCAAGGAGGATGTGCTCACGAGTCTGAGGCATTGGGCCATCAGCTGCGGAGACCACGAGAATACCGCCATCCATCTGGGCAGCTCCGGTGATCATGTTTTTCACGTAGTCAGCGTGACCTGGGCAGTCAACGTGAGCATAGTGACGATTTTCGGTTTCATACTCAACGTGAGCAGTGGAGATGGTGATACCACGCTCTTTCTCCTCGGGAGCGGCGTCGATTTCATCATAAGCCTTCGCTTCACCACCCTGAGCCTCTGCGAGGATAGTAGTGATAGCAGCGGTGAGGGTGGTTTTACCGTGGTCAACGTGACCGATAGTGCCGACGTTGACGTGAGGCTTGTTCCGTTCAAACTGTTCTTTAGCCATTATATTGGTTGATTAGGTTTTAGCTGGTTTTAGGTCGTCTCACACACTCTCTGGAGCTTTTGGCGGGAATTGAACCCGCGACCTCGTCCTTACCAAGGACGCGCTCTACCCCTGAGCTACAAAAGCAGAACCAGAGAGTTAATGTGAATGCGTTCAGAAGTAAGTTGAGGGGAGGAAGAAACGCTATATTCTATTGCGTCCCTCGATCTCATCTCGCCCTGCTGCCGAAAGCGGGGCGCAAACTAGCAAAGTCGATCACACTGTCAAAAGTATTTTCAAAAGAAAGTTTTTTTCCAATGAGGCCATTATTCTAGGGGATTCCAGGAGTATCGGCTCCTTTCAAAACCTAACCCTTTCACCCTTTATCTCCGATCAAACGCGAGAAGCGCTCGATCTTAGTGGACTTGCCTGACTCTTCGCCGACCTCAACTACGACTCCACAGAGTCTTACAGGGCCCTTTGCGACCGGAAATCGCGTAGGAAGACCGGTCCGAAAACGCCAGACCACTGAATCCACCTCACGACCCAAGACCGAATGATCCGGACCGCACATTCCAGCATCTGTCAAGAAGGCTGTTCCTCCGGGAAAAATCTGCTCGTCAGCCGTTTGAACGTGAGTGTGGGTCCCCACAACAAGAGAGACCTTGCCATCGAGGGCTCGGCCCATGGCAATTTTTTCGCTGGTCGCTTCTGCGTGGAAATCAACTACCGCTATCTTCACACCATCCTTTTTTAAGCGTGATATCTCTGCCTCCAGTAAGGGCAGAGGATTTTCTAGAGGTGGATTCATGAAGGTTCTTCCCATTGCATTAAGCACCGCCACCTTCCCCCTTTCAGTTTCCAAAACCACCGAGCCCGCCCCAGGGGCGTCGACAAAATTAATCGGCCTGAGCAAGCGGGGCTCGGTCGGAAAATAATCGAAGATCTCTCGCTGATCCCATACATGATCCCCTGTCGTGACAACGGCAGCACCAGAACGGAGCAAATCGATGCAGATTTTAGGGGTAATTCCACGCCCTCCGGCCGAGTTTTCCCCGTTTACGATGATGAAATCGATCTTATGGTCCTCCTTGATCCCTGCCAGATGCTCAATCACCGCACTCCGCCCTGGGGACCCCACAATATCTCCTAGAAATAAAATCTTCATCATGAATATCCGGCGTCACCCTAATGGAACCTCTTAATCCTGAAAAGCCCCGAAAATCCCTTCATCAACGAAAGATATGCCTAGAGCCTGCCTTTTGAGTTGCAGGTCTCATTTGATTAGCGAATCTGATGAAAATGAGCTCTCAACTTCCAATCGCGCTCAAGAGCTACCGGTGGATCCTCATTGCCACTCCTATTATTCTATTAATTATGGTTGGAGGCTATCTCATTTGGAAATCTCCCCCTACTCAAATCTCATCTCCCTTCTATGCTGCTCCGAAACCCTCTAAAACAGGAAACCTAGCCCCATTTGGCCGGTCACCAGATTGGTCAAAGCTAGACCGATTCCAAAATACTATTTCCAAGGAAACATTCCTTAATCGTCTTGAGGTAATTTATACAAAGGATTCCTCTTGGAAAAAATGGATCATAATCGACGAAGGGGAGAATCGAGCCATTATTGGAAACTATCAACTCGTATTCTCTCATCAGGACAATCCTGCACCGGGATCCCTGTTTAATTGGAAAACCCGGGCCGACCTTTCGGCAGATCGAGCGCTCCCTCTCGAAGATCTGGTCATCGCTATCGACCCTGGCCATATCGGCGGGGATTTTGCTGCAATTGAGGAACGTGAACACAATCATGATGATATTACGATCCGCGAAGGGACAATGACCCTCAAAACAGCCTTTATTCTCAAGCCGCTCCTCGAAAAACTAGGTGCCTCAGCCATCTTGGTTCGCTCCAAACTAGAGCCTGTCACAAAAAATCGAGCGCAAGATTTTTCAGACCCAAAGCTCTTTTATCGAACATCTGAAATCCGTGCCCGAGCTAATCTTATTAATCAAACTATCAAGCCCGACTTTGTCATCTGTCTTCACTTTAACGGTACCGCATCAAAAAATCGCACCCAGGATCAACATTTTCACATTATTCTTAACGGAACCTACACGAAAGATGAGCTGGCCCACGAAGATGAACGATTCGAAATGCTTCAACGGCTTCTCTCCGGCACAATTACCGAAGAACTGGCCCTCGCCCGCGAGATAGCAGCATCATTTAATCAAAGCATCAAACTCCCAGCTTATCGGTATCCAAATTCATCGCGTGCTTCCCAAAATTTAGCCAATCACCCCAACCTTTGGGCGCGTAACCTTCTCGCAAATAGACTCTACCAGTGCCCGGTAATTTTCATGGAACCCTATGTTATGAACAGCATTCCTTTCATTTCCCGTTATCAGAAAAACCCCGAGGCAATTTATCAAGAATATGCGCAAGCAGTTGCGGATGGTATCGCCCGCCACTACTCTTCTCAATGAAATCGTCTTTACTCATCGCCGGCGCTGGTTATTTGGGCTCCGAGATCGCAAATCTAGCGATTGATCATCAGGTCACTACCTTCACTAAATCGGGTGGCGATGGTCATGAAGCATGCGACCTTTCGTCCTCCGAACAGGTCTCTCATCTTTCAAAAAAAATCCCACCTCCGGAAGTTATCGTACATTGTGCTTCATCAGGACGTGGCGGGGCAGAAGCCTACCGAGCAGTTTTTGTGGAAGGGACGAAAAATCTTCTGCGATCCTTCCCGAACAGCCACCTCATTCTCACTTCATCTACCTCGGTTTACCATCAAACCGATGGCTCTAGTGTTGACGAATCCTCACTGACCACTCCTATCCGAGAAACTTCGCAACTTCTACTCGAAGCCGAACAAATCGTCCTGAAGTCCAATGGAACCGTAGCGCGGCTTGCCGGACTTTACGGACCAGGCCGCAGCGTAGTCCTTCGTAAATTTCTGAACGGTTCCGCGGTAATTGAAGAATCCGGGCAACGCATCTTGAATCAAATTCATGTTCAGGATGCCGCCCGCGCCACTCTTCATCTTGCCCAACATAAACTTTCAGGAATTTTTAACGTCGCGGACGACCACCCGATCTCACAGCTGAAGTGCTATCAGGAGCTCGCTGAGTACTTCGACAAGCCTCTTCCTGTCACCGGTGAAAAAAACATCTCACGAAAAAGAGCTTGGACCCATAAACGAGTTCTCAATCGTAAGATCCGTGAAACAGGCTGGAAACCCATTTTCCCTCGATATTTCGATGCCCTCGACACCCTCACATCTACCTTATAAAATAAAAGTAAGATGCGATCAGGACTGCTGATTCTAGCTATAATCACTGGGTATATCCTGCTGCGCGGCTGGCCCGAACAATGGCATACCATCCTGAGGATTTTTGTCGCCGCCTCTCTTCTCGTAGTCGCTTTCTTCTTCTGGGGTCACTGTGACAGACCTACATCAACACTCGCCAAATCAGCCCGAAAACCTAGGGCTTTTGACTATCTCTCCATCAGTCTCGCCGTCCTCCTTCTCGAATGCTTTTTTCTGCTCTTTCTCTCGGTTGTTCCTGAAAAATCCGAAAGATTTGCGATTAGCATCGATGAAATCCTTCGATCTAGCTCCAATTACGAGAAAGGGAAAAGCCGTATCGAAAGTCAAGGGATGAATGAAGGATCAAACGGAGAGGATGGAAGCTTGGTCACTTCCAACTGGCTCTTTTCTGGCCCCGGCCGGCGATCACTCAATAAAAATAAAAAAGTCAGGCCGTCAAATCGTCCCGAGGTCTACCTCTTCCCATCGACTCCCAACGACGCCCGCATTCTCCTAGACCGAGAGCGTTTTCTGAGAAATTTCACTCTTGCTACCTATCGAGAGGAATCATGGCTTCCACTCTCCTTGATACCCAAAACACTTTTAGCAAAGAACAAAGCGATCAACTTTGAAATCAACTCAAACCGGCCAAAGATTAGCTACGAAATTTCTCACCAAGTTAAACGAGGAGGTCCGACACTTGCCATCACCATTCCAAATTTAATCTCGATCAAACAACCTAGTCTTCGTGAAACCTCACCGGATACTTTCCGCCTCTCCCCAAATACCATACGGGACAAAGAATACCGCTACGAGGCGACCTCAATTCCCTTCGACTTCAATGATACGCTGAAAATCATCCCGGGAACTCCACCAGCACCCGAGTATATGGAGCTTCCGGACAATCCTAAACTACAAGGGAAAATCAAAACGCTTGCCGCTACATTTGGAGCACCCACCCGGGAGTCTCTGCTATCCTTACGCCGATACCTTCATGAGAATTATCGATACTCTCTTGATCCCGCAATGCCCTCCGAGGCCGAACCGATCGATAGTTTCCTTTTCGAAACCAAAACGGGCTACTGCACCCATTTTGCAACCGCTACTGTCCTCCTCGCTCGAGCGATGGGAATCCCCGCGCGTATCGCCTTCGGTTGGTCCGGCGGTCGTTATTTTTCGGCCCCTAACCTTTTCGTTTTTCGAGCCCGAGAAGCACACGCCTGGGCTGAAATCTACCTTAAAAATCGAGGTTGGGTCATTTTTGAAACTACACCCGCAGTCCGTGAAGAAGGCTCCCCGTCACTAGCAGGAATTAACGAGATTTCACCTTATCTAGCAAATTTCGGAGACGACGAAGTAATACCTAAGCAGGACACAACTCCCCTTCTAAAAGCCTCATTTTGGATTGGCTCCACTTTATTCATTCTCCTTATCGGCGCCCTAATCATAAAACGCTCACCCACCCCAGCCAGTGAGCATAATTTAGTTTCAGAAGTGTTACCAAATTCACCAAACTACCTTTCCGCTTTTCGGCGTGCCTCCCAAGCTCACGGTAATCCCATGCCGTCCGGCCGGACCCTCCGGGCTCATCTAAAAAGCATAGCAGCGCCGGACTTCGCCACCGACCTTCTCCAGTATCACTATGCGGTTCTATACGGCGACCAGCCCCGCGACAGGCTCATCGAAAAAAAACTTGTACACCAACTTCGCAAGTGGGAAAAAGAAGCCACATGACCCTCAGACCGATCCCTTAATCTTCGAGACGGACATAGACCGCCCTTTTAGCTCTATCAGGCAATAAAAGCAGACTCTCAGCAGAAGGTAAAACTATCCCTATCTTGAAAACAGACAAATGCGCCATTCGAATTTGAGAGTCAGGCTTTCGCTTGCCAGCGACAATCGATTGTCCAAACTCGCGCCATGAAACTTAGAGCGATTTTTCTCGCTTCCAGCGCCTGCATTATTGTCGCTTGTAGTCCAAGCCAAACTCAACAGCTAACGGCACCACCAGCCAGGGTTCAACCGATTGTTGTTCGTCCAAACCTTCCATCGATTACTACTCCCGCGATCAAAGCTAAAAGTGCAATCGTAATTGACACCCTAACAGGACGCATTCTTTTCCAGAAAAAAGCACGCACGCCGCGAGCCGTTGCCAGCACCCAAAAGCTTCTAACCGCACTTTGTGTTTACCGGGCCGGACCACTCAGCGATCCAGTCACGGTCCGATCAACTGACACCAAGGTCGAGCCCACAAAAATCTATGTAAGCACAGGCGAAAACTACACACGCCAAACTCTGGTCAAAGCACTACTCGTAAAATCAGGAAATGACGTTGCGAGAGTTCTAGCTCGAGACGTTTCTGGCTCCCAATCAGCATTTGTAAATTACATGAACCAAACGGCTCGTTCGCTTGGAATGACTCAGTCTAATTTTAAAAATCCTCATGGGCTTACCGAAAAAGGCCAATATTCCACTGCCCTTGATATCGCAATCCTCGCACGAGAAGTTACTAAAATACCCTTCTATCGTCAGTGTATGCGGACCAAGGAATACACGTTTACTTTTCCAGATGGACGCACCAAAGTCCTCAAAAACACAAATAAGATTCTTAAGCGCGTCCCTTACTGCACCGGCATGAAAACCGGCTACACCTCTGCAGCAGGGCGCTGCCTCGTCTCGTCAGGTGTTCTCCGTGGCAAAGCTGTCATTGTCGTAACTCTCGGATCAACAAGTCCCGAAATCTGGAATGACTCTGCAAAGCTCCTAAAATGGGCCTTGGAATAAGGCTATTTGCGCACCGCTTGATATCGGTCTTCGATATGCAGTGTCTCACCTTTCAAAACGTGGGTGTAACCACCCTCAAGAATTGCTGAGTCTTTCGTTGCTCCCTGAACGCGCTTGATCCAAACAACCTGGTCTCTATCACGTAAGATGCAGCGTCCATCAGCAAAAAATTCGCGAGTGTAACTACCAGCGTAAGACCACTTTCCTAACAATACATGACCTTTCATATTTATGGGTTTGGGAGCGGGCGGAGGATTCCCGACATCAACCTCCAACTTAGTTTCAAACGGAGGCAACACCCGTAAACGCATATTTTTAAATTCAATTGGAGCGCCTTCTGATTCAAGACACAAATAACCAGCAGCCGGACTAATCTCCTCTCCTCCTGAAACCTCTTCCCCATTCACCCAAAGCCGAACTACCCCGTCAATGGCTCGTATATAATAATGATTCCATTCGTTAATCCCTTTTGTCCTGTTTTTTGAAGGAAAGCTCCTTCTACCGTTTGGCGCCACTGGAGGAAAGGGCTTCATTTTGATAGGGCCCACCGGAAAAACATCACCGTGACTCGTGAACCAATCTCCCTTTTTCTTATACTGAGCCTCGTAAATCTCTTTGTATCCTAGGTCGAGAACTTGCACCTCAATCCCATGAGGTAAGGCACCCTTGCCGGCCATCAATCGATTAACGGACTGCGGAGTGGCCCACACAAAGACCCCGGAATTCCCTCCCTTCTGCTTGTGCATCCACTCGCAAGAAAACTCAAAATTCGTCAGTGGCTTACAGTAACGAATCACGCCGGTTGGGCTACCCGTGCACCAGGCGTGGCCTCTTTCCCATTTCCAGGTATCATCGCGGCAGTTCACATTCAGAAAATCCTCGCCGGTCAACTCAACCCAGCCCGGCCCCTCGCCGCGACTAAATTTTGGCTCCATCTTCACAATCAATCCACTGTCCACTTCACCAGCGATATCGCTCATCAAGAATGCCGCAATATCGCGTACGTCCTGATTCTTCAGCCCCATCGCAGAAGCAGAAGGCATCCATGAATGATCTTTGAGATACTTAATTTTCGCGTGCGGTCGGCGATGAGGCACCTTCAAAGTTACTCCACCCATTGTCTTAACCCGAATGGCTCCAGCATGCCAACTGTAACCTCGTGAGACTCCTTCCAGTCGATGACCACTCTGCATCACCACTAGCGGCTTATCATATCCATGAGCTAACTCAGCCGACGGATCGACCATTGCCCGGATCACCTCTTTGACATCCCTCACCTGCCCCCAATTCGTCAAATCCGGACCAAACGGCGTACCGGCTCCACCGATCTGATGGCACACCATGCACAAAGCTGCTTTGCTTCGCCCGTTCCCTGCGCTAGGATTTAGCGCTGCAATTTCATCAACCGAACCAAGCTCGGTAGGAATACCAAACTTCGTTGGAAAGAGATAACTCTGCGTCAGAGGAACCGGATCAGGATCGCTAATATCCTTCTCGATAAACTCTGTAATAATCGACTGGTAATCAACACTTTGAAAACCCTCATATTCCGAAAACTTCTTCATAGAGTTCAAATTCAAATTTCTCTCTTCATCGGAATAACATAGTGCAAACGTGTAAGCCAATCGCCGGAAGGTCTCCACATCCACCTTCTTCTCCATTATGCACTCAGCCAGATCAGAAAGGGCCTCCGGACTCCGGAGTCGCCATGCCAAATTCATTTGCCGCTCACCCCAAGCCTTTGGATCAGGCTGCTGAGTCTTCACCAATTCGATATAAACTTTAGATTCAAAATCATCGCAAACCGCACCAAGTGCCTCAAGATACCAACGATTTTTTCCATCATAGCCCGCGATCAACTTCACCAAGCTATCCTTAACATCTTGCCACTCCAAACCTCGCATTAAAGCTAGCAACTCCATCCGAACGGACTGAGAAGGATCATCTGACATTTGCGACACAACCGAATGAAGGGATACCTTACCTGCCATGCGCAACGCACGGATCGCTAAAACTCTCCACTGTTCGTCATCGGACGAGAGCATCAACTTAACGGCGCTGCTTCCCTTGATATCATCCAACTGCGCCAATACATAAATTGCCCGGGCCACGTAGTAAGGATTGCTAGCATAGACCTTACAAAACTCCGTCAATTTCTCAAAAACATCGCCCTTCTTTTTGAGACATTCCTGGGCAAACCATCGAACTCCTGGCGCAGGGCTTTTTAGCGCTTCAAGCAGACCATCAGTCGTCGAAAAATCGATCTTGGGTGGATTGATCTGAGAGCCTTTCTTCGCAATGCGAAAAATTCCACCCAGCGCATTCCCGGAGCCGCGCGCATTGGTATGCGAATTCCAGTCACTCGCAAAAAGCGCACCGTCTGTTCCAGCCACCACATCCGAAGGCAGGAAACCTGATGCTGCTTTATTCTTGGAACGACGATCGGTTGCAAAGAACGACTTATCCAAATTCTCCAGCTCGATCCGACCATCCCCTCGCTTTAAATCAAAAGCAAAGACAGCACGATGGACGGTCTCACAAACCAAATACTTACCCCGATACTCCCTCCCCAACTCATCTCCCTCAATGAAGTAATCACCCGTTGGAGCTCCCGGACCCCAAAGATTTCCCGGCGGAGTCACTCCTGGAAAATGCTCTCGCCAATGTCCCTCGTCACGACGTAGTGATGACTTGGAATGCCTCTCATATGCATCATTCATAATCTCGGCAGTCACCGTCTTTTTTTCCCAACTCTTTGCCGAGTCCTCCCAGGAGCGGTTACCATCCTCCAACGCGGCATAACCAAAGTTCGAATGCTCCATCACCCAAGCCGCCCGAGCGTGAGCCGGATCATCATTATCGGCCTGTAGAACATCTCCAAAGGAAGTCACCGACATTGCATGTGCATTACGGGAATTCTGAAAAATAACCTCCGCTCCACTGCCATCCGGATTCATGCGAAGCCCAAACCCACCTACGTAAATCCGTCCATCAAAACTTTTTCTCCCGATGCTTTGTGGGTTTTGACTATAATATGAACTCGCATGAATCTCGCGCCCATCTGACATGGTAATATCAGCACCGATATTACCATGATTTACATACCACTTTCCGCTCGGACCTGGGACCACCGCATGCAGCGCATGATCATGGGTTCGTCCATGAAATCCCTTCGCTATGATCTCCTCTTTGTCGACTTTAGGATCAAAAACATCATCTCGATTTATATCAGTATAAACATGTATATTTGGAGCCATCGAGACCACGATTTTATTGTCAAAAACGCTGATTCCCATCGGTTTTGAACTAAAGGTTGGACCGAATTCTTTAACTAAATCCGCTTTCCCATCGCGGTCGGTATCTTCAAGAATCTTAATGCGCGCATGCGTATCCTTTTCACCTGACCCCTGCAAATCTTCCGTCACCCAAACACGCCCTCTGGCATCCACATCCATCGCCACAGGACTATGCAGCAATTCCGTTCCTGCCCAAAGCTTCGCCTCTAATCCTGGCGCAACGATAAAGCTTTCAAGCATTGTCTTTTGTTCGGCAACAACAAGATTCCCCAGCAATATACTGAAAAGGAGGGAGGGAGGAAACTTCATGAAGACAGACGATAGAATATACCCTCCCCCCCTCAAACTTAAAAACCTACAGAAAACTCCCCCAATTTTTTACTCCTTCGGTAAACCCCTAACTATTTTTAAGTGAATCTTGTGGCCCCATATCATCGAGAAATCACCTGATTGCATTAAAACGATTTCTTTTCCAGTTGCCTACAAGCCACAACGCGACAACTTTGTCCGTCCCCGCCATGAGCACCCAGAAGGAACTTGCCCTCCAATCCGCCCTTGTTTTGCGGAAGGCTGGTCACGTCGTTTACTTTGCCGGCGGGGCCATTCGAGATCAACTTCTAGGACAAACTCCTAGAGACTATGACCTCGCGACCTCGGCCCGACCGGATGAGGTGCAGGCGCTCTTTCCAAGATCAGATGCCGTCGGCAAACACTTCGGCGTCATTATTGTGAAAGGTGCAGGTGAAATGATCGAAGTCGCGACCTTTCGAACCGATGGCACTTACAAAGACGGACGCCATCCTGAATCCATCGAATTTTCCTCGCCCGAAAAAGACGCACAGCGCCGCGACTTTACCATTAACGGCCTCTTTCAGGATCCACTCACCGAAAAAGTTATCGACCACGTAGGTGGTCGCGCCGATCTCGCAGCCAAACTCCTTCGCGCTATCGGCAATCCAAAAGAACGTTTCGAGGAAGACGCCCTGCGCCTCCTGCGCGCGATTCGTTTCTCCACCACCACCGGATTTAAAATCGAGGCCCAAACCTGGAAGGCCATTCAAGAATGCGCTCCTTTGCTCTCACAAATTTCACCTGAACGAATCCGCGACGAATTTTCACGCATCCTCGTTGCTCCCGAGAGGGCACGGGGCCTTGACCTCCTCGTCGAGTCCGGGCTCATCATGGAATTCCTACCTGAAATCATCGAGCTAAAGGGCTGTGAGCAACCTCCACAATGGCACCCAGAAGGTGACGTTTACGTTCACACTCGTATTGCCCTTTCCCTTTTAGATTCGCCTCCTCTACCCCTCGCGCTTGCTGTTCTTCTTCACGACATTGGCAAACCTGCTACCCAAACCTGGGACTCCGAATCAGAACGACTTCGCTTCAATAGCCACGACAAAGTGGGAGCCAAAATGACCGAACAAATCCTTCGTCGCCTTCGCTATTCGAATCAAACAATAGAGGATGTCACCTTCATGGTTTCCCGCCACATGCACTTCATGCACGTGAGAGAAATGCGCATTGCCAAATTAAAACGATTCATGTCGGCAGAGACTTTTAGCATGGAAACCGAGCTCCACCGTGTCGACTGCGATAGCTCAAACGGCTTACGAGATAACTACGACTTTGTGCTTAATAAGAGAGAAGAATTCGCTAAAGAACCTCTTATCCCGAAGCCACTTCTCACCGGACACGATCTTATCCTTAATTTCGAGATCGCCCCCGGACCAAAAATCGGCAAGATTCTCTCTAAATTGCAAACCGAGCAACTGGAGGGAAGAATTTCTGATAAAGAAGCCGCCTACCAATTCGTAAAAGCAACTCTTTCACAATGAGAAATATCCCCACCGAACACGACGACCCGATCAACGCAAAGATTCTCAGTGTCTCCGAAGACTTGGTCTCGGGCTTCCAACAGGACCCATTCTCCATCATTGCTGAAAAATCCGAAGTTGAACTTAACCTCGTTCTAGAGCGAATAGGAGCGATGCTCGAAGCTGGAGTGATTCGCCGGGTTCGACAGACCATGCTAGCAACAAAACTGGCTCACGGCGCACTCGTTGCTTGGCGCGTCCCCGAAGAGAAGCTTAACGATGCCTTCGACTTCATGGCCAAGAAAGACCCTTTTTCCGGCCACGTTGTCATACGCTCAACCGACCGCCAAATTTCCGGTTCCAGCTACCGCCTCTGGACCACGCTCAAGGTTCCCCAGGGCGAATCCCTCGAAGAACATGGTAACGTCCTCAAACATCTGGTCGGGGCAGAAGAATTCATTTTGATGCCAGCCAACGGAGTCTTCGCTCTCGGCGTTGGCCACGTTCGACGCAAAGGACTCGAGCCCGGTGCCAAGCTCGATGTCCCGGCTGAAATGATGACCACCACTGTCGTCGACCTAACACAAGAAGAGTGGGACGTTCTCCTTGCCCTCAAGGAAGAACTCGCTCCTGATGAAATCATCATCAATTGTTGGGATCGCCGCGCCGAGATGGCCGGCGTTTCGCTAGAGCGATTCTATGATGTGGCCCGCACCCTCGACAGCAAGAAGGTCATCGGGCGCTTCTCAACCTTCCTCGAACACGTCAAGCCTTCTGATACCGGAAAGCGCGTAACTCGTTTCAATGGTCTCTTTCACTGGGCCGTCCCCAAAGGTCGTGAAATGGAAACCGGTGGAGAAGTGGGTCGTCACCACTGCATGACCCACGCCTACTGGCGAGAAGGTGGTCCAAAATTTGGTGACGTTAATATCATGGGGGTGGTCCACGGAACCGAAAAAGACAAAGTGCTTGAGCATAAGGCTGCGATCGATCGACACCTTGCGTCAGCCGGGATCCCGGTGAGCTACACCAACGTGTTCTGGGGCGGCCGCTCAGAAATCAAACCCTCCGAAATCTCTCCCAAGGTTTACCGCGAGTGGCACGAAAAATACGCAGAATAGACAATCGGCACAGTTGACCCGCCGGCCCTACGATACTGTAAGGGAGGCCGGGGACTTCCGTTTGATCAAAAACTAACCCGAAACCAATTCCGCCATCGCATTCTCGATTGTTGGGAAATGAAATTCATATCCCGCATCAAGGAGGACCTGTGGGACCACCTTAGTGCTGGCTAGGAGTCCCTCCTTGGCAAAGTCACCCAAAAGCAACTTCAGCGCGAAAGCAGGTGCGGGGAATGGAGTGGGGCGCTTCATCGCTTTGCCCACTGCTTTGGTGAAATCGATATTTCTCACCGACTCAGGAGCGACCAAATTGACAGGTCCGTTCACTTCTTTCTCCAGACAGGAAATAATCCCGTCAATTTCATCATTTAAGTGAATCCAAGGCATCCACTGTCTCCCGTTTCCCAACTTGCCGCCAATCCCCCATTTGAAAATGCCGCTCATCTTATCCCAGGCTCGCCCTCCTTTTCCCAAAACTACCCCGGTCCTCAAGAAAACGGTTCTCACTCCCTCTGGAACTTCAACGGCATATTCCCAATCCCGACAAAGCTCCGCCAGATATCCTTCTCCCGCCGAAGCGCTCTCCGGAAGACTTTCTTCTCCCCGGTCACCATAAATCCCAATCGCAGAGGCATTTAGCAAGACCTCGACACTGGAGATTGCAATCGAACTGGAAAGATCCCTGCTCAAATCAACCCGGCTCTTCCTGAAAGCAATTTTCCTCTTATCGGTCCATCGCTGGTCGATCGCTTCTCCCGCCAGATTAATCACCGCACCCAAGCCTTCGAGATCAATCTCGCCCTCCCCCGTCCATTTGCGCCAGGACAATTCTCCGTCCTCACGATCGGAGCGTGAAAACCCCGTGACATTCCACCCCTTTGCGAGAAGAGCCTGACACAAGTAACCCCCAATCCATCCCGAGGCTCCAATCACACCAACTGATTTTTCTCTCATCCAATTCAAAAGCCTAGACTCGATCCCGCACAATTCCAGCAAATCCTATCGACAGTTTTTTGACTCCTCTCTAGCCTGACACAGGTTTTATGCGTCGTCCGTTCGCTTTATTTTTCCTAACCTTCCTTCTCGCTACGAGCCAGGATGACTTACCTACGCCCCTTCCTTCACCGACTCCTGATACTCTCACTGAGCCAGATGAGGATCCAATTTCCGACCTTCTCAAAAACTCTTCTCAAGCCCCATTTACCGAGCTCCCATCCGGGGTCGAAATTTACGGTAAAACGATTCGCCTTGATGGTTCTCTCAACCAAGGCAACCAAAAAGCCTCCGATACCATTGTGCGCTACATTGGAGACATCCAACTTAATACAGATACCGGCCTCAAAGCCTATGCCGACCTAGCTGTTACAAATTTTTCCAAGAAGACGGTTCAACTTAGTGGCAACGTAAGCCTATACCAAGATGGGCTTGTTTATCGCGGTGAATCCTCGGTTTTTAATCTCGAAACCAAATCGTTCGAAACGAAGGATCTTCGGCTCGGCTTCTCTCCGATTATGCTGAAAGCAAAAAGTATACGCCAAATTACGAGTGATGGACGGAAAGTATTTGTAGCAGAAGACGCAGGCATAACGACACACGACACTGAGGACCCAGCCTTCTGGCTACAGTCAAAACGCGCAACTATTTTTCCAGACGACAAGATCATTTTTAAGGACTTTAACCTTCGTATCGGAAATAGAAATCTTCTATGGCTTCCATACCTTGCTCAACCATTTGATGCGAATCGAGGCTATCTCATTGCTCCTGGTGGCCAGACCAACTTGGGAGCCTTTGTTAAAAACCGTTACGGAATAATGCTTGGTGGCGAAAGCGATCTAGAAACCGGTGAAAAAAAAGGGGCCTGGCTTCTCTCCCAATGGCATGCCGACCTCTACTCTAATAAAGGACTTGGAATGGGTGTAGACCTTTTCGATACCCGCCTAGAATCAAAAGATGGATATGGTTGGCTAAAGATTTACCACATTGACGATCTCAATCCTGAGGATGAACGTGCCGGAGTCGACCGCACTAATATTAAGCCAAATCGGTTCCGCGCTGAATTCGTTCACCGTATTCCATTCCTCGAAACCCCGGATTCAAGATACTCTTTCGATGCCAATCTGACCCTGCTAAGTGACCAATACTATCTTGAGGATTTCGACCCCTCTCTTTTTCGTATCAACCGAGCACCTGACAACTTTCTTGGATTTACCAAGCGGTCCCCGAATAGCCTAACTCAGCTTGGCACACGACTCAGACTCAATGATTTTTATCAAAGCGATACCCGCCTCCCCGAGTTCACTCACGATTGGATCCGGCAGCCTTTTCTCGATACTCCACTCCTTTACGAAAGCCAAACTTTACTAGGTATCTACCAGGAGCGGCTTGCCAAATTCCAAAGGGATAGTCTGCAGAGCGAAGCTGATGCCCTCCTTGCTGGCGATCCTCGATTCGACCAAATCAGCCGACTTCTTGATGATCGTGGGTTCACCCGCTTCCATACCTACCACGAATTCTCGCTCCCGATTAAAGCCGGCCATTTAAACGTCGTGCCACGCTTCGGTGCCGGCCACACCAATTATCAAGCGGTCCAGGGACCAGATGACTCTATCGGCCGAACCCACGTTTCCGCTAACATTGATGTCTCAACAAAATTCAACAAAATTCTCCCTAATTTTAAAAGTGACAAATGGGGGATCGATGGAGCACGCCATATTATCGAACCCTACTCCTCCCTGAGCTGGCTCTCGACTAACGATCTTGATTCGTCTTTTGGACGTATCGACCGGCTGACTCCCACCAGTCGCCCCAGACAACGCCAAGTCGGCCGTTTCACTGCTGTTGACGATCTCCAGGACTGGAGCATCCTGCGCCTCGGCATGAGAAATCGCCTCGTCACCCGCCGTGATAGTGGAATGCATGACTGGCTTACGATGGACACTTATTTTGATGCTTTTATCGAAGACCCAGAACTCGACCGCGATTTCTCAAATCTCTACAACGACATTCGTTGGAACCCTGTTCCCTGGTTGGAGTTGGATCTTGAAACCCAGTTCCCGGTTTCTACTACCGATAACTTTACCGAGATCGCCTCTTCCATGCGCTTAATGCCGGACGATGACTTTGAATTCAAAGTTGGCTATCGGCACCTGAACAATCACCCGGTTTTACGGGATTCAGACCGAATCGTGCTAGAAACCTTTACTCGACTCAACGACTACTGGGGAATTGGAACCCATCATCGCTTAGAACTCGTCGACAGCACCTTAGAGTTACAACAATACAACATTCACTACGACTTTGATTCCTTTGTCGGCTCAGCCGGGTTTTTCATTCGAAATAACCGGAGCCAAGATGAACACGGGATCATGTTCAATTTTGGTATTAAGGAAATTCCAAGCCTTTCCTTGCCAATCAAGATTGGAGCGCAATGATCGTCAATATGAGCCAACTTTCACCCCAGGGCCTTGTCGAGCAACTTCAGTGGCGTTACGCCACCAAAAAATTTGACGATTCAAAGATCATTCCCGACGAAATTTGGTCGGGAATCGCCAGCTCATTGGTTCTAACTCCTTCATCCTTTGGTCTACAGCCGTGGCATTTTGTAACTATTCGTGACAAGGAAATCAAAGAAGAGCTCCTCCCCCATTCCTGGGGACAAGCGCAAGTCACCGACTGCTCTCATTTCGTCGTTCTTACTGCGAAGACATCAATGACAGAGGCGGAGATCGACAGGTTTCTTGCCCGCAGCATCGAGATTCGTGGAGGCAAAATTGACCAACTGAATCCTTACCGTGAGATGATGGTCGGCTTCACTAAAAATATGGACGATGCCGCGAAACTTCAATGGGCCAAACTCCAAACCTACATTGCACTTGGTCAGCTCATGACAACTGCCGCTGTGCTCGGTATCGATGCCTGCCCGATGGAGGGGATCAATCCGACTGAATACGACCGGATTCTGGGACTTGAGGAAAAAGGCCTGACGACTTCGGTCGCCTGTGCTCTGGGTTATCGTTGCTCCAGAGACAAATACGCGGATGCACCCAAAGTCCGCTTTGATGAAAGTGAGATAATTACAATAATCTAATCACGGTTGCCGTGACTTGGCTGCTGCCTGCTGCTTCTTAATTGCATCAAGATACTGCTGAAAGGAGGGTTCTATCTTCACAATATTTTCGACGGCTGTCTCATGAAGGAGTTCCACTATCTTCTCTAAATCCTCATTCTGCCTTTTCTTACCCCACAACCCGATCTGGATCCAGTTTTTGCGCTTAACGAATTCGACTTCAATCGCCTTCTTGAGATGTGAAACCGCTTCTTCGGGCGGCACTCCAAGCTTCTCTGCATACTCCGTCTCATCGGCAATATCCTGCAGGATCGCCTCATCACTCAGCACTTCCTGGAAAGCCGCCTCCCAACCTTCGCATAATTCCGTCGGCAGTCCATTAACAGGAATCGCGATCGCTCTGATGGAAGGGGCGTTCTCTTTCCACGTATAGAGGCCAAAGCCTACTCCTCCAACGAAGAGAAACCCGATGATCGCAGTGACGAGAAACGTCTTTTTGTTCATATGAGGTAGTTAGCATTTTCTAGGACCAGGGTCAGGAACTTTCACACAAAAATCCTAATCACCCTTTCATTAGAGTCTCATTCTTGAATTCGATATTGGACGTTCACTCCTCCTAACTCCATCTTCTGGCATGGACTTCCCCGCCAGTTCGGCAAATCTCGTCACCCTCGATCACGAATTCGACACGATCCTGGACCCAAACATAACGTCCCAAGTCATTTCCGCTCAAATTTGGGTCGAAACCGGATCACAGCACGAATCCGCCCTTGCTGGATCTGGAATCTCACACCTCCTAGAACATATGGTATTCAAAGGGACTGACCGCTTCTCTGGCGAAGCACTGTCACAAGAGGTTCAAGCCGCAGGAGGACAGTGGAACGCCTACACCTCCTTCGATCGTACCGTTTACTATATCGATGGCCCGGCTAAGTCGCTTGACCTCTTCATTTCCGCGCTCATCGAAATGGTCTTTCGACCGACTTTTCCCGAGGACGAATACGAAAAAGAAAAAGAGGTCATTCGACGCGAAATCGCGATGGGGCTCGACGATCCAGACTCCGTCTCATCCCAACTCCTCTTCCGCACCTGCTACCAACGAGATAACCGACGCCATCCTGTCATCGGCCACCGTGACCTCTTCGACGCCATCACTTACGATGAAATGAAGACTTACCACGCTGCTAAATATCGCCCGCACAATTCCTTTTTCGTCCTTTCAGGAGGCTTCGATCCTATCGATGCCAAATCCATCATCGAACGCGAGCTCGCCAAGGGCCTGCGTCCCCCTGCCTCCTTTCCCACCATCGCTCCCGCTGAGCCCCGCCAAATGGGAGCTCGTCGCGCCTCCCGCTCGTTCGCGATTCCAAACACTCACCTCGCTCTCACCTGGCAAATCCCTGGTCTAACACACGAAGACGCCCCAGCCCTTGAACTCCTTTCGGTCGTCCTTGGTGGTGGTCGGGCTTCCCCACTTTATCGAGTAATCCGTGAGGAAAAATCGCTTGCGCACTCCATAGGCGCTTACTCCTGGATGCCAGCCGATGGCCCCGGAATTTTAAGTGCTTATGCTGAAGTAGAGACTGAGAATACGAAAACCGTCGAAAGAGAGATTCTCTCAGAAATCGAAAATCTTAGAAGGTCCGATCTCACTCGCCCCATCGCCCGAGCCTTCCGTCAGATCGCTTCGCAACAATTTAAGACCCTCACAACAGCTTCCGGGAGGGCTTCAGATCTTGCCTCAAATTGGCACAGCGCTCGCGATCTGAATTACACCCGCTCTGCGATCCAAAAACTTTCCAAAGTGACGGTAGAAAAAATTCATACGACCATCGATAGATATCTGACTGCAGACAATCTCACCGTGACTTCTTTGGTTCCCGAAAGTCTTACCACTGAATCAGCTTCTCTGGCTACAACTTCTGGCCCTGAAAAGATCAGCGAGCACGTTTTATCGAACGGACTTCGTGTGATACTTCAACGAGACCCTACTGTTCCTGCTATTTATAGCCAAACCTCCCTGCTCGCAGGGTCGCTCTCGGAATCCCCGAAATCGGCAGGTTTAAATTCTCTGCTTTCCCGGCTCCTTACGAAAGGAACAAGCGCGCGCGACGCCCAAGAGATTGCCGAAACCCTTGAAGATCTTGGAGCTAATATCGGGGCAGCAGCTGGCAACAACACCCTTATGCTTTCTTCGTATTGTCTACGCGACGATCTTCCAATCATTGTCGACTTACTAGGTGAAATTATTCGTGAACCCAGCTTCCCCAACGAAGCCATTGAGCGAGAAAAAGCGGCCCTAATCGCTGGTCTCGAAGAGCAACTTGAGGACCCCGCCAGCCGAGCTTTCCGAGAAATGCGCCACCAACTCTGGAGTGGTCAAGGTTACGGTGTTCCATCTTCTGGAACCGTCGATTCCCTTAAGTCGCTCGATCGTCTCACTATTAGCTCTCAGCACTCGAACTACTTCACCGCCACAAACATGGTCTGTGCCTTCTTCGGAGATCTTGAACCTCAAGCAACTCTGGAAGCACTCGAAAAATCGCTCGGTGCGCTCCCTGCAGGCACCCCTCCCTCTTTCGGGGATTCACCCACCACACAGGCCGGGGAGCACGCTCTCAAGCTGGACAAAGAACAAGCCGTCCTTGCCATTGGATTCCCCGGTCTTGCTCAAGATGATCCTCGCCGTTTCGCACTTGAACTCATTGACGCCTATTGCTCTGACATGGCTGGGCCTCTCTTCACTAGGATTCGTGAGGAGCTCGGGCTGGCCTACTACGTAAGCACATCACAATTCCTGGGTCTAAACACTGGCCTTTTCGCCTTCTACCTCGGCACTGCTCCCGACCAACTAGAATTAGCCCATCGTGAGCTACAAGGTGAGATCACCAAGATCATTAAACGCGGCATCCCTGCCGACGCCCTTGAGAGAGTCAAAGCAAACGTCGAAGCTCGAGAAGCCCTTCGCAATCAAAGCCCATCAGCCCGGGCAAGGATGGCAGCACTCGATGTTCTTCTTGGCCACTCCGCCGACCATCACCTCTCCCAAAGTGATCGCCTCAACATTGTCACTGCAGAAGAAGTTCATGAAATCGCAAAAGAGCTTTTCGCAGAAAACAAAGCCACCACTATCACCGTCTCCCCGAATCAAAAAAATCTGAACTAAGACGAGGACCTTTCAAGCTTTCTCAACCAAGCAACTTACCCGAGACCAAAATCATCTGCAATAAGTTGATCCCTCGATGAAAAGATACAGTCTCCAGGACCGTTGAATAATCACCGGCTTCTGATGATCATATTATCGCGTCTCCCAAAGATCCTCTCGACCTTCTCATTGATGGTCGGAATTTGCCTCGCTGAAGGAGATACTAACCAAGCCGCCGAGATCGAATTTCAGCAAAAGATTGAGCCCCTTCTTCAGGACTATTGTTACGACTGCCACGGCGATGGTGCTAGTAAAGGTGACTTCGTCCTTGATGATTTCACGAGCACTGCTGCGCTTCTCCAAAATCAACAAGTTTGGCTACGAATTTGGGAAAATCTTCGCACCCAAATCATGCCTCCTGCAAAAGAGGAATTTCAGCCGTCCGTTAAGGAACGGAAGGAAATGATCGCCTGGATTGAGCAAAGGATCTTTTCCCTCGACCCAGAAAACCCAGATCCAGGCCGCGTTACCATCCGAAGAATGAACCGACAGGAATATCGGAATACTATCGCGGACGTCGTAGGTGTGAATTTTAATACAACTGATAATTTTCCACCCGATGACACGGGATTTGGATTCGACACTATCGGTGACGTTCTCACGATTTCGCCACTCTTAATGGAAAAGTATTTCAACGCGGCAGAGGAGATTGCAGAAGCAGCTCTCCCAATTGACGCAGGAAAGCCAAAACCAATCATAATTGATGCCGGAGATTTCCGTGACCGCGGAGGCAGACAGACCGCTCGTTTCATGGAGGCTAATGCCGCCCAAACCGTTACCGCAAAACGAATCATTGATACCAGTGCTCAATATTCTCTAGAAGTTGCCTATACTGTCAAAAGCGAAGGTGGACAGCCGAAAGGGCAATCTGCCAAATTCCAGATGCTCATCGATGGGAAAAAGGTGCTAGAGATCGACTTCAACTCTGACACTTCACGCGGAAGTCGTTTCCTCCAGAATTTTGATCTCGTAGAGGGCGACCATCGTTTTGAGTTCGTCGTCATTCCTAGAGAAAATGGTGAAGGGAGCGGAACCTCTGGAATCCAGATTGATCGCTTCCAGCTGAGACGCCTTGGCTCGGATGGCAATTGGAATCTTTATCCAGAAAGCTTTCAGCGAATCTTTATCGATGGCCTGCCTACAGCTGGAGAAAAGGAACAAGCTACCTACATGCGGAAGATCGTAGAAAATTTTGCCTTCCGCGCCTTCCGACGCCCACCGAGAAAGAAGCTGATTAACCAAATTACAAACCTCGCACTCTCTAAAAGCAAGGAGGGAAAATTCTCGGATGGCGTCCGTCTGGCAGTTACAGCAACCCTAAGCTCCCCTAGTTTTCTTTTCCGCCGTGAAACCCAAGTTGAGCCTGACAATCCGGGTAAGGTTGTCTTGCTCGATGAGTATGCGCTAGCTTCCCGCCTTTCCTACTTTCTTTGGACTTCCGCTCCAGACAAAATCTTGCTGGATCTTGTCGCAAAAAATCAGCTACGAAAAAACCTTCGGGCTCAAGTGGATCGAATGCTCGCAGATAAGAGATCAGATCGTATGGTCAAAAACTTTGTCGGCCAATGGCTTCAGACACGCGACTTGCGAGGACTTCATGTAGATACCCGCCGAATTCTCAAGGAGCGGGACCGCCGAAAAGCCAATCGGGTTTTCAACCTCGGGACAAGGCGAGATATGAAACAAGAGACCGAAGAGTTCTTCCGCTACGTCCTTTTGAAAAATCGACCTATATTGGAGTTACTCAATGGAAACTATTCTTTCCTCAACGAAAACCTCGCTAATTTTTATGGAGTCTCCGGTGTAAAAGGTAACGAGTTTCGAAAGGTTGAATTCAACGAACAGATAAGAGGACGAGGTGGCATTCTTGGTCAGGGAACCTTCTTAATTGTAACCTCACAGTCCACTCGCACCTCTCCAGTTAAACGTGGGCTCTTCGTCCTCGATAATATTTTAGGAACACCTGCACCGCCTGCACCGCCCGATGTTCCTGATCTGGAAGAAGTTGCGGAACATCAGGACGCACCCCTCACAATGCGTCAAATCATGGAAGTTCACCGAGAAAAGCCACTTTGTTCATCGTGTCACGAACGCATGGACCCGATCGGGCTCGCCCTTGAAAACTTTAATGCTCTTGGACAGTGGCGGGATAAGCAAGACGGAAAGGAAATCGACAGCGCCGGCAAACTCGTCACTGGAGAGACTTTCTCCAATATTATGGAACTCAAAACCATCCTTGCAGGTTCCCGCAAACAAGATTTCTACCGCTGCCTAAGTGAAAAACTTCTCACTTATGCACTTGGCCGGGGGGTTGAATATTATGATGCCCCCACCATCGATACTGTTATGGCAAAGCTTCTAAAGGATAGTGGCGGAATGAAGGATCTCATTTATGCTATTATCGAGAGTGTTCCATTTCAGAAACGGCGTGGAGACGGTAAAGCTTTTTAACTGGCCAACTAATGGAGCCCGTTTAATCCTAGATTTTTAATTTTTAACCCTCAACAAGACCCATGAACAAAAGATCGATTAACCTTGGACGTCGTGCATTTCTCCGCGGCCTTGGCGCCAGCGTGGCCCTTCCTTCCTTCCGCTCTCTTGGTGCCGAAGTTAATGTTATTGGCGCAGCACGAGGCGTTACCGAAACCGGAGCCCCCTTGCGTATGGCATATCTCTATGTTCCAAATGGCGTAATTATGGACAAGTGGCGCCCAGAAGGAACAGGTTCAAATTTCAAATTTAATGAATCAATGAAGTCTCTTAACGACTTCAAGAACGATCTGCAAGTTGTCAAAGGGCTGGAACAAGCCAACGGCTGGGCCGGATCCGATGGTGCCGGTGATCACGCTCGTGGCGGGGCAACATTCCTCACCGGTGCGCGACCGCGCAAAACCGCGGGTTCGGATATCCGTCTTGGAGTTTCAGTCGATCAAATGGCCGCGAATTACATTGGTTCGGAAACTCGGCTCCGCTCTCTCGAGTTATCCTGTGACGCGGTGCGCAAGTCGGGTAATTGTGACTCCGGCTACTCTTGTGCCTACCAGTATAATTTGTCTTGGCGTTCCTCAACTCAACCCATGACTCCAGAGTCAAATCCCCGCCTCGTTTTTGAGAGATTATTTGGAGGAGGCACCAACGCAGAGCGACAAAAAGGCCTTGCGAAACGCCGAGCCGAAAAACGTTCGATTCTCGATATTGTGATGGACGATGCCAAATCGATGAACAACGAACTAGGCCGAAACGATCGCAATAAGCTTGATGAATATTTGGCCGGGGTCCGTGAGATTGAGAGACGGATTGAAAAATCCGAGAGCTTTGGTCCTCCACCAGAACCGGGAATCGGTGCTCCCGACGGAGGAGTTCCGAGCGAATATCAGGAACACATCCGTTTACTCTTTGACATGCTTCTTTTAGCGTTCAAGACAGATCAAACCCGCATTTCTTCTTTTCTACTCGCCCACGATGGTAGTAACCGAAGCTTTTCAAAACTCGGTTTCAACGAAGGTCATCACAGTCTCTCACATCATCGTCAGGCACAGGATAAGATGGATAAAATCGCCAAAATTGATACTTTTTATACCAAGCAGTTGGCTTATTTCCTAAAGCAAATGAAGTCCACCGAAGATATCGACGGCAATACTCTCCTTCACAACTCTATGATTGTTTGGGGAAGTGGGATCTCTAATGCCGATCGGCACACCCACGATGATCTTCCAATCATTTTGGCTGGAAACGCTGGCGGAAAATTCCAAGCAGGCCGTCATGTCGAAATTCCTGATAATACTCCTCTGAACAATCTCTACATGAGATTACTGAGAGAAGCTGGAGCTTCAGTCGATCGAATTGGAGATTCAAGCGGTCTACTCACGCAGGTTTAAAAAGTCTTAACCTCCCCTTCGCTTCTGGAATGGAACGCTCTCGATGATCATAACAACTAGATCTTTGAGATTCCCTTCTCCTTTGTTGAGTTTTTCCACCAAAGCTTCGATTGTCACCGCATCAAAATACTTCGGCCCCCGCCCGATCGCATAAGTAAGAAGTTTTTCACTGAGGCAGCGGTAAAAGTCATCTCGCCGCTCATCGGCCAGCACCTTCTTAAGTGCGGCTATATCATTAAACTTTTCGCCTGTAATCAGCACTCCCGAAGAATCAATTGGCTGACCTGATTCCTCGCTTCTGAATTGCCCTATTGCATTAAAGTTTTCGAGCCCCAAACCGATCGGGTCCATTCGCTTATGGCAACTTGCACAAAGTGTTTTTTCACGATGAACTTCCATCATCTGCCGCATTGTAAGCTGCTTACCCTTATGTTCTGAAGCCTCTTCCAGCTCCGGGACATCAGGCGGCGCTGGGGGTGCCGGAGTCCCTAAAAGGTTATCTAACACAAAAAGTCCGCGTTTTACCGGAGAAGTACGAGTCGGATTAGATGTCACAAGCAGAAAAGTCCCCTGACCTAAAATGCCACCGCGCTCAGGGTGTTCGTGTAAATCAACGAGTCGATGCTCTGAACCAAGTACCTCAGAAATATCATAAAATTCCGCAAGCCTTTCATTCAAAAAACTATAACGTGCAGAAATCAACTCCTTGATTGGCCTATTGTTTTTAAGGATAAACTCAAAAAAAAGCTCTGATTCCTCCTTCATATCACTTCGAAGACGACCATTAAAAATCCGATCTGCCTCACGCTGATCCTTAACTCCCACTACCCGCTTGGCATCAATTGAGATATTTTCGACATCCCTTGCCTGCAACCATTGCCCTACAAAATTGTTCACGAACCGACGAGATTTTGAACTTGCGATCATCCGATCAATTTGAACCCCGAGATTATTTCGAAGTTGGTTTTTGAAGGCTAGACTTAGCAACTCGTCATCGGGAACTGAACTCCAAAGAAAGAAGGAAAGTCGAGCCGCAAGAGCATACTCATCCAACATTACCGATTTCCCGCTGTTGTTCGGTTCCGGTTGTATCTCTGCGCGAAACAAAAAACGTGGCGAGGCTAACACAGCCGTCATGGCATGTTTAATTCCATCCTCGAAACTTTGACCAGGCGATTGGTCCACCTGCATCGCCATTTCCACAAGACGGGTTACAGTACCTCTATCAAGGGGACGCCTAAATGCTCGACTGACAAAACTTCGTATAATTTTTCGGGCATATAATTCCCGGTCACGCATCTTTTTGGGAGCTGGCCCATCGACCATGATCATACTGTATCCTTTTGGATATTCTTTATAACTTCCATTGAGTGGTCCTCGGATCGTGACCCCTTTTAGCACTACAGACTGTTCGCCTTGTCTTTCACCAGGAGAATTTTTCGGCCTTATCCTTACTTCAACGGTATTACTTCCCTTTATCAAGTCCGCTTGTCCACCCATCTTAATCGTATCACGTTGATCCCAGCCCACAGTCCGCTCCGCAATTTTTTTACCATTCATCCAAAGCTCCAGTCGGGCCCTTTGATTAGTCAAACCACGAATCGCATAATCAAGAGTAACCTGATAAACTCCCTTCACAGGAGCATCACCTTTCAAATAGACCTTCCGCTCCTCCTTAAATTTCATCCAATCTGCCTGGTGGACTTCATCTCCATGCTCCCGAAACCGACTTCCTTCAAAAAACCGAACTGGGGTCTGTAGGACAACCCCCTTGGGAAGGGCTTTCTCAGCAACTGTCGAAGCCGCCTCCAAATACTTCTCCATAAGAAGCGGTGAAATCGATAAAACATCCCCGATGGTATCGAAACCATATCCCGTATCGTCAGCCGGAAAATTTTCCCAAGTTTCATATTCCAC
>DIHU01000113.1:0-3694 GCA_002420315.1 Akkermansiaceae bacterium UBA5688
CATTTTTTGTATCCGAAGTGGCTTCGGCCGCGACACTGCAGATGGCTAGCGACAGTAGCAGGGCGCAGCGTCCCAGACGGTCGGATCGGCGAAGCGTTCTTGTTAGTCGTTTCACGGGCCTAGATATTCTCTTTACTTAAGGGTCATGAGGTAGGCCATCACGTCTTCCAACTCTTGCGGTTTCAAGAGCACGCCCATCGGAGGCATGGGCGACACCTTACCTTGAAAACCTTCCGAGATAACCGCCCCTGGATCGACTAGGCTCTGCAAGATATAGTCCTCTTGTTTGCGGGTCGCGATGGTGTCCAATACGGGTCCGATCACTCCGCCGACGCCATCTACGGCATGGCAGCGCGCGCAATTGGCGATCGGATGCGTTGTGAAGATTTTCTCACCGCGTTTCACATCACCTTTGACGACCTTTGGCTCGTCGCTCCCGATGACCTCATACTCGACCCTACGCAAACTGATATCATCCCACCACGCCTTGCCGATGACGACACCCCAGCCCCCGAAGAGACAATGGATATTGACCGACTTTGCCGAAACCGTGTTGAAACGCATTTTAATCTGAGTCCAATCTTGCGTGCCCTCCACGGCTTTGCTGCCCGGGCTGTCGGGATGACCACTGATGTATAGCTGTGCACCACGTCCGCCCCCCGCCACCTCTTCGGTCTTGATCCAGGCGCTGAGTTCATACTCCGCATTGCGATCCACCGGGACATTGAGGTGCACCCCAAACTCGGCGGCCTTGTCGGCGGAGATTTCGATTGAGCGCTTACCCGTTCGTGCCACGTTTGACACTTGGTGTTGTGCTGTTCCTCGGAAGGCACGGGTGGACCATCCGGCAGGTATTTCACCGGCCAACTTCTCGAACGACCCGTTGGCGATTAGCTCCTTGCCAAGCGTCGAAGGACCTTTTTTCACCGCACCGGCACCGGCGTTGCGCAGGCTCTGCGAGAGCCACATGTCAGCGGCATTGGCTGGGTCGGTGATCAACTTCTTCGCTGCCAATGCGACCGTCTCTTTATTCTCAAACTCCACCATCTTGTTAAAGGCGGCGAGACGCACGATCAGATCATCGTCCTGCACCACGGCGGTATCAAAGAACAGCTGCAGCGCGGGTTCATTGCTCAACAACGCCAGCTGATGAGTCTCGGTGTCGAGTGCACCGAGTGCCTGCAAGCTCCACAGCGCTTGGATCGCCCCGGCACCGCCAGCACATACTCGTGACTTGAGTAAGGCCGCTGCGCTCGTCTTGCCGCCATCGACCAACAAGCGTTGCGCTGTCTGGCGCCAGAACAAATTGTCGCTGTCCATTGCCGCCACTAGTTGGGCGTCGCTCGCGCCGGCCAGCGATTTGATCTTCGCCTCGGGCGCCTTGTCCCACACCACGCGGTAGATCCGGCCATGACCACGATCGCGGTTTGGGTTGATGTGTGCGTTTCCTTTGCCATTCTTCGCGTCATAGCCTGCGCGGCCCTTGTTCGGTGTCGGGTTGTGCTGGATGATGAAATTGTACCAATCCGCGACCCACAGATTCCCGTCGGGCCCAACTTCCGCCGCAACCGGCGAGAACCACTCATCGGCAGAGGCAAGGAAGGCAAAGCCGTTTTTAGCTTTGTAGCCCGAGCCGTCGCGGGAGAGATGATATTTCCCCAAGAGATGCTCGGTTGGTCCGCTGATGAACGCCACCTCTTCACGAAAAGACTCCGGGAATCCCGCCGAAGTTGCCACGGTCTGACCCGCACCTGCGGTGTAGTTGTTAAAAGCGTCTACCTGACGAATGTTGGGTGTGATCGGATGGAACGAACGATCAGTCGCAATCATCTTGGCACTCATCCCCTTCTTGCCACTTCCGTAGGCGGTAGCGGGAATGCCACAGAAGAAGCTCGGATTGTTGTTGGCAGTCGAGCCAAACACGTCACCGGCCGAATTGAAGCCCACCCCCCAGGTGTTGTTGTTAAACTGGTGCATAAACTCCAACTGCGATCCGTCCGGCTTCATGCGGAACACACCGGAGCCGAAGCGCTTTTGTTCGCCGCCGACCGTGCCGTTAAAAGATGAGTAGCCTACCGAACCCCAGATCCAGTTATCGAAACCGTAGCGCAAATTCGAAGGCCCGGCATGGGTATCGCCAATCCCCCACCCGGTCGTCAACACCTCCCGCACGTCTGCTTTGTCATCGCCGTCAGTATCCTTAAGGAACAGAAAATCTGGTGCATGCGCAACAATGATCCCGCCGCGCGAAAAAGTCAGCGAAGTTGGGATATTGAGCCCATCGGCAAACACGGTCACCTTGTCGCACTTACCGTCGCCATCGGTATCCTCCAAAATTTTAATCGTGTCGTTGCCCTTGCGGTCGGCGGTGATCTCGTTCGGATAATCAACCGTCTCCGCGACCCAAAGCCGCCCCCGTTCGTCCCAGGCAAGGCCGATGGGGTTGATGATGTCCGGCTCGCTCGCGAATAACTCCAAGCGAAAGCCGACCGGCGCCTGGGTGTAATCCATGCTGTCCTCCTCAGAGAGCGGAAACTGGTAGGGCAATGGCTCCGGACGGTTCTCGTAGTTGGCAATGTTATCGCGCTTCTCGTACTTCAGCGGCGTCCGGCCAGCGATGAACTTTTCATACGACTGCTTTCTTCCATCGCCCACCGACCATAAGATTCCCGCCTTGAGCAATTGGTGGAAAGCCGGCTGCTTGCACACCCGTTCGTCGTGTCCCGAGGCCGTATAGAAAACGCGCCCCTTCCCTTGCGTCCGCACCCAGGTCCACGGCTCGGGCTCCGTGATATTGTCATCCTTCCCTGCGATCTCGCGCACCATCAATACCGAGCGATCTTTTTCGTTGTGATTCTTATGTTTATAGGTTTCGTCCCAAGCCTCAAACTCCTGCACGCCGTCCATCGCCGGGTGCTTGCCGTTGACCACCTTGGCGGTGAAGGTGCCAGTCTTGTGACTATCGAAGCGGCCACCCACCAGTTTATCGAAACCTGGCTCGTTGCCGAAGCACCAGCTCGCGCAATGCACCGGCACGAAACCCCCGCCGCCCTCGACATAGCCTTTGAGGTTCTTCCACTGCTCGGGTGTGATCTTGCCATGATTCGCATACAGAAGCACCGCGTCGAACTTACTCAGATACTTCGGGTCACCGAAAGCCTCCTCGACGTTCGTCACGTAGTCAAAGTAGATCGCATCCCGCCCAAGCGCTTTCGCCAACATTGGGTAGAACTTGTTGCTGTTGTGGTGCTCGCTCTCGTGGCCGAGGAACAACACACGGATCGCACCTTCTTTCGGGGTTGACGTCGGAGCGACGCGAGCGGATATGGCAAGAGTCCCAATGAACAGGGCGAGGGTAAGGGACAAAATACGCGCTGTTTTCATGATTTGATGGATCTATAGATTATTAAATTGAGAGGGCCAGTGATTTCATTTGGTCAGGTTTGCTGGTTCAAACTGGGAGTTTATTTCTCCCAGACTTCGAATTCGGTAAGCCCACTGCGCGCTTTGCCTGAGTTGGTGAAGACGGCGCGGATCTTCTGTGAGGTCACCTTTTCAAAGGTCGCGGTGTTTTTAGCGCTTCCCTTTGGTGTTTCCGGCGACTTCTTCAGGCCTTTCACGTCGACCCATCGCTCACCGGAAAGGTATTGGACCTTGTAGCTAGTTGGTCTCTGCACGCCCCCGCGGTCGTCGT
>DIHU01000113.1:4010-20454 GCA_002420315.1 Akkermansiaceae bacterium UBA5688
CCCCCGCGGTCGTCGTAGATATGGAGTTCGACCCGGGAGAAGGTCTTGGGCTTGCCAAAATCAACCTCCAGCCAATCGGCCTCGTTGGGAGAGCCGTAGCTAGTCCAGCGGTTCACCGGGTTCGGACGGAAGATGATCCTGCCATCGATGGCCGACTTCGGAACCCCACCGTATCGGTCGTGGAAGGAGGCCGATGCCTTGGGGAATTCCACCCCGCTGGTGTTGGTGGAAAGGTTGCCCGCAGCGGGCGGCGGCGTTTGGTATAGAGTTGTTCCCGATCCCCAGGCTTGGAACTCAGTGATCCCGGTGCCGGTTGCCTCTTCCGCGCGATGAAGGACGACGCGCATGCGCTGCAGCGGTGTTTCTGAAAACGAGATCGTATTGGGGCGGCCACCGGCCGGGGTTTTCGGGTTGCGATTCTGTCCGGGGATTTCGACCCAGGCCTTGCCGTCCCAATGCTGCAATTCGAAGCGGCTCGGGGCGACGACGCCTTCGCCATCGTCGAGTAGGAAAAGCTTAATGGTGTCTATCGGACGGGGCATTCCCAGGTCAATCGAGACCCAATCGGACTTGGTGGTGGAACCGACGCTGGTCCAGCGGTTGCTTGGTGGGGTATCGTAGCGATACTGGCCATCGTAAATCAATGCTAGGGAGCTTTCGGGGCCGGTATGTGAGGCGTCGTAGGAAGGGAAGTAATCGCCGTCGTTGTTCACCGCGTAGTTGAAGCGTGTCTCCTCATTCAGAGGCACCTCGCGGGCGGCTGGGAGTTTGATTTCGAGCTTCGCCAGTTTCGGCGAGCTAGCGACCTTTTTACCGTCGACGAGCACGTGTAGGCCGACACCCTGACCGTAACGGTCGCCCTTCTTATCCCAACAAATAGCAACCTCGTGCCCCTGATAGGGGATTGCGTCGAGGGCGAAGAAGTCCCACAATGCAGGCGTGAGCGGATCGACGACCAACGTGTCGCCACCATCCGCCTTCAAACCGACGAGGCCGGTGATGACGAGGTCGTTAAAATTGGAGTGGAAGTAATGCTCGCTGCGATTGCGCATGTCGTGCCCCGCCCATGATCCGGTATCCGGGTGCAGCGCCTCGGCGATGTAGGGCTTGCCGTCCTTGCGGTGGGAGATGGCGAAGGTGTGCAATAGATCAGCATAGTCGATCCGTGAGATGTGTTCCTGGGGATAGTTGTGCAGGACGTTCGCCATTGCCTTGAGCGTTTGGGTGGTGGCGAAGGGCCAAGACTGGCCGCTCCACCAGCAGCAACCCGGCTGCAAGAGGAACATCGGGTCGTTGCGCTCGGCGGTGGACGGGCCAAAGGGAGCCTTGAAATACTCCGGGTCCATTAGGAACTTCCACGCCGCCTCCTTACCGGGGTCAGGTAGGTTGAAGGCCCAGGGGACGTAGCCGTGAAGCTCCCGGCCATGGGGACTACCGGCAAACTTTCCGCTCTGGTAGGTCAGGGTGTGCGCTTTAACCACATTACCTTCCTTATCGATTTCTTCGCGGGAGGACATGGGGAAAAAGAACTGCCGCTTCGGATCCCACAGCTTTTCTTGGACTACGCTCTTAAGAGCTGCCGCACGTTTCCGGTAACGTTCAGCTTTGGTCGGGTCCCGCGCGAGCTTGGAAATTTGCTCAAGGGCCTTGGCGTCGGCCCACATGTATGAGTTAAATGTGGGGCGGAAGGCACGGTCACCGCGTAGGATGTCCTTGGTTTGGCGACTGTTGATATTGAACTCCATTCCGTCGTCGTGGCCGCTCTGCCAGAACATGCCCATCTCATCGACCCAGTGCCGCGCGCGCCAAGCTTCGTGGTGTTTCTCGAGATCGGGAAGCAGGTCGATTAGGAAAGTTTTGTTGGGATGAATGTGATCGACGGCGACCGCGCAATCGGCGAGCCACGAGGAGTAGTTGCGTGGTTGGGCACCCGGAGTGCGGAACCAGTAGTGCAGGAAGTCGCGAGCGAATTCAGGGTCTTTGAGCCAGCGAATCTCGTAGATCTGGTGGCCGGAGGGGCAGGCTATCCCTCCATATGCGCCGGACCAAAAGGGCCGGTTGGCGAACTCGGTGAACGAGTAGCCACTGTTGGGAGAGCCGTAGCAAATGTGGCGGGTGACCAGCTCCCATCGGTAGTAATAGGTAGTGTTGATCTCAGCGTCCGGGCATTCGAAGAAGGGGATATTGGCCTCGAACCAATCGAAGTCGCGGTTCGCCCAGAAGGTCTGCGCTTCAAGTTGCTTCCGCTTGTTGAGCAAGGGTGCAGCAGCAGCACTTAAGACAAAGCAGCTAGCGATGAGGGCGAGTGGAAGTCGGTTCATGAGAGTACGGCGTCTCCTTTGTCGCTCCCATAAACCACTCCGATCGCAATATTAATCTGCTCGTTTGACATAACGACTAGATCATAGCGATTTCATCGTTCCTTTACTAGTGCATGAACGATTATTTTGTGTATGAAAGCGACATGTCTCCCCACGAAATCAAGAAGCGATGGATCGAAAAGCTCTGTCCTGGTCAGGTTTCCGAGCTGTTCAACTATATGCCCGACACCCTCTATTTCGTCAAAGATCTTGAGCTGCGGCTTATGGCTGGGAACCAAACTTTTGTGGAGCGCTGCGGCTTCCAAACAGAGGGAGAAATGATCGGAAAATCCGATCGGGAAATTTTTCCTATTGAGATGGCCGAGAAATATATGAACGACGATCGTAAGGTCATTGCATCAAAAGAACCCCTAATTGAAATTGTCGAACTATTCCCCAATCAAATCGGGGAGCCTGAATGGTTCGTTACCAATAAAATTCCACTCTTCGACCAAGACGGCAAAGTGGCCGGAGTGTGCGGTCTCGTGAAAAGCTTCGAAGGTGTTCGAACTTCGCTCCAACCCTACCTCGATCTCCTTCCCGTTACAGAGTATCTTAAGAACAACTCCGCCTCCAAAGTCTCCATGCCTGATCTTGCCAAGAGTATTGGCATGTCAGTTCGCAAACTCCAGCGGCGCTTTCAAGAAACTTTTAAAACAAGTCCACAAAAATATGTGGGCCGTCTTAGAATACTCGAAGCCTGCGAACTTCTCGTAAAAACCACACTTCCCGTAACCGAGATTGCCCTCCAAGTTGGCTTCTACGACCACTCAGCCTTCTCCAAAAAATTTTCCGAACTCATCGGCATGTCACCAAGAGACTATCGTAAGCGACTGCACCCCCTTTCTCCAACACCCGAGCTGCCCCAGCCCATTCCGCCAAAAGGAATTTCCTAGCCACTCTTTGGGTGGAATACCAACCCATGTGATCCTGCCCCAATGACATTACAGAGAAATAATTCTTCTCGAAACAGGGTATGACTGGTCACCATCCCCTCAGGCTTATGACAATCGTCCGATTTTTCCTTCTCCTCGCCTGCCTCGTCCCAGTAGTAGCCGAGGCAAAACAAGATAAACCTAATATCGTCTGGATCGTTTCCGAGGACAACTCTGCTAAATGGCTTCGTATTTATGGCCCGGGTGGAGCCCCGATGCCGACTGTCGAACGACTCGCCGAAAATGGGCTTATCTTTAATCACGCCTTCTCCTGCGCTCCGGTCTGCTCGGTTGCCCGCAGCACCATTATCTCCGGTTGCTACGCCCCACGCACCGGCGCCCAGTATCATCGCAAACAAGCCACCGTTCCCATGCCCGATGGGCTCAAGATGTTCCCCTTCTATCTCCGTAAAAATGGATATCACACCACCAATAATTCTAAGGAAGATTACAATTTTCATCCGGCTGATAAAAGAGGGGTCTGGGATGCCTCTTCACGCAAAGCCAGCTACAAGAACCGCAAAGCCGGTCAGCCTTTCTTCCATGTGCAGAACTTTGGAACGACCCACGAAGGCCAGACCTTTGGCGATCCCTTAAAGTTTCAACTCAAGACTGATCCAGCCAAGGTCAAACTCGCCGCCTACCATCCCGACACACCGATCTTTCGCCGCTCCTACGCCCACTACCTCGACAAGCACATGGCAGTCGACGCGCAGATGGGGGCTTTTCTCAAACAGCTCGAAAAAAATAACCTTCTCGATGATACCTTCATCTTCTACTACGGCGATCACGGCGGTGTGATGCCTGGCAGCAAAGGCTACGCCAATGAGAGCGGCTTACGCATTCCCATGGTTGTTTCCATTCCAAAAAACTGGCAACACCTTGCGCCCGCTTCTCCAGGAACACGCGTTGATGGCTTCGTAGAATTCGTCGACCTCTCTGCAACCGTCCTGAACCTTGCCGGCATCGAAATTCCTGCCGCCATCGACGGAAAGCCTTTCCTCGGAAAAGGAGTTTCGCTAACAGAGCTCAACAAACGCGATCAATCATTCGGATACGCCGATCGATTTGACGAAAAATACGACCTCGTCCGCACGCTGCGAAAGGGAGATTTCCGCTACAGCAGAAATTACCAGCCATTCAATTTCGACGGCCTTTACAACGAGTATCGCTACAAGCAAACGCCCTTCTCCCAATGGCGTGAACTTTATCTCGCTGGTAAACTCAACGCGGCCCAACAACAATTCTTCAAATCTCGTCCTGCCGAAACGCTCTATGATCTCTCCGCCGACCCTGACGAAGTAAACAATCTCGCCAACGATCCAACTCACCAAAAAACTCTTCTTCAGATGCGCGCCTTACTTCAGCAAAAGATCAAAGGTTTACCCGATCTTAGCTTTTATCCCGAACCCATTTTCATCAGAGCCGGACTCAAAAACCCTGTCCAATTTGGACAAAAACACAAAGCTGAGATTTCCCGGCTTATCGACATTGCCGACCTAAGTCTTGAGAGTTTTAAAAAAAGTCGTCAGGGGATTTCTTCCGCTCTCAGTTCAAAAAACCCTTGGGATCGCTACTGGGGGCTCATCGTTTGTAGCTCATTCGGCAAGGAGGCGGAACCATTTTACGAGCAGGCCAAACAGCTCGCCAATAATGATAGCGAGTCACTTGTCCGAACCCGTGCTGCGGAATTTCTGGGCCTGACTGGACAGCAAGACCCTCGCCCCATTCTCACCGAAATTCTCAACTCCACCGACGAGCATATCCTCGCCAACCTCATTCTGAACACCGTCGTCGTCCTCCAAGACGGCAAGCCAAGCTATCAATTTGACCCAACCCTGCTCACCGCGCCATGGACGAAAATCCAAAAAGCAGAAGTTGCTAGCCGGGTGCTCTATCTTCGCGAATCCTCCAAATAGAAAGCCCACTGCTTGGAGTTAGTCAGAGAATCCCCCAATGCCTAAGGGAAAGAAGGAGACCTCCACTCTTTAAGGTCATCCTATCGTGCCCAAAGAGATTTTGTACAGATAAACTGAAGGTCTGTAAAACTTCTATTATCTTTAGGTTTCATTTCTCTCAAATTTTAGGTGACGGGTTCCCTAGAACCGGTCAACTCTCTAAGAGCTCAGGTAGAATAACTACCCGCGTCAAAAAACACCTATTTATGAAAATATTCAAACCTCAGACAATTAAAGTAATCTTCGCCAGTTTCGTCACCTTTGGCAGCCTTCAAGCGAGTGAAGTGACCTACGGGAATTTTACTCGGGATCAGGGCTTTAACCTCGAAGAAGTCCCCGTCCTGACCCTGAAAGAAGGGGAGCTCTTTGAAGTGATCAGTGCCAATGCAAGAACACCCAAAACCGTCATTAATATTAAGATCAAACCCGAAGGCACAAACTCTCTGATGTGGCAAAGATGGTGGGTCGTCAATGACCGTGCTACGAAGTTACGCAATACCATGAGTGATGGCACTACCTCCGAGCCCCCGTCTCAGCTCGCGGTAGGTCCTTGTGATATTGTTTTAAGCACTTTTGTTCAGACAAGCCCCGTCACAGGACCTTATCGAATCAGCTATAAAATCACCAAACCTTCGCCAGTGAACACTTCGCCTCCTATCCTGCTGCCACCCACCGAGGACCCATCTAAAAACTGGTTTGTCAAACTTCAGGTGTCTACCGACTTGAAAAATTGGGAAGATGTCGAAGCGGGTCAATTTCTCGGCTCAAAAACCGCACGTTTTTTCAGGATCGAAACCTCCGAAGAAGGAGGCGAATAGTCTGATGTTTTTTAGGGAACTTACCTCCCACCTCAGAGGCGGTCCTAAATCATAGGCCGTCTCTTTGTATTTTTGAAGCACTGATAGAGCTCTAGCAACGAGGGAGAAAAACAATTCTAGTTAAAAAAATAGAAACCAAAAAGAATATAGGAGGTTTATTTGCTAATGCGTGTTTCAAGAATTTTCTCGGTGATCCTACTCACAATGCCCCCCTTGTTCTCAGATACTGAAAGCAAGCGTGTGAAACAGTGGCTTAAGACAGACAAAAACAGCGATGGTGTTTTAACAATTGATGAAACATCCGGGCTGATGAGGCGCTTCTTTAATCGTAACGACCGTGATGGGGATGGCAAATTAACCAAAGAGGAATTAGGGAAACTCGATGCGCGTCTTAAGCAAAATCCTCGAAATGGAGAGCAGCGGAGAAGGCCGGAGGCAGCTCTCGTAGAAGGCGTAACAGTCAGAAAAAATCAAGTCTATCGCAGTGGGCATGATCGTTGGAAACTGGATGTTTATTTACCCAAAGAAAAAGCACCAAAAGGTGGCCGCCCCGGACTAGTCTTTGTTCATGGGGGCGGGTGGAAAAACGGGAGTAAGGAGAGCGAGTTCTGGGCTTCGCTTCCAGCCCGATATGCCGCAAAGGGTTATGTCTGTATTTCAGTCAATTATCGACTGACTGGAGATGGCGGTGGTTTTCCAGCCTGTGTTCATGATGTCAAAAATGCCGTTCGATGGTTCCGGGCCAATTCGAAGGAGCTTGGGCTAGATCCAAAACGTATTGGAGCGTATGGTAACTCTGCCGGAGCACACTTAGTCTCGATGCTTGGCTTGGTCAAAAAAGAGGCCGGTCTTGAAGGCAAGGGGACTCATTTGGACCAGTCTTCTCTTGTCCAGGCTGTCTGTGCCTCAGCCACTCCCTCCAATTTTCTCAAGTGGAAGAATCAGTTGTTTCCCAACCGGGGAGTGCTTGCAGGGGATCAAGAAAACCACCATGCGAGAGCCGCAAAAGCATCTCCAGTCACCTATGCAGCCAAGGATGCCCCGCCGTTCCTCTTAGTTCATGCTGAAAATGATCGCACTGTTCCATTTGAGCAGGGAGAAGTTTTGGCTAATCGACTTAAAGCAAGCGGTGCAAAAAATGTCACGCTCATGAGATTTAAAGATGGCGGGCACGGTGTCTTCAGGGCGAAGGAAACAAAAACCTATGCAGCAATGGAGGAGTTTTTCGCGAAGGTGCTCAAGAGGAGCCCCGGGACCACTCCGCCAAAAAACAAGGTCACAAATGGTTGCAAGTAGATTTGCTAGTTTCAAAGCGCCATGAAATGGCGTCAGCCTAAATGCCTTCAAATCCAATTGTTACAATCTTTGTTGAACGGAAAATCTGATTTTTCGATTCTCACTACGTAGAATTGCTTCGCCTACAACACCATTTATGATAACGATTCTCTATGAGGGTTTTTATTCAGGTCCTAATGGTGTTTATTCCACTACTAATCAACGCCCAAACCCCAAACCGGGCCACTTTAACCCTTGTCCAAGAGCGGGGCTTTAACGAGTTCGACATGGATTTGGACGTTCAACTGATTGGAGGATCAGATGACACCTCAAGGCTTACAGGGAGCGTGCAAGTGGAAGTGAATATCATTCCGGGAATTTCAAGCACCGACCAACTCACGATTCTAAACGCCAACGTCCGCGGGAGTGACGTCGACCTTTCCTCAGGAGGCTTTTTTGCAAATTATTCTTTTACGAGCAAAGGTCTGAGATTTTCTCTGCGGTCGATTCTCGACCCAGGTGTTGTTGATCCAGAAACTGGGGAATTTGATGCTTCGCAATACGAAATTACAGCCGATCGTGGAGTTCTGGAGGGGTCGGCTTATACCCTCTTAACGGGCGGCCAAGAGATTGATTTTAATTTTGCCGATGAACCTTTTTCGGGTGTAGGGGGTGGGACTGGAAAGATTACCGTGACACCAAGCAGAACTGTAGGATCGAGAGTCTACTTCAATCTCGCCGTTGAGCTGCCCCTCAGCCTCGATCAGGCGATTGATACCGAACAATCTCCAGTTGCTGCCGATGTGAAAATCGACGGCATAATGAAGGCCGTCGGTGAAACTTTTATCGAGGTTGCCGATTATGCAAGCTGGGCCGCACAGCAAGGATTCCCCTCCCAGAGTGAAAATGCATTTCAGCTTTGGCCGTCTGCATCAAACTACCATTATTTCGCCCTCGGCTTCAGCAGGGCTTCGGCCCCAGATCAGCTTTTTGATTTCAGTCAAGCCGGTGCAACTCTTAAAACCGCAGGAGAGTTCGCTCTTGGAAGTTTAGAAATACAGTGGTCCGAGGATCTTCAAACTTGGAGCCAAGTCCCCGCTATAGCAATGGCCAGCGGAAGAAGCGCCATCACTTATCTAGATTCTCTAGCCGAGCCCTCGATTGTAAAGATGGACCAGGCAAAGCGTTACCTCCGAATTATCCGCCTAGATGCGCCCTAGATCATTACAGGTCTCAGCATAAAATCGGCTTCAATCCTCTCCGAAATGGGAATCATTATCTCAAGAAGGCCGATGGAAGAGATCATCGATTGTCCTTTGGATTTCTTCAGGACCTGTTGTAGATTAATGGCGGAAACTGGTCTGTCGAGACGACAGCAGGGAAAGTAACTTGTAATTTTCTGCATCTCACTACGTTTTCTTAGCATGGCGATGTTTGCAAAAAGTCTCCTCGGATTCCTCATCTGTATTTTCGGCATCCAGCTGACCCCTGGCGCTGAACATTTCACGCCTGGAAGCCTTGAGTTTTTCGAGAAAAAAATCAGACCCGTTCTCGCAGAACATTGCTTTAAATGTCATTCTTCCGATTCTAAAAAGCTCAAAGCCTCTCTCTACCTTGACACCCGAGCCGGTTTCCTCAAAGGCGGAGATACCGGTCCGGCCATTGTCCCCGGCGACACCGAAAAATCGCTTCTCATCGAAGTGATCCGCTACACGGACACCGACATGGAAATGCCGCCTAAATCAAAACTTCCCGATGCTGTCATCGCCGACTTCGAGACTTGGGTGAAAACCGGAGCAGCCTGGCCAGCAGCAGAAGCTTCCGCGACCAAAAGCAGCGCCAGCACCTTCGACCTTGCAAAACGGAAGTCAGAACATTGGAGCTGGAAACCTCTCGCTCCAGCGCCCCGAACTGCTGGCTTCATCGATAATCTTATCGGTGAAAAGCTCAAGGAAGCCAAACTCCTTCCCGCTCCCCATGCCGAACCTGTCACCCTTCTCCGAAGGCTGACCTTCGACCTCACCGGCCTACCGCCAACTGTCGAAGAAATCGAACGCTTCGAAAAAGACGTGATTACCGATCTAGAATCAACCATTGAGTCAACCGTAAATCGTCTTCTTGACTCCCCTCATTTTGGCGAACGCTGGGGTCGTCACTGGCTCGACCTCATGCGCTATGCTGAAAGTCATGGCCACGAATTTGACTATCCAATTCACAACGCCCACCACTACCGCGATTACGTCATACGCGCGCTCAATTCGGACGTTCCCTACGACCAATTCGTCACCGAACACATCGCTGGCGACCTCCTTCCAAACCCACGGCTGCACCCTGAAAATCAAACCAATGAATCCATCATCGCCACCGGTTTTTGGTATCTCGGTGAGGCAACCCACTCACCAACAGATGTTCGCGGAGACGAGGCCATACGCATCGACAATATGATCGACACCTTCTCGAAATCATTCCTTGGCCTTTCAGTCGCCTGTGCCCGTTGCCACGATCACAAATTTGATGCGATCTCCACTGAAGACTACTACGCCCTCACCGGCTACCTTCAAAGCACGCGGCGAAATGAGCACAAACAAGATTCCGGAAAGAAGATCGCTCGGGGCATCGATGAAATTAAAAAGATCGCGGCTAGTGGAAATGAAAATCTCAAGGATTTAGGAACTCAAGTAACCCTTCCGACGAATGTTCCTGAAGGACTCCTCCTCCCCACCAGCTCTGACTGGTTTCCCTCCGGTCAGGCCTTCGGTGATTCATCCATTCCCGCTCTTACTTGGATCCCCGTAAAAAACTCTATCACCGAACAGGCGGTATATGACAGCGGCCGCTATGGAGAAAAACTACACGGGGCTCTCCGCACCCCCACTTTCATAATTAATGGCGATCGAGTTCACCTTTACGTCAAAGGAACTGCTCAAGTTCGCCTCACCATTGAAGGCCACTTTATGCAAGTCTTCAACGGGCTTCTCTTCGGTGGCACCCGCAAAGACATCAAGGCCGGTGACAAATGGCAATGGGTTACTCTGAACAGTAAGGATATTGCCCAAAAGTCCGGCCAAAGAGCCTACCTCGAAATTATCGATTCAGGTCCCGGAACCATCGAGGTTAAGGCTGTATGCACCACACGTGACCTCCCAAATATCGAGGAAATCCTACCTTCCAATCTCCACCCTAAGCCCCTCGCAAAACAGATCACCGGCAAACTCAATGATCTTGCCAAGGCGGCTAAAAAAATCTCAAACTCGATTCCAAACCCTTCGGCCACCATCCTCTCGGTCACCGATGGCACACCTGAAAACGATTACGTCCACATCCGAGGCTCGCACAAAAATCTTGGAAAAGAAGTTCCCCGCCGCTTCCTGACCGCGCTTGGTGGAGATGCGATCGCACCTCCTGAAAATGCTTCCGGCCGTCTTGAGCTCGCAGAACAGGTCGTTTCGCAAAAAAATCCACTCACCGCTCGGGTTGCCGCAAACCGTATTTGGCATCACCTTTTCGGTCGTGGCATCGTCCCCACTGTTGATGACTTCGGCCCCATGGGCATCGCTCCATCCAATCCCAAGCTTCTCGATTCACTCGCGGCTTCTCTTATCGAAGGAAAGTGGTCTCAGAAAAATCTTATCCGCCAAATCGTCCTTTCAAAGACCTACCGCCAGTCGGCCACTCCTCACACAGATCTCAGCCTTAGCTATCTTGCTGATACTGACCCCGAAAACATTCTACTTCACAAAGCTCCTGTTCGTCGTCTACAGGCCGAAGCGATCCGCGATTCGATGCTCGCAATCTCCGGTCGACTTGATCCCAAGCTTTATGGTAATTCGATTCCTGTTTACCTTAACAGTTTTATGCAAGGCCGGGGCCGGCCCAAGTCGGGCCCACTCGATGGCGCCGGCCGGCGCTCCATCTACACGAGCATCCGCCGCAACTTCCTTCCTCCCATGATGCTAGCCTTTGACATGCCCAGCCCATTTTCCTCAGTCGCGAGACGCACTGTTTCTAATGTCCCCGCTCAAGCCCTAACCTTGATGAATGATCCCTTTGTCGTGAGCGAGTCGAAACGCTGGGCTGATTCAACCGCAAAGATCAAGGACACGAAGACCCGAATCAAAACAATGTTCCTTCAGGCCTCCGCCCGTCGTCCTTCACCCGAACAAATGAAAACAACCCTTGCCTGGATTGAATCACATCCATCCCAAAAAACCGCCTGGGAGGACTTTGCGCATTCCATCTGGAATACCAAGGAATTCATTTTCTTGAACTGAAAGCCTCCCTAATCACTCGCCACTTCAATTTGTAATGCACTGTCAAAATTTCCGACCCTCCTCACGCACCCGCCGTGAGATGCTCAACCAGTCCGCCTGTGGATTTGGGGCTGTTGCTCTCTCTGCTCTCCTCGCAGAGAATAGTTCTGCAAAAAAAGCGGACTATAATCCCACCGATCCCCTCGCTCCCAAGAAGCCCCACTACGCGCCCAAAGCTAAAAACGTCATCTTCCTCTACATGGATGGTGGCCCCTCGCACGTCGATACCTTTGACTACAAACCGCTACTCAAAAAGTTCAATGGCCAAGACCCCCGACAAGCAATCGGGAAGCTTGAACCTACCCAGTTCGATAACATTGGAAAGGTCATGCAATCCCCCTGGGCTTTTAAACAACATGGCGAGTCCGGGGCATGGGTCAGCGATCTCTTTCCCAATATTGCAAAGGTTGCCGATGACCTCACCTTTATCAAATCGATGACTTCCAAGTTCCCGGAACACACCGCGGCGAACTACTTCCTCCACACCGGATCAGGCCTTCAAGGTCGCCCTAGCATGGGCGCTTGGGTTGGTTATGGGCTCGGCACCGAAAACCAAAACCTCCCCGGTTTTGTGGTCCTGAACGGAGGCCTGATTCCTCCCGGAGGACTCGATAATTTCAATTCCGGATACCTTCCTGCCGCCTATCAGGGATCGGTCTTCAACCCCGGGAACACTCCCGTCGCAAATATCAAACCCGCCGAATCCAGCCCCGCAATCCAAAGGCGAAAACTGGATCTGATGCGACAGCTCGATCTCTCTTCTAAAGAACGATTCGCAGGCGAAGATCAGATCGAATCCGCTATCCTAAATTACGAAACCGCCTTCCGCATGCAGGCCGCGGTCCCAGACCTCATGGACCTCTCCGGCGAGTCGGACACCGTGAAAAAGATGTATGGCCTAGAGTCAGACTTCAATCAGACCAAAACCTTCGGCCGACAATGCCTTCTCGCTCGCCGCCTCGTCGAACGCGGGGTTCGCTTCATCGAACTCACCTGCCCCGGTGGCAACGGTGATCGCTGGGACCAACACGGCAACCTTGTCGATGGCCACAACAAAAACTGTAAAACCGTCGATCAACCGATCGCCGCTCTCATCACCGACTTGAAAAAACTCGGCATTCTCGAGGAGACCCTCGTCATCTGGACGGGCGAATTCGGCCGGACGCCCTTTGCTCAAGGAGGTAACGGCCGCGACCACAACCCCTTCGGCTTCACCACTTGGCTGGCCGGCGGCGGCGTCAAACCAGGGGTGTCCTATGGTGCGACCGACGAATGGGGATACAAAGCCATCGAAAACAAAGTGGAGATCCACGACCTCCACGCCACCATGCTCCACCTCCTTGGCATCGACCACACCAAGAGCACCTTTCGCTTTTCTTCAAGAGACATGCGCCTCACCGACGTCCACGGCCACATCATCAAAGATATTTTGGCTTAAGAAAGATTTCCACCCAATTACCTTTGCGGTTCTATCCCAGCTCCGCTGGTCTCAATACACTTTTTGGAGCTAGGTTTTCGTGTCGGAATATCTGAAAAATTCTCCCCGCTTACGATGCTATGAAGCGGCCGATTTAAAGTCCTCTCGCCAAAAGCAAATTCCTAGGAAAGACTGTAAAACCACTCGGTAATTCACCAAAATCTCCGCATGCATTTTTTTATTTTTTGCACTTCAATGATGATCGTCTCCACCTCCTACGTAGGATACGCTCAGGGGAAACAGCCACCAGTTACCGAGATTTATAAGAATTACGATGGTAACAAAGATGGCATGTTAGAAGCCAACGAACTTACCGGCAGCCGCTATGCGAGGCAGTTTCCTCGTTGGGATATCAATGGTGACCAAAAAGTTTCCCCCCAAGAAATCGTTGCTTTTCGCAAACGATTTGGAATTGCGGCTGATGGGACTTTGCTACGCGCTCAAACACAAAAGATAGGGGCGCCAAAATTTGTGATCCCTAGGATGAGCGAGCTGAAGCGACTTAAAAAAGGTGTCCCACTGTCACGTGAAGAGGCCCGTAATTCAGCCTTCTTGCTTGGGACAGAAAAACATGCCGTTGGCGGAACGGAGTATGTCGTCCTAACCGATCACGTTGATGAAGCCTATCTGGAATCGTTGCAAAAGCTTGCCGCACACCATAAAGGACAGATTGTGCGTGTGCCAGACTTGGCTTTGTTACACGAACAAGAAGAGAGATTTAATAAGTTACAGAAGCAGCTTCGTGCAATTGGCCCGAAGTATGCCGCGATCGCACCACGTCTCGACTCGTTCCGGGAAAATATGTTGATGGGCATGTGGGAACTTTTTTCGACCTTGGATAGCGATCCGGAAATCGATGTGTTCCCCGGATTTCTAATAGCTTCTAATGCGAAAGCATTCTCGAAACTCATTGAGCAATCATTACAGCATAAGTCTATCACTTTCAAAAAATTGAAGCCCATTGCGATCAGTCAGGTTTTGAGGGATACCGAGACAAGATCTCTCCAAAAAGCCGCGATGCTACGACAACATTTTCGCAAGCGTGATTTAGAGACACCTATCGTTGCAATTTACGGAAAGAAAGCAACGACGGCGCCCCGGCTTAAAGGCAAGCAAGTTTGGAATTTAGAAGCGCCAGGTGGCGGCAAATTCATCGAATCGTTCTCTCCGGAATTAACTAGCAAGTTCAACCAATCAAACTTGATCATCATGCATGGGCATGGAGTTCCGGGAATGTCCTGCAGTGTCGATATCCGAGGGATACCTTCGAACTTACAGGGGAAGGTATTGCTGACTGGATCCTGTTTTTCTGCCTCACCTAAAAAGTCGGATCTTCCAGAAATACGTGACGCCCCCGGCGGCTACACCGTAAAAAAACGAGATGCTTTTTTACTCCGTGCCATCGACCAAGGCGCCATAGTTGCATTCGGACACCAAAGGCTTAGCTCAGGTTTCCCTCACCTTTATCCCGTGCTAGAAAATTGGCTCAAGGGAAAGACGGTAGGCGAAGCTTACCAGCGCTTAATCAACGGATTGATCAATTTAAAAGAAGTCAAGTCGGGGGACTTTGTAATACGAGAGAAAATAAAGAAACCCGCACAGAATTCATTGCTCTATGTGGTGATTGGAGACCCAGCGTTGAGGCCCTTCGGTAAGTAATCCCAGTTTTCTCTATGCAAAATCTATCCAACCCAGCTCTAGGGAGCTTAGTCCTTTCTGGGAGACCCATCACTCGGCGGCGAGAAAACGACGAAGCTCTGACACGGTAGGCGCTCCTGCACCTGCCCATAGAATCTCTCCTCGTTGGTTCGTCACAACCGAAGTGGGATACGGTAGCTCAGCCGCTCCGATCCAACGCTCAAGAAACACCTCTGCTTTTTTCCGATCCAACATCGAGAGGTCCGTTTGTAAATCATACGGGAGATTATGATTATTTTGATAAGCAACTAATGCTTCACGGCCCTCAGTTTCATCGAGAGGAAAGCCGCGAAATTCCACATCAAGTCCCTGAGTCATCGCTTTGAGATGCTCGAAATATGGCCGGTAGCGGGCGCAAGCAGGACACCAAGTGGCCATTCCCTTCCAAACCGTCAAACGAGCTTTGGATTGAGGCCCGAGCGGGAAGACTGCCTTGCCTGGGAGAGACTTCTGTTTTGATTTCACGTCCCGGCGGTAGGGTTTACGCTCCTCGCCCCCCCGCTCGTCGACAGTCAGCCACTCTCCTTGCTTGACCCGACTGACGATGGATTTCCTTCCAGACGGCCACCTTACAATCACCTTATCAACCTCTTCCCAATCGCCCAATCCTACGATCATGACAGCGCTATTTTGTGAACCATACCCTTGACCACAGCGGTGCTCTCTCTCGATCATCTCGGCTCCTTTTCTAAGTTCAATGCGGGCGCCGTATCCATCACGATTGCTCCAATCGGATGAGGTCGCAGTTCGATTACCGCCCCTAAAAGAAAAGGCTATAAAGTTACCGCTCCGATCTTCATCACCCATTTCATTTCGGAATAGCCGTGTCAACGGGTTCATGGCATTGACTGACACGATGTCACTCCAGCCGTCCCGGTCATAATCAAAAATGGCAAATGCCCGGCCATCAGACTCATCGTCCAAGCCGGAAAGACCTGACTGATCTGAAAAGTTCGAACCAGTTCCATCATTGCGGTAAAGCTTGTTACGCTCGTGACCACTCAGAGAGTGGACCCGAAGCTTACCGTCCACCATTTCATCACCCGCCTCGACACGGGCATCCACTAAGTTATTGACGATCCCGGTTTGAGGGTCGCGATCCCAAGCTTCCGATTTACTTATTTCCCCTCCAATATTTTCATCTTGCCGCACGACCGTGCGCCAAAGGTTACTTCACAAATCAATATCCGATTCAAAAGAACGCGGAGCGGTAAAATAACCACTCAAAACGTGAATATCGAGATCTCGATCATTATCGATATCAACAAATTGGCCGCCCCAGGACCAACCAGACCTAGCAACAGGGATCGTTGACCCTCCATATCCTGCAAGTTGTTGAAACTTCCCCTCATTCTGCCGGTAAAGAAAATTACCCGATGCCGCCTCAACAAAGCGAGGGTCAACTTCTGCGAAATCGCCTAAAACTCGCTGTCCAGCTTTGCTAAACATGTTGGTGACAAAGAGATCGTCTTTCCCGTCGCCATCGTAGTCCCCCCAGCACGCACCCATTCCAAAACCCATTAGGTCCAAGCCAGTTTCAGAAGCGATATCGACGAAGCCTTCTTTGCCATCATTGCGAAAAAGATGATCTACAGCCCAGTCGTTTGCCACCA
>DIHU01000048.1 GCA_002420315.1 Akkermansiaceae bacterium UBA5688
GATTTGATTGAATCTGTAACCAACAAATCAATCTCATCTTCAGATAATTGCTTGTCTCTCCTTGGTTTGTCAGCCCCTTCCTTCGCCTTCCGAGAGTCACGAACGGATGTCGAACTCGCAGTTCTTCCAGACACCGAAGAAGATCTCCCGAGTGCGCCACGGTATTCAATGCCGGTTTGACCCACTCCTCCTTCGTCAGAAACATCTTTAGCCCTTGATGATCGCGACCACTGCTTGCCAAAGACAAAGGTGATGACGGTGACCAACGCCCAAATGCTATGCTTGGAAAAAAATCGCTTCATCCTATTCCGATTCCGGTGATAAAAGGTCCACACTCGAAAGGCTCAAACCAACGTCCTTCCGGTGGGTTTGCACCCAAAGCCAGACGAGTTCATGCCCAGCCGGAGACTCAACAAAACGGCTCCTCATCCTCACAAAATCTTCCAACGCCAGTTCGACGTCAAACCATCCATCCTGATCCGGCTTGAGCTTGCGCTTGACCGAAAATTTTCCCGAGAGACCACCCCGGGCATGATGGGTTCCAAATCCGAAGTCGACCTGATAAGGTTGATCAAGGTGTCCCCTGATTCGGAATCGTGCCCCCTTCGAAAGGAGGACTGGCTGCATTTTACGACCACGAGGCCCTACCACCGCAGTGTAGAGCAAAACAGGATCAATCGTCTCACCATGATCCCCCCGGAAGAGATGGGCCTCGGCGTGCAATTCGTTTGGACGGCCCTCCGCTCCGGAGCCCAAGCTTCCCTGTCGCACATCACGCGGGAATTCACTTTTCCAGATCCGCACCGAATCGCCCCGGGGGCTCGCCTGAAAAGGACTCTCATGTTCCAGAGCAGCGATCACCCGATGATCCGCTTTCACTTCCTGCACACTCCCATCAGCAAGCCGGGTCACCTGGACGTTCCCTTCATTCACCGTCAAACTGGTCGATAATGGACTTGCGGAAACGTTAAACTGCGTTCCCAAGACAACAGCTTCAGCTGAAGGCGTAATAACCCGCATGGGCTTGCCCTCCGGTTGAGGTGAAACATCCAGAGATAAATCACCCTCACGAAGACGAATCATCTTTCCAGCGCCTCCATCTGAAATCGTGACGACCGCCGGGCCCGAGACCCAGACGCTGGAACCGTCTTCAAAAACAAGTTCAGCCCAAGAGTCCAGAGAGGACACTTCGAGGGTCCCTCCCGTTAACTCATTTCCAATTTCAAGACGGCCTTCAGCCTGTTCGCCATCAGCGATCCAAGTGACCGCGCCATGCAAATCAGCAATACGCGCAATGTGCTCCGTTTTCCTTTCTGGATAGAAGAAAGAAACAACGAGCGCGATCAACAGAAGCGCAGCAGCGGCTCCCATTGCCCACTGCCACTTCGGCCTGCTGGGACCTTTTGAAATACCCACCCCCTGCTTCTTCTCAAAGCTGGAAGCGGCATCACGCAAATTGGTATCGAGACGGGCCTCAGCAGCGAACTTAACCCGCAGGTCCTGACTCCCTTTGAGACCACAATCCAATTCCGCCATTTCCTCCGCGGAAATCGTGCCCAGAAAGTATCGATTACAAAGGTCTCCAAAATGCTCGTCCTTCATGATTCCCCCCCTTTCGTAATAAGTTCTTGCTCCACACACAGGCGGAGCTTTTCCCGCAGTCGACCGAGAAGTTTATAGAGGCTGTTGACCGAGCGGTTTGTCCGTTGGGCTAGCTCCCACAAAGCACCTGACCTTTGATAAGGCATAAGAACAAGGCGTCTATTCTCAAGGGATAATTTCTGCAAACATGAATTCAGAGCTCTTCTCTCAAAATGAATCCTTTCAGAATTAGAATCGGGTGTGTCCTCTGCCAACAGCGCTACTGTTTCCTCGCTTAGAACGAGCCGATCACGTGCCACCGAGCGACGTGCATGCATTGCTTTGAAGCGGACGATCACTTTTGCCCAAGGAACAAATCCCTCCTCATTCTCGAGCTGATCCAGCTTATTCCACATCACCACACTAGCCTCCTGAAGGACATCATCTACTAATTCCCACGAAGGAAGCAGGGTGCGCAGAAATGCCCGCAGCTCAGGTTCATGCGCGACGAACATCCGCATAAATCCAGCTTCCTTCTCTTTATTCATGATCAGTAAATACGTCGACTTTCTCTCTAATTCCCGGCCAATAATCAACCTGCCGGAAAAAAGTCACTTTGTTTTCGACTAGCAATCGGATGCCACTCTATCAGGAAATCCCCTCAAGAGCGATCTCCGCTTCCCCGAACCGGTCGCACGGAACTCCCATCCGCTGCAACATTGCGAGATGGAGCTTAGACATTGAAGTCGCGCGACGAGGGGCCAGGTAATGTCCGGTCTTGAGAGTTTCCGAACCTCCACCAGCCAAAAGAATAGGGAGATTTTCTTCTTCGTGAGCATGACCATCGGCAATACTTGAGCCATAAACGATCATGGAACTATCAAGAGTGCTGGTGCCATCGGCATTCTTGAGCTCTTTCAAGCGACCCAGAAAATACGCGAGCTGCGAGTGATGCCAGCGAGTCACCGAATTATACATGCCAAGCTTCGACTTGGTGTTGTCCCACTTGGTCTTGCCGTCGTCGTCCTCGGTGCGGCCACTGGCATCTTTCCAATGCGATAGCGCATGCCAGGTCCCTTTCACCCCGGGAACAAAATCGAAGTAGCGATTGCTCTGCCCATGATCGAGCATGAAGGTCGAGACTCGAGTGGCACCGGACCAAAATGATAGAGCCATCAGCTCGAGCATTTGGCGAACATACTCCTGGTGATCAGCGGGAATCCCCGCGGCGGGCCGGGTCAGAGTATCGGTGAGCGCCTGATCGTCTGCAATTCGTTGGGTCTGCTCTTCCGCGAAATCAAGGCGCTTCTCCACGGCGCGCACTGCGTCGAGGTATTCATCGATCTTGCGAGTATCCGCTTTGCTCGCGCGACGTTTCAGAGACTTCGATTGCTCTAGGACAAGATCAAGAACACTGCGATTCAAAAAGCCCTCACTCGCGCGCCTAAACAGCTTATCAAAGATGGCCCGCGGCATGGTCTCACGAGCCGCAGGGACATCACGACGCGTCCAAGAAAGACAATTACGCGGCAGACTTCCGGAGAAACTCCCCTCGCCTGCAGTACTCAATTCCAAGGAAGGTAAAGGCGTCGAATCGCTCAGATGCTTTGCCACAAGTTGATCCACGGAAGGAGCCCCCACATCATTCTTGCGATGATCATACGAGCCGCCAGTCAACCAGGTCGCCGTTCCCGCTCCATGACCATTGCCACGGGGAGTCCACAAATTCTTGGTCACGACGAGGTCATCCTTAAATTCCTCCAGAGGTGCCATCCAACGATTGAGTTTTTGCAACTCCCCGGCAGGGCCGACCTTCTCGGGTTCCCAACTTCCTTCGGCACTTCCATTGGGAAAGTAGAGATAGGCCAATCGCGGTGGCACACCGGGTTTACCAAGAACTGCCTCCGGGGCCCCAAAACTCTCCATGGCAGGAAGTGAAAGACAGGCTCCCATTCCTCTCAAAAATGCGCGGCGGTTTGGATTACTCTTCATTGGATTTTCCCACGGAAGCGGGAGGTAGACGTTTCATTATAAAAGGATCACTCGCAGTGATAGCGAGCACCAAATCACCGAAGCGATATCCGGTCGGTTTCAGTTTCTCCGCGATTTCTCTCACGGTGGCTTCATCGTAAAACTCGAGCTGTCGACCCAAAGCATAGGCCAACATCTTTCGAATGACCTGCGCTCCGAGGTCATCCAGACGCTCATCAATCAAGGCGAGCTTAAGTCCGGCCGGGCCTCGAAATTTTGCGCCACTTGGTAAAGTGCCACGATCATCAACTCCGCCACGCCATTGACCAAATTCCGCGTAGCTTTCAAGAGCAAATCCGAGTGGATCCATTTGGGAATGACACCCAGCACATCGGGCTGATTCCCGATGGACTTCAAGTTTACGGCGCAAGCTGGTTGCGGCCCTGCGCCCACGGCCTTCCACATCAATTTCTGGAACGTCAGGTGGCGGCGGTGGCGGCGGTGTTCCTAAAAGAGTATCAAGAATCCACTTCCCGCGCACCACTGGACTGGTGCGATCGGGGAAAGAGGTGGTTGCCAGCACACTGGCATGCCCAAAGATACCGCCACGTTGCTTGGTCTCCAAAGACACCCTGCGCATTTTGTCCCCTTCAATCCCTCTAATTCGATAGTGACGGGCTAACTCAGCATTCAGAAAGGTATAGTCCGCATTGATCAATCGCACCACCGGAGCATTGTCCATCACCAACGAGTGGAAGAAGTGTGCCGTCTCGGCACGCATTGCCGCCATCAAACTTTCGGTGCACCAGGGATTATCAATCGGGTCCTTACGAATCCGCGGGCCAACGTCGTCAGTGCTCAGCCACTCGGCCGCAAATATTTCTCCCAGCGAAAGACTACGAGGGTCAGCAAGCATTCTCTCTACCTGAGCCTCACGATCTGCAGAATCGGACAGCTTCCCGGCCGCAGCGACATCTAGAAGTTCATCATCCGGTGTCGAAGCCCAGAGAAAATAAGAGAGCCGGGTCGCCAAGTCAAAATCGCTTACTTCCTGATCTTTGGCGGTGGCTACCGAATTCTCAACGCGCAGCAAAAAATTAGGTGAAACCAAAATCGCCTTAAAGGCATTCGCCAAGGCCTCGTCCTGGGATTTCTTCTTTTCCAACTCCGCCTCATAACGTGCAATGATCTCTTTGGTTTCAGTATGAGTCGGTGGTCGGCGATAAGC